>CAZGWJ010000016.1:0-40116 GCA_964529445.1 uncultured bacterium
CGTCTCTCCCTCCGACTTCACCGACGTCGCCGGCAACCAGGGCTCCTGACCCCGCTCATGGCCCCGCCCGGCCCCCTGCCCGTCTCGGCGGCGCTCCTTCGTCTTTCGACCGCCGGCATCACCCTGGCGCTGTGCATCTTCATCGGGCTGGGTTTCGGCTGGCTCGCCCGGAAGTATCTGCACCTCGGGGATGCCGCCGTGATCGGTGGGATCGTGCTGGGTGTCGTGGCGGGTTTCTACCAGATGATCCGTGACATCCGCGCCATCAACCGCGCGGACCGAAAGGAATAAGCCCCGTGGGAAAGAAGCTCCAGTTCTCCCGTTCCGTCCTTCAGGGGATCCGAAGGCCTTCCCAGGCCGTGACGGGGCCCGTGGCCCGGTGGCGCGCCAAGGGGGAGGGCGCCTCGGCCTCGCCGTCCGCCCGGGAGCCGGGCCGCATGAAGTCGCTTCTGACCCTGCCCCTCATGCAGGTCAATCTCTACACCGTCGGCGGAGGGGTGTTGCTGGGACTGATCGCCTGGGCCTTCGGATCCGGTCATTTCGGCCTGGGACTGGTCCTGGGGAGCTTTTTGTCCCTCGCCTTCCTTTACAGCTTGAAAGCCCTGACGACGAAAGTGCTTGCGCCCGGCAACCCGGGCGGGACCAGGATGTTCCATGCGATGAATCTCGTGAGATGGATCCTGTTGGCCGTCGTCTTCGTCCTGCTGTTGAAGATCTCGGTGGCTTGCCTCCTGGGGGCCGTCGCGAGCTATATCTGGTTTCTCGGAGTCCTGGCCTGGTTCGGGATCCGGTCCGCGCCCGCGGCCTCCCCGGCGCCTCCGTCGGGCCCGGCCGATAAGTCGAAATGAATCGTGGCAAATGGTTTAACGGTGTTTTTTATGATTCTCCTGTCGGGAACTTTTTCGCGCCTTGAACGAATCGTGTGAAATGTCTTTGTCGTGAAAACCATCTTTCATTCCATTCGCCGGGTTTGATGGATATGGATCGCCGTTTTTGTTGACCGGCCTGGGGGGTGTCATTAAACTAACGGTCGTTTCAGTTTTTTTTCAGACCGGCTGTTCCAGCGTCGCGCGCGTCAGAGTCCTTCCGAAGAAGGGTCCTTCATGCACGAAGCAGAATCCCCCATCCTGATCAAGACGCACCTCTTCGATTTCCTGGGTTTCTATAATTTCATCAACGGCTGGACGGTCACCCTTCTCGTCATCTTCATCACGCTCCTGATGCTCCAGGCCGCCACGAACAAGCCCCGGTGGGTGCCCTCGGGCCTCCAGAACTTCATGGAAATGGTCCTGGAATGGGTGAACTCCTTCGCGGAGCCCCTGGTGGGGAAGAGCACGCCCTTCTTCCTGCCGCTCTTCATGTGGATCTTCCTCTTCATCTTCTTCTCGAACCTCATCGGCCTCATCCCGGGGTTCCTGTCGCCCACGAGCCGGGTCGACACCAACCTGGGTTTGGCCACCGTCGTGTTCCTGTCCACCCACGTGTTCGGCATCAAACAGAAGGGCGTGAAGGGGTACCTCGCGCATTTCCTGCCGCCTGCCCTGCCCAAGCAGGACAACCTCTTCATGGGTCTTCTCATGGGAGCCATCCAGTTGTTCCTCCTGGTGCTCATGCCCTTCGTGCACGTCGTCGGCGAACTGGCCCGGCCCCTTTCCCTCACCATGCGGCTTTTCGGCAACATCATGGCCAAGGAGAAACTGCTGGCCGTCCTGGCGCTCCTGGTGGTCATCTTCTGGCCCATCTCGGCCTTCACCAAGGTCCTCGCGGCCGTTCCCTTCGTCCTGCGAGCCCTCATCGTGGTCCTGGGCATCTTCGTCTCCTTCGTCCAGGGGCTGGTGTTCATGCTGTTGGCCATGGTGTACATCGGCGGGGCCGTGCAGGAGCACGAGCACGCCGAAGGGCATGGCGAGGAGCACGCGCCCGCGCATTGAGGAGTCGCGGAAGCCCGGTTTGGTTGAACGCGGAATTCCCTGAAGGGCGGCCCCCGCCGACCCGGAGGGGCAACCCATACAAAGGAGCTGAATCATGAAGAAGATCCTGTGGACGTTGGGATTGATGCTGGTGAACGCGAGCATCGTGTTCGCCTCGGAAGGCGGGGCTGAAGCCGCCGCCGCCGGAGGCAAGGCCACCGTGGCGGGAGCCGCGCTGTTCTTCGCGGCCACCGTTTTGGCCGCCGCCTTGTCGATCGCCGTGGGCACCATCGGCACCGGCCTGGGCCAGGGCAACGCCGTCGCGAAGGCCGTGGAAGGCATCGCGCGCCAGCCGGAAGCGGCGGGCACGATCCAGACCAACCTGATCATCGGTCTGGCCTTCATCGAGTCGCTTTGCATCTACGCCCTGGTCGTGGCCCTGATCCTGCTGTTCGCCAATCCGTTCACGGGCTTCTTCGTCGGCTGAGGCCCCGTTCTTAAAACCGCAGGAGAGGGGCGCCCCCCGGGCGTCCCCCTCCCGGTCCAAAGGATAAGACAATGGAATTCAACGCGACGTACTACGTCCTGGAAATGATCACCTTCCTCCTGGGCTTGACCCTGGCGGCGTTCATCTACGTGCCCTACCTGAAGGGGTGGATGACGAAGCGCCAGCAGCGCATCGAGACCCAGCTGGCCGCCGCCGAACAGCGGCAGAAGGAGGCCGAGAAGCTGAAGGCCGACTTCGAGGTCCGGGCCCGCGACCTGGAGGCCCAGGTGGGCGCCACGATCAAGGAGGCCCAGGCCGAGGCCCAGAAGACCCGCGAGGAGATCGTGCTTTCCGCCCGCAAGGAAGCCGAGAAGATCATGTTCGACGCCCACGCCATGATCGAGGCGGAGAAGAAAAGCGTCGTGAAGGAGATCCAGAAGGAGATGGGCGCGATGGCGGTGGCCATCGCCGAGAAGATCGTCCGGGGCAGCGTGGACGCGAAGGCCCAGGACCGCATCGTGGCCGAGGCCGTCAAGGAAATGGGCGCGCGAAAGAACTGACCCTTTTTTCCCTCGAGGGAAAAGGGGAATGAAAAGGATTCACTGAATGGAATCGGTGATCGCCGGAAAATACGCCGCCGCTCTCCTGGAGGTGGCGAAGGAACAGAACGCCGCCGAGGCGGTGGCCCGCGAGTTGCGGGACGTGAGGGCCCTGGTCGCGAGGACGCAGGAACTGAAAAGCCTCCTCGAGCACCCGCGATTGAACCCGGCCGAGAAGGTGCAGGCCCTCCAGGCCCTGCTCCCGGGCGGGCGGCTCTCCCCCGTGATGGAGCGGTTCCTCCTGCTCCTCATGTCGAAGAAGAGGATGGGCTTCCTTTCGGCCGTGGCGGACGAGTTCGAGCGGCTCCAGTACGCGGCTTCCGGCAAGACGGTGGTGCGCGTCCTGACGGCCATGCCGCTCACCCCGGATCAGAAGCAGAGCATCGCGCGCCGCGTCTCCGAGGCCTTCGGGATGGAGCCGGAGATCCGCGAGGAGGTCAAAACGGACCTGGTCGGCGGCATGATCCTCTACGCGGGGGACCAGCGGCTGGACGCGTCGGTCCTGGGTCAGTTGGAGCGCATGAAGCAGGCGATCCTCCGGGAACAGGACTAGCCCCCTTCCCGGGGTTCCGTGAGTCGGGCAGGTCATCCCAAAGGATTCTGGACGGAGGTCGAAAGTGGCGATCCAAGCGGACGAGATCACGAAACTGCTGAAATCCCGCATCGCGGAGTTCAAGAGCGAGTCGGAACTCGCGGAAGTGGGCGAGGTCATCAAGGTGGGCGACGGCGTCGCCTCCGTCTACGGCCTCCGCAAGGCCATGGCCGGGGAACTGCTGAAGTTCCCCAACGACGTCTACGGCATCGCCCTCAACCTCGAGAGCGACATCGTGGGCGCCGTGCTCCTGGGCGACACCAAGCTCGTCCATGAGGGCGACCCCGTCCATCTCACGGGGCGCATCGCCGAGGTCCCCACGGGCAAGGAACTGCTGGGGCGCGTGGTGGATCCCCTGGGCAACCCCCTCGACGGCAAGGGCCCCATCAAGGCCTCCTCCACCCGCCGCATCGAGTTCAAGGCCCCCGGCGTGGTCCAGCGCCAGCCGGTCAAGGAGCCGCTCCAGACCGGTCTCAAGGCCATCGACGCCATGATCCCCATCGGCCGCGGCCAGCGCGAATTGATCATCGGCGACCGCCAGACGGGCAAGACCGCCGTGGCGCTCGACACCATCATCAACCAGAAGGGCCAGGGCGTCATCTCCGTGTACGTGGCCATCGGGCAGAAGCGGTCCACGGTGGTCCAGGTGGTGAAGACGCTCGAGGAGCACGGGGCCATGGACAACTGCATCGTGGTGGCGGCCACGGCCTCCGACCCGGCCCCCCTGCAGTACATCGCCCCCTATGCGGGATGCGCCATGGCCGAGGAGTTCACCTACAACGGCGGGCACACCCTGGTCATCTACGACGACCTTTCCAAGCAGGCCGTCGCTTACCGCGAGATGTCCCTCCTGCTCCGCCGCCCGCCGGGCCGCGAGGCGTACCCCGGCGACGTCTTCTACCTGCACTCGCGCCTGCTGGAGCGCGCCTGCAAGCTCTCCGACAAGCTGGGCGGCGGATCCCTGACCGCGCTCCCCATCATCGAGACGCAGGCGGGCGACGTCACGGCCTACATCCCCACGAACGTCATCTCCATCACCGACGGGCAGATCTTCCTGGAATCCAACCTCTTCTACTCGGGCGTGAGGCCGGCCATCAACGTCGGCATCTCGGTCTCCCGCGTCGGCGGCAACGCCCAGACCAAGGCCATCAAGCAGGTGGCGGGAAAACTGAAGCTCGACCTGGCGCAGTATTACGAGCTGGCGGCGTTCGCGCAGTTCGGCGCGGAACTCGACAAGGCCTCCATGGCCCAGTTGAACCGCGGCGCCCGCATCGTCGAACTGCTGAAGCAGTCCCAGTTCGCGCCCTACGCGCTGGAGGAGCAGGTGGCGGCCATCTTCGCGGCCGTCAACGGGTTCCTGGACCCCCTGCCCATGGACCGCGTGAAGCCCTTCGAACTCGGGCTCATCAAGCACATGAAGAGCAAGCACGCGGACCTCATGAAGACCATCCGCGACGCCAAGGTCCTCAACGACGAGACCTCGGCGAAGCTCCTGGCGGCCGTGAAGGCGTTCGCCGACGCCTTCCCTCCCGCCGAGCGCCGGGTCGAGTCCCGGTAACCCCGTAAGGAACGGCCATGGCACAGATCCGCGAGATCAAGGGGCGCCTGAAGAGCGTCCACAACATCCAGAAGATCACCCAGGCCATGAAGGTCGTGGCCTCGGCGCGCCTGAAGAAGGCCCAGGAGCGCATCCTGGGCGCGCGTCCCTACGCCTTCCGCATCTCCGACGTGATCCACAACCTGGCCGGCCACATCAACCCCGACGCCCATCCCCTCCTGGCCTCCCACCCGGGGGGCAAGACCGCGGTGCTTGTCGTGACGGCGGACCGGGGACTTTGCGGCTCCTTCAACGGCAACGTCCTGCGCCGGGCCCAGGCCTATCTCAAGGAGAACCCGGGCGTGACGCTCCTGGTCGCGGGCAAGAAGGGGCGCGATTTCTTCCGCCGCCGCGGCGTCCCCATGCTCAAGGAGTGGTCGGGGCTCTTTCCGGCCCTGCCGTTCGAGTCCGTCCTGCAGGTGCGCGACGAGATCGTCCAGCTCTTCACGGTCGAGAAGTACGCCCGCATCGACGTCCTCTACAACGAGTTCAAGAGCGTCATCCAGCAGAAGTTGACGCTGGAGACCCTGCTTCCCATCCGGGCCGCGGAACTGCAGGACAACGGGGACACGAAGATGGCCTCCGGCGACTACCTCTACGAGCCCTCCATGGACGCCTTGGTGAGCGTGCTTCTCCCGAAATGGCTGGCCATCGAGATCCAGAGGATCCTTCTGGAGAGCTTCTCGGCCGAGATGGGGGCCCGCCGCTCCGCCATGGAGGCGGCCACGAAGAACGCCAACGAGATGATCGCCTCCCTGACGCTCGCCTTCAACCGCGCGCGGCAGGCGGCGATAACCAAAGAGATTGCGGAGATCGTTGGAGGCGCCGAGGCTTTAAAATAGCCGTGGGCGATCACGGACACTGAGCCCCGATGGGCTCAGTGGGCACGGCGCGCCATGGAATTTTGCGCGCCTACCACAAGAAATCGCGGAGATCGTAGGAGGCGTTGAAGCACTTAAGTGATCCGCCACCAAGACACCAAGACACGAAGGGTGCGGCTGTAACGGGGCGGAAGCCGCGGACGAACGAAAACCGCTGAAGGAAGCGGACGAAGCATCAACAGCCGTGCATGCAACATCCAAGGTCTTCCTTGGTGCCTTTGTGGCGAATGAATTTGAGGTAAGGGGTAACGAAATGAGCGCGACGAAAACGAAGGACAAGAACCAGACCCGCATCGGCGAGGTCCTGCAGGTCATCGGGGCCGTGGTGGACGTCCGGTTCCCCGGCGGGGACCTTCCGCCCATCTACAACGCGGTCTGGGTGGAGGACAAGGAACTGCCGGCCCGGGTCACCCTCGAGGTGGCCCAGCATCTGGGCGACCAGGTCGTGCGCACCGTGGCCATGAGTTCCACCGACGGTCTCCGCCGCGGCATGAAGGTCGCGGATTCGGGCGAGATGATCAGCGTGCCGGTCGGCCCCGGGTCCCTGGGGCGCATCATGAACGTGCTCGGGGAGCCGGTCGACGAGATCGGCGAGATCAAGACCGAGAAGAAGTACCCCATCCACCGCCCGACCCCGGCCTTCGTCGAGCAGGACACCCAGAAGAAGATCCTCGAGACCGGCATCAAGGTCATCGACCTTCTGGCCCCGTACCAGAAGGGCGGGAAGATCGGCCTGTTCGGCGGCGCCGGCGTCGGGAAGACCGTCGTCATCATGGAGCTCATCCGCAACATCGCCACCGAGCACGGCGGCTATTCGGTGTTCGCCGGCGTCGGCGAGCGCACGCGCGAAGGCAACGACCTCTGGCTCGAGATGAAGCAGTCCAAGGTCATCGACAAGGCCGCCCTGGTGTACGGCCAGATGAACGAGCCGCCGGGAGCCCGCGCCCGCGTGGGGCTCACGGGCCTCACCGTGGCCGAGTATTTCCGCGACGAGGAGGGCCAGGACGTGCTCCTCTTCATCGACAACATCTTCCGCTTCACGCAGGCGGGATCCGAGGTCTCCACGCTCCTGGGCCGCATGCCCTCGGCCGTCGGCTACCAGCCGACCCTGGCCACCGAGATGGGCGCCCTGCAGGAGCGCATCACCTCGACGAAGAAGGGGTCCATCACCTCCGTGCAGGCCATCTACGTTCCCGCCGACGACCTCACCGACCCGGCCCCGGCCACGTCCTTCTCCCACCTGGACGCCACCACGGTCCTCTCCCGGCCCCTCTCGGCCCTCGGCATCTACCCCGCCGTGGACCCGCTGGACTCCACCTCCCGCATCCTCGATCCCCTCGTGGTGGGCGAGGAGCATTACTCCGTGGCCCGCAGCGTCCAGAAGATCCTCCAGCGCTACAAGGAACTCCAGGACATCATCGCCATCCTCGGCATCGACGAGCTCTCGGACGACGACAAGCTCATCGTGCATCGGGCGCGGCGCATCCAGAAGTTCCTGTCCCAGCCCTTCAACGTGGCCGCCGAGTTCACGGGCCGCCCGGGCCGGTACGTGCGCCTGAAGGACACCATCGCGTCGTTCAAGGGGCTGATCGAGGGCAAGTACGACGACCTGCCGGAGCAGGCCTTCTACATGGCGGGGGGCATCGAAGAGGTCGTCGAGAACGCCAAGAAGATGCAGGGGTAATCCGACATGGCCAAGACGATCAAACTCCAGGTCGTGACCCCCGAGAGGCAATGCCTCAACGAGGAGGTCTCCTCGGTGGTCCTGCCGGGGCTTATGGGCGAGTTCGGGGTGCTCCCCGGGCACGCCAACCTGCTTTCGGCCCTGAAGGAAGGCGTCCTGAAGGTGGAGAAGGACCGGGAGGTCCGGCGTTACCGGATCGGCGGCGGTTACGCCGAGGTGGTGAAGGGCCAGGTCATCGTCCTTGCCGAGACCCTGGAGCCCTTGGAGGGCCGCTGACCCTGCCGAACGGCCGTTCCGTGCCCCGCGGGGTCTCCATCCCGCGCGCGGGTTCTCTTTCCCTATAATGGTCCCATGAACCCCCGCTCCCCCCGCGTCATCCCCTCCCTGCCCTGGATGGCGCCCCTCCTGTTCCTCATCGCCGGTCTCTCGGTCGTCGCTTCCATGGACCGGGTCCTCGGACGCGTCCTCTGCGATTTCCAGGTGAACCAGTCCGAGGCCGCCAACGCCGAGGTGGCCCGGCTCCTCGGCCGGGGGATCCTCCCCTATCCCGATCCTTCCGCCACGCTTTCGATGTTCAGTCTCTATCCCCCCCTCTTCTCCCTCCTCGCCGGCCTTCCCATGCGGCTCGTTTCCTCGCCCTTCCTCCCCGGGCGGTTGATCGCCTTGGCCGCCTTCCTGGGATGCGCGGGGCTCCTCTTCCGGTGGGGAGCCGCCCGATGGGGGAACACCCCTGCGGCTCTCGCGGCGTCCCTGCTTCTCCTGTCCCCGACGTGGCGGGCCTGGGGTTCCATGGTGCGGCCGGACACGCTCGCCCTGTTCCTCTCGTTCCTCGCCTGGGTCCTCCTCCTGGGCCCGGCGGGGCGAAGGGACGATGCCTGGAGGATCCTCGGGGCCGGCGCCCTGGCCGGCGCCGCGCTCCTCGCGAAACAGACCCTGGTGACCCTGCCCTTGGCCTTCACGATCCACTCGCTCGTCCGGCGCGAAGGGCGCCGATGGGTTCTGTTCGCGGGCGGGGCCGCACTAATCGTCCTGCCTGCGACGGTCGCGCTTGAGGCCGCGACGGATGGGGCGTACCTCGATCTGATCCTGCGCGGCGCGGCCCATGGGTTCGACGCGGGCCTCCTGGGAAGGGCGCTGTCCGCCTGGTTCATCCCGGAGGCCGGCTGGCTGTTCGCGGCCCTCACCTGGGGGCTGGCATCGCGGAGGGTATCGGGCCTGATCGCCTGGCAGGCGGGGCTCTCCCTCCTGTGGCTGACCGGCCTGGGGCGCCCGGGAGCGGCGGAGAATTACATGATGGAGTTCGAGCTTTTCGGGATCCTCTTCCTCGGCGAGGCGCTTTTCCGGCCGGCTCGGCCGGTCGCGGCGGGAAAAAGCCGGCTTCGGGTCGCGATCTTGTTCTTCCTGGCGGGTCTCGCGTCGTTCCTGGTGAGGCCGGGGCCGGCGATCCCCTCCGCCCAGGAGAGGGCCGTGAAACGGGAGGCGCTTTCGTTCTACGCGGGTGAGGGGGATCACCTGGCGGTGGACGCGGACCTTCCCCTGATGGCGGGCAAGCCCCTCTTCCTGCCGCCGGCCGAGTACACGCTCATGGCCGAGAAGGGTCTCCTCTCGACCGAACCCCTGAAGCGCGCCGTAAGAGCGCGCGCTTTCCGCACCATCGAGGTGTACGCGACCCCGCGGCAGTACCTCATCCCCGAGGAGGTGGTAGCCGAGATCCGGCGTCATTACCACGTGGACCGGGAGTTGCAGGGACGGCTCTGGCTCGTCCCGAAGGAGGGGACCCATGGGGACTGTCCGAATCCCTGATCCGATCGGCTTCGAGGCCCGGATGCGGGACCTCCTGCTCGAGCGGGAGGCCGAGAACCACCTGATGCTCGGCATCCTCGGGACCCTCGGCCGGCACCCGGCCGCTCCGGGCGAAAAACGCTTCTTCTGGACGGTCCAGGACGGTTCCCGCGTACTGGGGGGAGCCCTCTGGACGCCGCCCTTCAAGCCGGTCCTGGCGCGTCTTGCGGGGCCGGAACTGGCCGGTCTCCTCGACCGCATGGAGGAGGACGCCGCTCCCCTGAACGGCGCGAGCGGGCCCGGCGGGGTGGCGGCCCGTTTCGCGGAACTGTGGAGCTCCCGCCACGGCGGGGAAGTGCGTCGCGTGATGGGGATGCGGATCCGGGAGTGCCGGGAGATCGCAGGCCTCGCAACCCCGCCGGGAACGTTCCGACAAGCCACTACCGGGGACCTTGAATCCGTACTCTCGTGGGGGCGCGACTTCCATGCGTCCATCGGCCTCAACGAACCCGTCGAGGTCGCAAAGGAGCTGGACGAATACCTGGCGGAGCGCCGCTTGTTCGTCTGGGTCCGTGCCGAGTGTCCGGTCTCCATGGCGGGTTGGACGGGACCCACGCCGAACGGTGCGCGATTGAACCTGGTGTACACGCCTCCCGCGGAGCGGGGCAAGGGATACTCCAAGGCCTGCGTGGCAGGGGTCTGCCGATGGTTGTTCGCGAACGGGCGCCGCAGGGTCTTCCTCTTCGCGGACGCGGACAACCCGGTCTCCAACCGGGTCTATGACCGGGTCGGGTTCGCGGATGTCAGCGACTGGGACCTGTATGAATTCCCGCCCTCACCCCCACCGATGGGGTGATCCGCGGACGGGGTTCCTCGGAGCCGCGAGGCGGAATACAATGAAGACGATTTGCGATGGAAAGAGGAAGGCGCATGATCCTGGGGACGGGCGTGGACATCATCGAGATCGAGAGGGTGAAGCGGGCGCACGAGCGCTTCAAGGACCGGTTCATCCGGCGCATCTTCACGGTCGACGAGGCCGCCTACTGCCTCAAAAAATCCGATCCCTATCCGTCGCTCGCGGGCCGCTTTGCGGCGAAGGAGGCGGCCATCAAGGCGTTCTCGAGGGGGTTCGGGGGGCGCTGGAAGTGGACCCTGCTCGAGGTCGTGAGGGAGCCGTGGGGAAAGCCCACGATGCGGTTCCACGGCGTCTTCGAGGCGCTGGCCGCCGAGCGGGGCATCCAGGGCGTCCATCTCGCCCTCTCGCACAGTAAGCGGGATGCCGTCGCCACGTTGACCCTCGAGGGCGGACGATGATCCCCCGGCCGGCACCTTTGTTTGGGGTCGCCCCATGAAGATCGTCACGGCCGCCGAGATGCGGCGCATCGATGAGAGGGCCATCGCCCGGTACGGGCTCACTGTCCCCAAACTGATGGAGGCGGCGGGGAAGGCGGTCGTCTCGGCGATCCGGGAGCGGTTCGGGCGATCGAAGGGAAGAACCGTGGGCGTCCTCTGCGGTGCCGGCCACAACGGGGGCGACGGGTTCGTGGCCGCCCGCCTCTTGAGGAAGGGCGGCGCCCCAGTCGTGGCCGTGCTTCTGGCGGACCCGGAAAAACTGGGTGCCGAACCGCGGCGCCAGCTTGCAAAAGCCAGGACCGCCCGGGTGAGGGTCTTTCCCGCGACCGGCCCGGCCGGGATCACCGCTCTTCGGGCCGCGTTCGGAGGGTGCGACATCCTGGTGGACGCCCTTTTCGGCATCGGGTTGTCACGCCCCCTGAAGGGCCTTCCGCTCGAGGCCGTTCGGGAACTGAACCGCATGAAGAAGCCGGTCGTGGCCGTGGACATTCCTTCCGGGATGGCGGCGGATACGGGTCTTCCGATGGGGGATGCCGTCCGGGCATCGGTCACCGTGACGTTCGGTCTTCCCAAGGCGGGTTTCTTCAGCGCTTCCGGAAGAACCCTCGCCGGTGATCTGCGAGTGGCCGACATCGGATTCCCGAAGGAACTGCTCCGGGACGGGGCCTTGAAGACGGCCCTCACCGAGGCGCCGGAGGTGAAGCGCGTTCTCCCGGATTATGGCGGGGGCGCGCACAAGGGCACGCGGGGCCGCCTGGTCGTGGTGGCCGGATCGACGGGGTTGACGGGCGCGGCCGCCTTGTGCGCCCTGGGAGCCCAGCGGATCGGGGCCGGTCTCGTCACGGTTGCGTGCCCCGAGAGCCTGAACGCCATCCTCGAGGTGAAACTCACCGAGCCCATGACGGCTCCCGTTCCCGAGACCGCGGGCGGGTTCCTTTCCCCGCGGGCCGCGGGCCGCATCCTGCGATTGACCGCCTGCGCGGATGCCGCGGTGATCGGACCCGGGATCGGGAGGCATCGGGGCACCGGGCGACTCCTGCGCGGACTCCTGGCCGGGCTCTCCGTACCCCTGGTGGTGGACGCCGATGCCCTTCATCATCTGGGGGGGCATCCGGACCTCCTCAAGCTTGTCAAGACGCCTGTCATCCTGACTCCCCATCCGGGGGAGGCCGCCCGGCTCATGAAAACCACCATCGCCGAGATCGAGCGCGACCGGGTCCGTGTTGCGAAGCAAATGGCCGCCGGGTATAATGCCGTGGTTGTCCTCAAGGGACATCACACCGTCGTCGCGGATCCCCGGGGTGAAGTGCGCATCAACCCCACCGGGAACCGGGCGTTGGCCACGGCCGGGACGGGGGATGTCCTTTCCGGTGTCATCGGCGGGCTGCTTGCCCAACGACTTGCGCCTTTCGATGCCGCCTGGGCCGGCGCCTTCGTTCACGGCTCCGCCGGAGAAGGGGCGGGCCGGCGTTTCGGGCTCGACGGGGTCCTGGCGGGCGATCTGTTGCCGATCCTGCCGCGCGTCTTGAGGGGTTTGCGCGGGGTGAACTGAAAAGCATCCGGAGCCGACATGGGGTACTCCGCCGAACTCCAGACGCAATGGGACGCCTTCCTGAAGCTCCTGCAGGTGCGGGAACCGCGCTTCTTCGAACACATGCGCGCGGCCCGGCCCAAGGAGATCTCGAAGTACAACCTTCTCGTCATGGCGAAGACCCCCGACGATCTGCGCGAGATCGAGGTCGGGTTGAGGGTCTACCAGGACAAGCTGGAGGAGTTCACCGCCACCATCTTCGGCGCCTCGAAGGGGATCAAGGCCGAACTGGCCTCCGACGAGGATTGGGACCTGTCCGCGCCCCCCGCAGCCAAGGCGGAGGCGGCGCCACCCCCGGCCGGGGGCGTCGCGATGCCGGCCGGCGACCAGCATGAACTGCTGAAGATCCTCGAATCCTCCATCCGTCAGAAGGTGGAGGCCGAGTTGCGGGCCGCCATCCAGACGGAGATGGCGTCGGGAGCCCAGCAGGGGCAGTTGGTCCAGAAGATCAAGGATGATCTCGAGATCGAGGAGCAGAACCGCCGTCTTGCGGTGCGCATGACGCTCATCGCGGAAGGCGACCGGTCCCTGTCCCAGCTGGTCATGGCCTGGCAGCAGGCCAAGCAGACGGGTGACGGGGGTCCGCCGTGGGCCGAGGTCAAGCAGCGGATCCTCGAGCTGCTCGACGCGACGGTCCAGTTGATCCAGTCGTAGCGAAGCCGTTCCAACAATCCAGACGTCCGGGAAAGGAATCCCGAAATGGAAATCATGCTCTCCGAATCCGTGAGAGGCTATCTGGCGCTGGCCCTCCTGACATGGTTCGTCACCTTCTTCATCCTCATCGCCGGGGCCATGCTCAAGAAGAGGATCCTGGCCTGGGATGAGAACTGGCTGGAGAACCTGGAACAATCGGGACAATCGATCCGCGATTACGCGGCGGAGGTCGCGGGCGTGTTCGACAAGATCCGCGCGACGGCCCGCATCCTGGGCGTGGCCCTCGTCTGCCTGCTCGTCCTGATGGGGGTCATGGTGGTGCTCTCGTTCGGGACGCCGCCCCTTTTCGGGATGCACCAGGTCGCGAACGGCCTTTGGCTCCTGGCCCTGATCGCCATGGCGGTCGTCCTGCCGGCCTACGTGAGTTTCTCGGTGGGACGCAATCTTTCGGAGATCATGCTCCTGAAGGCCAACCGGTTCATCGAACTGGACGACCAGGAGGACATCCGCCAGAAGAAGGCGAGGCTCAAGGGCCTCGAACTGGCCCGCCAGTACAAGGAGGCCCGGACGGCGCTCGAGACCGCCGCCGCAAAGGCGCCTCCCAAACCCGAAGCCGCACCCGCACCCGCGCCTCCCCAACCGGCCAAAAAGTAGGCGCACTCGGGGACGATCCGAGGGAAAGGAGGGCGGTTCCCAACCGCCCTTTTTTGTTGGTGAATCCGCCGTGAAAGGTTCATGCACCCATGGGAAACGGCCGCACCCGGCTTGCCCTCGCCTTGCTCCTCCTCCTGCCCATGATCGCGTGTTCCTCGCGGATGATCCGGGACGATTCGTTCCGCGTGACCATCCAACCCGAGCCGGTCGTGAGTGGGAAGACCGGTCAGGTCACCATCGACGCACCGATGGACGCTTCGGAGGTCATCGGCGTGGTCCGGGTGGCGGGTTCCCCGGAGTTCGTCTTCGCGAAGGACGCGAAGAAGCGCCTCTGGTATTTCTCGGGCACGATCCCCATCTCGCCCTGGGTCCGGCCGGGGACGTATACGGTCCGCATCATCGTCAAGGAGCCTCCCGCCAAACCGCGTTATACCGAGAGGGAAGTCGAACTGAAATAACCCCCAAGGACGGTCCGTGAAAACCCTGAAACGATCCCTGCCGATCCTTCTCGGATTGGGGCTTCTCGTCTGGATCCTGAGCAAGAACGACATGAAGGGCGCCTTCGACCTGCTCCGGAAGACCGACCTGGTCCTGGTGACCCTGGGCTTCGCCGCCCTTCTCCTCATGATCTACATCAAGGGTGTCCGCTGGAGCTTCCTCCTGAGGATGCAGGGCCACCGCTATCCCGTCTGGGATTGCTTCCTCATCTACCTCAACAGCCTCTTCTGGGGGAACGTCACTCCGGGCCGGGCGGGGGATTTCATCAAGATCCTGTACCTCAAGGAGGACCTGAAGCATTCGACGGGATACGCCATGGCCAGCGTCTTCGTAGACCGCGTCTTCGACCTCTATATCCTCCTGGTCCTGGGGGCCCTGGGGCTCATGCTTTATCCCCTGCCGGGGGACCCGAACCTCGTGCGGGCCGTGGAAGTCTTTTTCGCCGTCCTGATCCTCGTTTCCATCCTGGTTTTGAACCGGAAGGTGGGCGGGGGGGTCCTGAAATTCGTCTTCCAGAAGATGATGGGCGAGGGGTTGAAAGCGAGGACGGACAAGGCCTTCGAGGATTTCCACCGGGGCATGGAATCCTATTACCGGCCCTCCATTCTTTATCCGGTCCTGTTGACCGTCGTGTCCTACCTTTCCTTCTTCTGGGGCTGCCAGCAGATGGCCCTCTCCCTAGGGATCGGGATCAACATCCTTTACCTCGCATTCGTGGTCTCGGTGGTGAACATCGTTTCCCTGGTCACCTTCGCGGGTTTCGGAACGCGCGAGGGGGCCCTCATCTTCCTGTTCGGGATCGTCTCGTTGACCGATGCGCAGGCCCTGGCCTACTCCACCCTGATCTTTGTCGTCGGCGTTCTCATGATCAGCCTGGCGGGTTTCCTGGCGTACCTGGCGAAGCCCATCCGGTGGAAGAAGGGGGTCCCGGAGGCGGATTGAGGGTCCCGGGAGCGGCATGGCCAAGATCATCTGCATCACGAACCAGAAGGGCGGGGTGGGCAAGACCACCACGGCCATCAACCTGGCTTCCTGCCTGGCCGCCATCGAGCGGAAGACCCTCCTGATCGACCTCGATCCCCAGGGCAATTCGACGAGCGGCGTGGGCATCGACAAGAACGCCTGCGAGGCCACCGTCTACGACGTGTTGATGGGCGGCGCGTCGATCCTCGAAGCCGTGCGTCCCACGGATATGAAGAAGCTCTTCTGCCTTCCCTCCAACACCCACCTGACCGGCGCCGAGGTGGAGCTGGTGACCCTCCCGGAGAGGGAGATCCGCCTGAAGCGGGCGCTCGAGGCCATCGAGGGGGACTTCGACTACGTGCTCATCGATTGCCCGCCTTCCCTGGGGTTTTTGACCCTCAATGCGCTGACTGCCGCCCATTCGGTCCTGATCCCCGTGCAGAGCGAGTACTACGCCCTGGAGGGGCTGGGGTCCCTCATGGAGACCATCCAGAGGGTCCGCGAGTCGTTGAACCCGTCCCTGGAGATCGAGGGCGCCGTGCTGACGATGTTCGACGGCAGGACCCGCCTGTCCTCCCAGGTGGCGGATGAGGTGAGGGGGTTCTTCGGGGAACGGGTGTACAATACGGTGGTCCCCCGGAACGTGCAGTTGTCGGAGGCGCCGTCCTTCGGCAAGCCCATCATCCTCTACGACATCCGTTCCAGCGGTGCCCAGGCGTACTTGAACCTGACGAAGGAGATCGTGTCCCGTGGTTAAGAAAGCCCTCGGAAAGGGTCTCGAGGCCCTGATCCCCAAGACCATCCCTCCGGGAGCCGCCCTGCCCCGCGGCACCGCGGCGCTCCAGATCCCCGTCGCCAAGGTCCGCCCCAACCCCTTCCAGCCGCGGCGTCGCTTCGGCGCGGCGTCCCTGCAGGAACTCGTCCAGTCCGTGAAGGAACGCGGGATCATGCAACCGGTCCTCGTGAGGAGGAAGGGCGAGACCTGGGAACTCATCGCCGGGGAGCGCCGTTTCCGGGCGGCCCAGAAGCTGGGATTGGCCACGCTTCCGGCCGTCGAGGTGACGGCTTCGGATATCGACGCCCTCGAGATGGCCCTCGTGGAGAACCTCCAGCGGACGGACCTCGATCCCCTGGAGGAGGCGGAAGGGTACCGCCGCCTCCAGGAGGAGTTCCACTTGACGCAGGAGCAGGTCGCCCGGAAGGTCGGCAAGGACCGCGCCACGGTGGCGAACGCCGTGCGGCTCCTGCGGTTATCTCCCGAGGTGCAGGAGATGCTGGTCTCCGGGAAGATCACCGCGGGCCATGCCCGGGTGTTGGCAGGACTTTCCACTCCCGCCGAGCAGAAGAGACTGGCCGATCGCATCGTCCTTCAGGGGCTCACGGTGCGCGACGCGGAGAACATCCTGGCCGGCGTCAAGGGCAGCGGGAAGACCCGCAAGACCGTCAAGCCGAAGGACCCGAACTTCCTGAAGCTCGAGGAGCAGCTCCGGCAATTCTTCGAGACGAAGGTCCTTGTCCGATCCTCGGGCCGTCACAAGGGGTCGGTGGTCGTGGAGTATTATTCCCTCGAGGAGTTGGAGCGGGTTCTCGACAAGCTTCGCAAGGGCGGGTTCCGGCCCTGACGGGTCGCGAGGTCCCTAAAACCGGGCCGTTTTATTGACAAACCCCTGCCACAAGACTAGATTATGAATGAAGGGCCGTTCGAGGATGAGTCGTTTTTTCCTCCCCGTCCGGTCCGAAATCATTTTCAGCCGTTCCACCCCAGGGAGGCTCATCGTGCCCCAGACCGCTGCGGAAATTGTGGCCAAGAAGCTCGAAGCCGAGGTGAAGCGCCTGGCTCCCCAGGCCGTCATCCGGATCGATTATTCCAGCTACAAGGACGACGGGGCGGACATTTACGTCTACGCCCCCCGCAAGATCGCCGACATGCTCAGGGGGCGCCTGAAAGCGACCCTGGACGCCGAGCTTCGCAAGACCAAGGGCATCCGCGTCCGGTTGTTGATGGAGGACATCGAGAACATGACCGAGGAAGCCAAACGGAAATACGGCATCCCCGCATAACAACCGTTTAACCGAAGATAACGGGCCCGGCCCCCTGAAAGGGGTCGGGCCCGTTTGTTTTCCGGCGAATTTCGAAGAACAATCGCACGGACCGCTCCCCGATCCGGGTTTTCAAGGGACTGCTCGATATGGACCTTTCGGCTTGGTCCGGTTTCCTGAGCGCTGAAACCGGGCAATGCGGGCATCCCGCGCGACTATAATACCGGGCAGGGATCCCATCCGGTCCGAATCCAACGGGAGAAATCATGACCCGACCCCGCCTATTCCTCCTGGACAGCGCGGCCATCGCTTATCGCGCTTATTTCGCCTTCATCAAGAACCCCCTCACGAACCAGGCGGGTCTCAACACCTCCGCCGTCTTCGGGTTCGCGAACATCCTTCTCACCCTCCTGGAGAAGGAGAAGCCCGAGTATTTCGCGGCCGTCTTCGACTCCCGGGAACCCACCTTTCGCCACAAGCGATACAAGGAATACAAGGCCACCCGCGAGAAGATGCCCGACGACCTGGCCCAATCGCTCCCCTACATCGACCGTCTGGTGGATGCCCTGGCCGTTCCGCGCCTCGTGATGCCCGGATTCGAGGCGGACGATCTGATCGGCACCCTGACGATCCGGGCCGTCGAGGCCGGGATGGACGTCTTCATCGTCTCGGGCGACAAGGATTTCATGCAGTTGATCGGTCCCCATGTGAGGATGTACAACCCCAAGCGGCCGACCGATCTCGTGATCATGGACGAGAAGGACGTGATGGAAAAGTTCGGGGTGACGCCGGACCGGGTCATCGACGTCCTGGCCCTGATGGGGGACGCCTCCGACAACATCCCGGGAGTGCCGGGCGTGGGCGAGAAGACGGCGTCCCAGCTCATCAACGAGTTCGGGTCCTTCGACGCGCTCTACCGGGACCTCCCGAAGGTGAAGCGCGAGAAGGTCCGCGAGCTGTTGAAGACCCATCGGGACAAGGCCGAGTTGTCCCGCGAACTGGTCACGATCGACCTGAAGGCGCCCGTGAAGGGGAAGGTGAACGACCTGGTCCCGGGCGCGCCGGACCTGGCGGAGGTGAGGGACCTTTTCCAGGAACTGGAATTCAGCCAGTTGATGCGGCGGGTCGAGGGCTATGCCAAGGACCCGAAAGGGACTCCGACCCCGCCGGCGAGGCGGCCCGAACCGGCCGCCCCGACTCCGGAGCCGTCCCCCGCCGCCCGGCCTTTCGTTGCGGAGGGGGAATTGGCCCTCGCCCTCGCGGAGGCGGACTACCGGACGATCCCGGACCTCCCTTCGCTGGAAAGGGCGGCGGCCTCCGCGCGCGCCGCGGGTCTCGTGGCCCTGGACCTGGAGACCACGGGGCTGGATCCCCTCACCTGCGGGATCGTCGGCGTCTCGCTCTCCTGGAAACCGGGACAGGCCGTCTATGTTCCGTTCAACGCGGGGATGGACCCCTCGGACATCCTTCGGGTCCTGAAACCCTTCCTGGAGGACGGGAAGGTCGGCAAGGGCGGGCAGAACAGCAAGTTCGACCAGGCGGTCCTGGCCGCACAAGGCATCGAGGTCCGGGGATTCGAATTCGACACCATGGTGGAAAGCTACCTGCTGGATGCGTCCAGCCGGCAGCACAACCTGGACGCCCTGGCGCTGAAGCATTTCGGGCACGTCAAGATCGCGACCGAATCGCTCATCGGAAAGGGGAAGAAGCGGATCACGATGGACCAGGTCCCCGTGGAGCAGGTCGCGGCCTACGCCTGCGAGGACGCGGACTATACCCTGCGACTGCACCGGCTGTTCGAACCGCGATTGAAGGCCGAGAGGCTCTGGGATCTCTATCGCGAAGTGGAACGGCCTCTCGTGAAGGTCCTGCAGGCCATGGAACTGAGGGGCATCGAGATCGACCCGGAAAAGCTCGCGGCGCAGTCGAAGGAGGCGGAGCAGGAACTGGAACGCCTCACCCGGACCATCCATCACATGGCGGGGGAGACGTTCAACATCGCTTCGCCCCAGCAGTTGGGAAAGGTGCTCTTCGAGCGGTTGCAGGTCCAGAAACGGACGGGCGTGCGCGCCAAGAAGACCCAGACCGGCTATTCCACCGACCAGGACGTCCTGGAAGCCCTGGCCGGGGAGGGCCTGGAGCTCGCCGAGCGCATCCTCGAATACCGGCAGATCGCCAAGCTCCGGAACACCTACCTCGACGTCCTGCCCGCCTTGAGGAGCCCGAAGGACGGGCGGATCCACACCTCCTTCAACCAGACGGTGGCCGCCACGGGACGGCTTTCCTCGTCCGACCCCAACCTCCAGAACATCCCCGTGCGGACCGACCTGGGGCGGCGGGTCCGGGAGGCCTTCGTGGCGGGGAAGGGGAAGGTGCTCCTTTCGGCGGACTATTCCCAGATCGAGTTGCGCGTCCTGGCCCACCTTTCCGGCGATGCGGGCCTGGTGCGCACCTTCGAGCGGGAGGAGGATGTCCACGCCCGGACGGCTTCCGAGGTTTTCGGGGTGGACCTGGAGAAGGTGACGAGGGCCCAGCGCAACATGGCCAAGACCATCAACTTCGGGATCATCTACGGGATGGGACCCCAGCGCCTGGCCCGGGAGAACAAGGTGTCCCTCGAGGAGGCCAAGCGCTTCATCGAGGATTACTTCGCCAAGTACCCGGGCATCCGGGAATACACGGAATCCCAGGTCCAGGCGGCCCGGACCCGCGGCTTCGTCTCGACGATCCTGGGGCGCAAGCGCCCCCTCCCGGATATCCGGTCCTCCAACCCGGGTTTGCGGGTCAACGCGGAGCACATGGCGGTGAACACCCCCATCCAGGGTTCGGCGGCGGACCTCATCAAGATCGCCATGGTGCGGCTCCACGAGCGTCTGCCGGAGAAGGGCTTCCAGACGGCCATGCTCTTGCAGGTCCACGACGAACTGGTCTTCGAGGCCCCGAAAGCCGAGGCGGAGGACGTGAAGAAGCTCATCGTGAGCGAGATGGAGGGGGCCATGGACCTGAAGGTCCCCCTGAAGGTGGACGTGGGAACGGGGAAGAACTGGCTGGAGGCGCACTGAAGAGAATGGCTGGTGTGAAAGGTGTGAACAGTTTGAAAAGTGTGAAGGGTACGCCCCGACGACAGGAAACAGAACATCCTTTGGCGGTTGCGGTCTTTGCCGCGGAGGCGGGGAATGGAGAATTGCGGAGTGTGGCGATCCAGGAAGGAATCGAGGCCCGCTATTTCTCGGGGCATGAAGAATGGATGGCTTCTGTTCGAAAGGGCGAATGTTACATGGTATTGGTGGACGTGACCACCTTCGGATTGGACGGAACCGCGGTCGTGGAGCGTCTCAAGGGCGATTCCCGCACCCGGAAGATCCCGGTGGTGGCCTTCGGGGACTCCCTGCGGGCCGACCTCCTGCAGGACGCCCTCGAGGCGGGCGCGGACCTGGTGCTCCCTCGGTCGGCTCTCCGGAAGCAATGGAAGGGCATCCTCCGGCGCTTCCGGGCGGGGTAGCCTCCCCGTCGGGATCACGGATTCAAAACCGGGCTGTCCGCCCCTCCCGGGGCAGGCGGTTTTCCTTTTCCCGCGGGACCTCAGAGGTCCCGAGTTTTGCTCCTCGATTTCACGGTCACGCGGCCCGTGGCCATCTCCAGGGTGAGGGTGCGGATCTCCTCGCCGCCGGTGTCCTCGGCCTGGATCGCGAATCCCCGGTCCTCGAGGATGCGACGGGCGGTCTGGGCGTTGACGGCCCCGATATCGTGGCAGGAGAGGTCCCGGACCACGACGGCCGCTCCGGCGATCCTGAGGGAGAGGCGATCGGTCTGGGCGCCTTTCGAGGAAAGCTCCCAGAGGAAATCCTTCAAGCCGGTGTCCCCGAACATGCGCGGCTGGATCCGGGCCATGGAAGGGTTCAACTGGGAATTGGGGAGGACGAAGTGGAGGATGCCCCCCACGCCGGCTTCCGGGTCGTGGGCCGCGACCGCCACGCAGGACCCGATCGCGCAGGTGGTGAGGACGCATCCGGGATCCGTTGTCACGATGAAATCGCCCATGCCGACCATGAGGGGCTTGACCGCGGGTATGTTCACGGGAGGTTCCTTTCGCTTGGGGGAGCGATACCCGCTCCCCGCTGGATCGACGGAAAAGACCGCCGGTCCCACTGGGGGATCAAGCAAAAGGGATGCCAATGTTTGGGGTTGATTCCGCCGCGGAAATGGGGAGACGTCACGCCCGGGCAGGGTCGGGAATACCCGGGTGGGTAAAAATGACCCGCGACGGACCGAGCGGCGGGAAGAGGCCTCGAGGAAGGATCAGGTCTTCATGCCGAACTTCTTCATCTTGTTGAAGAGGGTCTTGCGGGTGATGCCGAGGATCTTGGCGGCCTTGGACTGGTTGCCCTTGGAGTGGTTCAAGGCGCGCTGGATGGCGTCCTTCTCGGCCTGGGCGCGCGTGACGACCGCACGCTCGGAGGAGGAGGCCGAGGGGGCGGCATCCCGCACCTCGCGGGGCAGGTCCTTCAACGTCAGGGTCTTTTCCCGTGCCCAGATGACCATGCGTTCGATGACGTTCTTCAGCTCCCGGACGTTGCCCGGCCATTCGTAGAGCGTCAACTGCCGCATGACATCGTCGGGGATGAGGCCCAGCTTCTTCCCGAAAGCCACGCAGGATTCCTGGAAGAAGAAGTTCGTCAGCCGGGCGATGTCCTTGGGTCTCTTGCGCAGGACGGGAAGCGCGATGGGGATGACGTTGAGCCGGTAGTAGAGGTCCGCCCGGAAACGGCCGTCCTTCACTTCCTTCTCCAGGTCCCGGTTGGTGGCCGCCAGCAGTCTCACGTCCAGTTGGATCTCCTGGACCGATCCCAGGCGGCGCAGGGTCTTCTGCTCCAGGACCTTGAGCAGCTTGGTCTGGATGGAGAGGGGGAGTTCCCCGATCTCGTCGAGGAAGAGACTCCCGCCCTGGGCGGTCTCGAATAGCCCCTGCTTCTGCTTCTTCGCGTCCGTGAAGGCGCCCGCCTCGTAGCCGAACAGCTCCGATTCCAGCAGGGTCTCCGGGAGCGCCCCGCAATGCAGTTCGATGAAGGGGCGCGAGGCCCGGGGAGAGAGCCAGTGGATCAATTTCGCCACGTGCTCCTTGCCGGTTCCCGTCTCGCCCAGGATGAGGGTGGTGACCTTGTCCTGCGCGGCGGCCTGTTCGATCTGCTGGTACACCTTCTGCATGGAGGGGTCGGTCAGGAAGAGGTAATCCTTCGCATACTCCTTCCGGAGGCCCTTGAGAAAGGCCACCTCGCGCTTGAGGCCCAGTTTCTCCTCGATCTTGTCGAGGGTGACTTTCAGTTCCTCGAGGTCGAAGGGTTTCTCCAGGTAGTCCTCGGCCCCCATCTTCATGGCCGCGACGGCGCTCTTGGTGGTGGCCACGCCGGTCATCATGATGACGGTGACATCCGGCACCGCCGCCAGGACCTGCGGCAGGAGGTCGATGCCGGACTGGTCGGGAAGGTAGATGTCGAGGAGCAGGACCTCGGGAGGGTTCTCCCGAAGGCGTTGGAGGCCTTCCGCGGCCGTGTGGCATCCCGCGACGGTGTGGCCGCAATCGGAAAGGAAACGGGTCAGGATGTCGACGAGGGAGACCTCGTCGTCGATGATCAGCACCTTCATGCCGTTTTGCCCCCGTCGATGGGGAGGACGATCGCGAAGGCGACCCCCCCTGTTTTCGGACGTTCCACCGTGACGCGGCCGCCGTGTTCCGCGGCCATGCGCTGACAGATGGACAATCCCAATCCCGAGCCGCTCCTCCTGGTGGAGAAGAAGGGCTCGAAGATCTTCGGGAGGTCCTCCTCCCGGATGCCCGGGCCGTCGTCCCGGACGATGAGTTGGATTTCACCGTCGATTATCCCACAAGACAGGGTGATCGTGCCACCCTTGGGTGCGAGGGCCTGGAAGGCGTTCATCAACAGGTTGACCAGGGCCTGTTCGAGGCGCCGCCGGTCGGCTTTCAGGGCGGGTAGGCCTTCCGGGACCTCGAGAAGGACGCGGGTCCTCGCGTGGTCGGGGCCGAACTGGGTGCGGGCCAGCATCAGGACCCGTTCCAGGAGGGCCCGAACGGGTATGACCTCGCTGTGAAGGGCGGGGTTCTTCGAGTAATCGAGGGTCTCATTGATCAGCTGGCGGATGCGTTCGGACTGCTCGAGGATGGGGTCGAGGTCGGCGGCACCCTTCGGGTCCGCGGCCTTCGTCTTGAGGTATTGGGCGGTGGGGAGGATGGTGGCGAGGGGGTTCCGGATCTCGTGGGCCAGGCCGGCCGTGATCTCGCCCAGGGCGGCCAGACGCTCGTACTTGATGAGGCGGTCCTGGGCGTTCCGGGCGTCGGTGACGTCCCGGTAGTTGAGGATGATGCCGCGCACGGCGGGGTTCGCGAGCAGGTTGGTGCCGATGCCCTCGATCATCCGCCAGGAGCCGTCGCGGTGACGGAGGCGGAAGTGGGAGGAGACCGCCCGTCCGGGTTCCTTCCGGAGGGTCTCGAAGAGGGATTGGGCGCGGGAAAGATCCTCGGGATGCAGGAGGGAAAAGACGTTCCGGCCGAGGCGTTCCTCGGGTTTCAGCCCCAGGACGTTCTGGATGGAGGGGGTCTCGTAGACGATCCTCCCCTCCGCGTCGAAGACCACGATCACGTCGAGGGCGTTCTCGATGAGCGCCCGGAAATACCGTTCGCTGTTCTGGAGGACCTTCTCGGCGTTCAGGCGTTCCGTGATGTCCCGGTAGTTGAAGATGATGGCCTTCACGTCCGGGTCCTGGAGCCGGTTGCGCGCCAGGAGCTCGACGTCCCTCCAGGACCCGTCCTCATGCCGGATGCGGATGAAGAGGGTCTCGTCGAGGCCGGATGACTTCGAGATGCGCGCGAAGGCATCCCGGACCTTCGGGAGGTCGTCCGAATGGATGAAATCGAAGCTGTCCCGGCCGATCTGGTCCGCGGGTTTCCGGCCCATGATGCGTTCGACGGAGGGGCTTTCATAGGTGAGCTTTCCCCCGGCGTCGATCATGCCGATCACGTCGAAGGCGTTCTCGATGAGGCTGCGGAACTGGCGCTCGCTCCGCCGGAGCGCCTCCTCGGCGTCCCGGCGTTCCGTGATGTCGCGGTAGTTGATGACGATGCCGCGGATGAGCGGGCTCGCCACCAGGTTCTGCGCGTTGCCCTCGACCCACCGCCAGGATCCGTCGCTGTGCCGCATGCGCAGTTCGAGGGTGACGGTCTCGCCGGGGTTCTGGAGGACCCTCTGGAATTCCCCCTTCAATCGCTCGACGTCCTCGGGATGCATGTTCACGAAGGCGTTCTGGCCCACCATCTCCCCGGGTTGGCGGCCCAGCACGCGCCGCGTCGAGGGGGCCTCGTAGGTGATGGTGCGGTCCGGTCCGATGACGAGCGCCACGTCGCGGGAATTCTCCAGCAGCAGGCGGTAGTACTGCTCGCTTTCCTTCAGTTTCTCCTCGGCGGTCTTGCGCGCCGTGATGTCGCGGATGATGCCCTGGAAACGGGAGTTGTCGATCAGGCGGATGCTGATCTCGGCCGTGAAAAGGGAGCCGTCCCTGCGCCTCAAGGGACGCTCGCTCGTCACGACCTGGCCTGACAGCATCTCTTGCATCCTCAACGGCCGGGCCGCCAGGTCGGCCGGATCGCAAAGGTCCCGCACGATATTCACCCGCAAGGCCTCCTCGCGGCTGTATCCCTGGAGTCGGCAAGCGTTCTCGTTGACCTCCAGGATGTTCATGTCGAGGTCGGCCACGAACACGGCGTCGGTGGATTGCTCCATCAGGGAACGGTACATCCGCTCGCTCTTCCGCAGGGCCTGGAGGTCGCGATGACGCCCCAGGGCGTAACGGATGGCGCGCTCGAGAGTGCGCGACGACAGATCGTATTTCTCGAGGTAATCGGAGGTGCCGGCTTCCAGCGCCTTCCGGTCGAGTTCGGAATCGCTGCGTCCGGTCAAGAGAAGGGCGGGAAGGTCGTAACCCCGAGCGCGGATCTCGCGGAGGAAGTCGAGGCCGGTGTGCTCGCCGAGGTAGTAATCGATGAGAAGCACGTCGTGGGGGCCGTTGCCGACCTCGCGGAGGGCGGAGGCGTAGTCCCTCGCGGTCGAAAGGAGGATCTCCCCGGAGGAGCTGTCCGCCAGGTAACGGGCGATCAGGACGAGGAAATCCTCGTCGTCGTCGACGAGCAGGACTCGGATGGTCTCAAGGGGCATGGCGCTCTCCCGCGACAGAAAGACCATTATAGGCGGGAGGATCGGAAGAAGGCCGTGAAAAAGATCAGGAGGAACTCTCCTCCGGCAATTCCACCATCTCGAACCAGTAATGCTTGAGACTGCGCAGGACCGCGGCCAAGCCGACGAACGTGACGGGTTTCGTGATGAACGAGTTGGCGCCGGCCTGGTAGGCCCTGGCCACGTCCTCCTCCGATCTCGAGGTGGTGAGGACCACGACGGGAATGGACCTCAGGTCCGGATCGGACTTGATGACCTCAAGGGCCTCGCGGCCGTCCACCTTGGGCATGTTGAGATCGAGGAGGATGAGGTTCGGGACCGGGTGGGCTTCGGGATCGCCGTATTTCCCCTCGTGGCGGAGGTATTGGAGCAGTTCCTCGCCGTCCGGCACGAAATGGACGCTGTTGACGATGCGGTGGTCCTCCAGCGCCCGCGAGATCATCAGGCGGTCGTCGGGATCATCCTCGGCCATCAGGATGACGACCGGTTTTTTATCGGGATTCGACATCCTTCACCTCCCATTCCGGTTGCGGCCGACAGGCCCACGGCGTTCGCGGATCGCCCTGGGGAAGCCCCTGTATCCGGGGTGCCGGTACCGCTCGGGACGAAGGGGCGAACGGAATCCCCGCTCCGTGGGTCCTTCCGGTCCGGCAGGGGCCGCGCGGGGGCGAAGCGGGTGATCCAAACCACCGGAAAACCGAACCGGGGCATTCGGTGGAGGACCGATCATGCGGAATTCGATTCAATTGTAGCGCGGTCCCGTGCGCGGTGGACAGTACTTTACGCTCGAAATATCACGTTCCGTGCCGGGTTTTCCGGTGTGGGCGCCCGATGGCCCGTCCGAGGAACGGGGTGGGGTCATGAAGTCCCATCGATTCGACGGGGAGAGCCGTTGACGGCCTCCTCAGCGGGAAGGATTCCTCCCGCCGTCCGGAGGGGTCTGGCGGGCCGGTAATTCCACCAGGAAGGTGGAACCCTGTCCCGGCAAGGATGTCGCGGTGATGGTGCCGCCATGCCGTTCGGCGATCCGGCGGCAGATGGCAAGACCCATTCCTGTCCCCTCGTATTCCCCGCGGCCGTGCAGGCGTTGGAAGACGTTGAAGATGCGTTCAGCGTACTTCGGGTCGAAGCCGATGCCGTTGTCCTCGACCCGGAGGCGGTAGACCGGGGGTTTGCCCTCCACCCGGGCGTGGATACGCACGACCGGAGGTGTCCGGGCCTGCTGGAACTTCAAGGCGTTACCGATGAGGTTCTGCAGGAGTTGGCGCATTTGGAGGGGATCCGCTTCCAGAGGAGGCAACGAAGGGGTTTCCACCTTTCCCCCGCTTCGCGCGACGAGGTCGTCGAGGTCGGAGATCACCTCCCGCACGATCCGGTCCATGTCCACCGTCTCGAAAGGACGGGCCTGGGTGGTGATGCGGGAATAGGCCAGGAGTCCCTCGATGAGGGATTGCATACGCCCGGCGGCACCGACCATACGTGACAGGTAGTCGGCGGCGCGCTCGGGAAGGGAATCTCCCAGTTCCGTCCGGAGAAACCCCGAGAAAGACTGGATCTTGCGAAGGGGTTCCTGCAGGTCGTGGGAGGCCACGAAGGCGAAATCCTGGAGCTCCCGGTTGTTGCGCTTCAGGATCTCCAGGGTCTGCTTGAGCTCCTGGTCGGCCCGCTGCCGTTCGGTGACGTCGCGGACGAAGATGAAGACCGAATCCCGGCCCTCGTGGTGCCCGAGCACGCAGAGCGTTTCGGTCCAGCGGGTGATGCCGTCCAGACCGATGAAACGGACTGCCAGGGGCTCGGACGGCCCGATTCCCCGGGATGGACGGGCGAGGCGATCCCGGAAGAGCGACCGGTCCGCGGGATGCACGAGGTCCGTGACGGCGTGGTCGTAAAGCTCCTCGATCGAGGGGATGCCGGCCAGCCGGCAGGCCGCGGGGTTGACGTAGAGGAAACGGCGCCGATCGAGTATGAAGATGGCGTCGGGGGAGTGCTCCAGGACGGTCCGGTAGCGCTCCTCGCTTTCCGTGAGACCCCTTTCGGCAAGAAGGCGCTGGAGGGAAGTCCGCTGGACGAGAAACACGAGGAGCGCGGTCAGGATGAGACCGATCAGGAGGATCGCCCAGGGAAGGAGCAGTCCGGGCGTCTCCCGGAAGGAGAGTCCTCCACGGACGGTCAGGTCCCGCTGGTGCCGCAGGACGTCGATCCGGATCGATCGACGGTGGGGAAACCCCGCATGAGGCGAATGACGATGGGTCGGCGGCATCCGCTCGACCGTTCGTTCCCCGGCATGGGTCAAGGCGGCGGGAATGTCGTCGATGCGCAGGTGGTACTGGGTCCGGATGCCGCTGATGGAATCCCCGACGAGGCGGTTGAGCCGGAACTGGAGGAAGATCCAGCCGGTCACGCGACCGTCCGTCCGGAGGTGGGGAAGCAAGATCCTCGCGCAGGGCTCGCCTCCCACCGGGCACTCCGTCTCCAAATCGACACGGGGAAGGGAGGGGTCCGTGGTGTGGACGGCGGGGAGTTTGAGGGTCCTTCCGATCCAGGAAGAGCGTCTCTCGGCGGGTTCCAGGAACCTGACGCGATACAGGTTCTGGCCCCCCCGGGGAACGCGCTCGGCGTAGCCGAAGGCCATCAGGGCCGGGGAACGGAGCGCCTCGAAGGGCGTCCGGGTGAAGGTTGCCCATTCGGCCGGGCTCACGAGATCGCTCGCATTGAAAAGAACCTGCCCGCTGTAGGCCAGTTCCTCCAGGTCGCCGATGCGCTGTTGGATCTCCATGCGAAGGTTGTCGACGGTGTTCTCGAAGCGGGTCCGGTCCTGCTCGGCCACGATTTGGCGGACCATTCCCGAGGCCAGGAGGGTGCCGGCAAGGCCCAGCGCCAGGGCGATCACTGCGGCGCCGTACTTCCGGGTCCATGATGGAAAAGGATGGGTCATGTCGCTCCGCCGCCCCGAGGCGTCTCGGAAGGACGGTTCCGGTAAAACGGGGAACGCGCTCGGGAGGGAACCATCATATCACCGGTCAACGAGGAAGTTCGGGAAGGGCGTCACCCGGGGAAGCCGTACAGGAAGGACGATTTTTCCCTCAGGTATGCGAGGAACGGCCGGGTGTCCAGGGGCCGCCCGGATACCCGGAGACACAGGTCCCCGGCCCGGTAGCGTTGTCCCTGCGAATGGATCCTTTCCCGGAGCCAGTTGAGCAACGGGGAGAACACGCCATTCCCGATGAGGCCGTCCAGGTCGGGGATCTCCTTCCGGGCGGCTTCCATGAACTGGGCCGCGTAGAGATTGCCCAGGGTGTAGGTGGGAAAGTACCCGAAGGAGCCATGGCTCCAATGCACGTCCTGGAGGCAACCCCGGGCGTCGTCGGGCGGACGGATGTCGAACAGTCTTTCGGACGTTTCGGCCCACGCGGCGGGGAGGTCGGGAACCGCCAGGCGACCCGACAGGAGATCCTTTTCCAGGTGGAAGCGCAGGATGATGTGGAGGTTGTAGGTGACCTCGTCCGCTTCGGTGCGGATGAGGGAGGGTCGCACATCATTCACCGCCGCGAAAAGGGTTCCGGGCGAGGCGTCGTCGAAAAGGCCGGGGAAGGCGCCGCGCAGGCGCGGGGTCGCCCATTTCCAGAAGGGGAAGCTCCGGCCCACGAAGTTCTCCCACAGGCGGGATTGGGATTCGTGGATGCCCAGGGAGACCGCCTCGCCCCGGGGGGTGCCGTGATGTTCCGGGGGGAGCCCCTGATCGTAGAGGCCGTGGCCCACCTCGTGGAGCGTGGAGAAGAAGGAATTCCCGAAATCCCGCTCGTCGTAGCGGGTGGTGATGCGCGTGTCCCCCGGTCCCAGGCCGGTGGTGAAGGGGTGCGCGCTGACGTCCAGGCGTCCCCGCTTGAAGTCGAACCCGAGGGACTCCGCCAGGGTCCGGCACAGCGCCTGCTGGCCGGCCACGGGGCAACGACGGGATAGGATCGACCGGTCGGGCTTTTTCGCGGAGGCCTTGATGGAGGCGAGGATCCTCGCGAGCTCGTCCGCGAGGGGAGGGAAAAGCGAATCCAGTTCGCCGGTCGTGAGCCCGGGTTCGTATTCCTCGAGCAGGGCGTCGTAGGGGTGGGTCGCGAAGCCGAGGGCGTCGGCCTCGCGGCGGACCAGGGACAGGATCCGCTCCAGCCAGGGGGCGAAGCGGGCGAAGTCGCTGTTCCGGCAGGCCTCCACCCACTCGACCTGGGCCTGGGAGGTGACTCGCGCCATCTCCTCCACCAGGTCCTTCGGGAGCCGACGGGCGCGGTCGTAGGAACGGCGCCATTCCCGGAGATTGACGGAGCGGTCATCAAGGGGGTTTAGGGAAAGGTCCGGCGAATCGGCGGCCCGGGTGAGGAGGTCGCCCGTCTCCCGGGAGGCGAACCGCTCATGGGCAAGCCCCGCGAGGAGGGCCAACTGTTCACCGCGGTGCGCCGAGCCGGCAGGGGGCATGTGGACCTCCTGGTCCCAGGACAGCACCCCGGCGGTGGTGCCGAGAAGCGAGAGGCCCTTCATTCTTTCCTCGAGTTGTCGGTAGGCCTCGTCGGGTTGCATTCGTCCTCCCTGCGGAAGCCGGGGAAACCGGCGGGATGGGCCCGCTGTACCGGGATCGTCGGTTGCGAACCGGAAAGCGGGAAGTCTCAGTTCTCGAAAACCTGCCGGACGAAATCGCACTCGTCGGAAGACAGGGGTGCTTCGGCGCCTTCCAGGTTCATCTCCACCTGTCGGCGGTTGCGGAACCCCGGGATGACGCAGGCCACGCAGGGGAAGGATAACAGGTATTGCAGGGCCACCCGGACCAGGTCTTTCGCGTCGCCCCCGAAGCGCTCCTTCAAGCGCTCGACCTTCGGTTCCATCTTCGCGATGTTCTCGACCGTGAACTGGGAACTGTTCCGGCGGTGGTCGCCCTCCGCGAACTGAGGGGGAGCGGCGGACTTGTATTTTCCCAGGAGAAGCCCCTGGGCGAGGGGGGAGAAGGCCACGTAGGTCATGCCGCGTTCATCCATCAGTTCCCGGACCCGGGAACCCTCCCGGATGAAACGCGTGTCCGCGGCGTTCGCCCAACTTTGCAGGACGTCGGGTCGCACCATCGGCACGGCCCGCTCGAAGTCCTCGTCCGAATAGGCCGATTGCCCGATGAGACGGATCTTGCCTTCCTTCTTGAGGTCCTGCATCGCCCGAGCGGCGCCTTCCAGGTAGCGGGCATCCTTCCCGAAATCCCCGTGGTGCAGATAGTACAGGTCGATGTGGTCGCGCCGGAGGTTGATCAACGACTGTTCGCACTGGTGACGGATGTGCGCGGGCTCGTAGGCGTGCTCGGCAGTGCCGGGGAACCAGCCCACCTTGGTGGCGATGACCAGCTTCTTCGTGCGAGGCCCCAGGATGCGGGCGAGCATGCGCTCGGCGCGGCCGTTGCCGTACACATCGGCGTTGTCGAAGTGGTTCACGCCGCGATCCAGGGCGTACTCGACGGCCTCGGCCGCCTCGCGCTCGTCGACGTCGGCCCAGCCGTTGGGATTGCCGTTGACCCAGTTGAGCCCGCCCAATGTCCAGCACCCGAGACTGATCTCCGACACCTGCACGTCCGTCTTTCCCAGTTTCCGATATTTCATTTGGTATCCGTTCCCATTCAAACTTTTCACACCTTCATACTGTTCACACCATCTGTTTCCGGCTGGCCTTGAACAACCGGTCGTTGATGGCCAGGCCCAGCCCGCGGTCGGGCACCCGCTCGGCCTCGATGAGGTCCAGTCCCGCGGCGTCCAGCCGCCGCAGGGCGGAAAAGAGGTTGGCGGCGGCCTGCCTCAGGTCGTCCCCGGCGGCGAGGACCTCGATGCGCTCGAACCGGTCGGGATCCTCCGGCATCCGCAGGCCCAGGAATCCCCGGCGGGAGGCCGGCGGCGCGTTCTCCAGGTAGAGCGGGGTCGTCGTGGCGTAGTGGGTCGCCAGTTGCCCGGGCGCGAGGGGGGCGCTGCGTTTCGCCGGGTCCGTTTCGATCCCGCCCACGACGGCGCGAAGCTCCTCCAGGGGGATTCCCCCGGGCCGCAGGAGGACGGGCGGGTCCGCGAGGAAGGAGACGATGGTGGATTCGACGCCGACCCGGCAGGGGCCGCCGTCCAGGACGAGGTCCAGGAGATCCCCCAATCCTTCGCGCACGTGGGCGGCGGTCGTGGGACTGACGCCTCCGAAGGGGTTGGCGCTGGGGGCGGCGATGGGCCGATCCGTCTCGCGAAGGAGATCCAGGGCCATCGGGTGATCCGGAACACGCACGGCGACCGAAGGAAGCCCCGATGTGACGATGTCGGGGACGGTCGACGTCTTGGGAAGGACCAGGGTGAGTGGGCCCGGCCAAAATCGCAGGGCCAGTTTCATCGCCTTCTCGGGGAAGGAGGTGACGAGCTTCCTGGCCGCATCCAATCCCGGGACATGGACGATGAGGGGGTCGAAGGAGGGCCGCGCCTTGACCTCGAAGATGCGGGCCACGGCCAGGGGATTCCCGGCGTCGGCACCGAGGCCGTAGACGGTCTCGGTCGGGAAGGCCACGAGCCCTCCCTCCCGCAGGATCTTCGCCGCTGTTTGGATCTCAGAGGTGGACATGTCTCACCGGGGGGAGACTTCGATTGTTCCGTAGGAAAGAAGAAAAACTTCGCGCCCTTCGCGGCTTCGCGTTGGTTGTGTATTAAGTCAGTTTTTCGTTCAGGATCTTCTTCGCCTGTTCGTCGCGGAACTTGCGGAGCCGGTCCCTCAGTTCCGGCCGCTTGTTGGCCAGGATGGCCACGGCCAGCAGGGCCGCGTTCACCGCGCCGGCCTTGCCGATGGCGAGCGTCCCGACGGGGATGCCGCCGGGCATCTGGGCCGTCGAGAGAAGGGAATCCAGCCCGTTCAGCTTGCTCTCCATGGGCACGCCCAGGACCGGGAGCGTCGTGTGGGCCGCCGAGACGCCGGCCAGGTGGGCCGCGCCGCCCGCGGCCGCGATGACCACCTCCACCCCCTTCCCCTCGGCGCCCGAAACGAATTCGGCCGCCTCCTTCGGGGTGCGGTGGGCCGAGAGGACGCGGCATTCGTGGGGCACGGTGAAATCCTTCAGGGTGTCGGAGGCGTTCTTCATGACCTCCCAGTCGGACTTGCTGCCCATCAGGATGTAAACCAGCGGTTGGTCGGCCATCGGGTCCCTCCGTCCTGGAATGGGCGACTATTGCATCATAAGGGAGGGGGTGCGTCAATCGGAGGGAGTGCAAGAAGCGCGGGGTTCGGCTAGAATACGGCCCCATGGACCCGTTCCCGCTCGTTTACCAGGCCATCACCCAGGGCCTCATCTGGGGTTTCTGCACGGCCGCCCTCATCGGCCCCGTCAACTTCATGGCGGTGAGGCGCGGCATCCTGGGGGGATTCCAGCAGACGGTCTTCGTCGGGGCGGGTTCCGCCCTGGTCGACGCGATCTGCGCCTACCTCGTCTTCACGGGCCTCATCCAGCTGGGATACTACGGCGCCTGGAAGATCGTCCTCTGGGGCGTCGGCATCATCCTCATCCTCTATATCGCCTATGCCACGCTCATGGAGATCGGCGACAACCCCGAGATGACCCGCAGCGTGAAGATCAAGAGCCAGTTGCAGATCTTCGAGCACCCCACCATGGTGGGGTTCATCCTGGCGGCCTCGAACCCCTTCACCCTCATCTACTGGATCGGCGTCGTGGGAACGCTCAAGCTCTCCGGTTTCGTCGACTTCACCGGCCGGGCCGCCACCTCCTTCTTCTCGGCGGTGCTGGTGGGCGAGATGATCTGGTTCCTCCTCCTCGGCATCGGGGTGCACCACAGCCGGAACCTCTTCAACCCGAAATGGCTGAACCGCATCTCCTACGCTTCCGCCGTGCTCATCATCGGGTACGGCCTATTCATGGCCGCCAAGATCATCGGTAGTCTCGTCAGCACCGGCACCTCTCCCGTCCTGTTCGGGCGGTAACGACCTCCGTTCAATAGAATCCGACCCTTACCAGTCCACACCGTGCGGAGGGCGGAGCTATGCCCGGGGATCAGTGCGAAAAGTTTGAAAAGTGTGAAGGTGTGAAAGGGAAGGATGAAGCGTTAGTGCGAAACGTGTGAATGGGTAACCAGGACCGTCTCAAGTGTGAAGAGTTCGGTTGTAACTTTTCAAACTTTTCACACCTTCATACTTTTCGCACTTATGCGTTATCGGACCTTGGGCAGGGCCCCCGCGAAGAATCCCTTGAACGCAATGAGATCCTTCTCGTCGAGGGCGACCGGATCCTCCTGCGTCAAGCGGCCGTTCTCCCAGACGCGCTTGCATTCCCGGAAGGGGAAACGCTGCTCCCCGACGCCGTCCACCACGAGGGTCTTCTCGTTCCCGTCGTGGAACTGGATCTCCAGCACGTTCTTCTTGGGCTCGAAATCGACGAGGAGTTTGCACTTCTCCAGCTGGATCATGCAACCGCCGGCCGAGACCTCGAAAAAGCTCTGGCGGGAGCCCGACTTTTTGGAGCGGAGGTAGGCCTTTCCGTGATGCAGGTTCAGGCGGAGCTGGCGGTCCGATCCGCCCTTGTACAGTTCCTCGAAGGTGACCTTTGTTGGACCCTCCAGGCCGATCAGGTCGCCCTTGGGTGATTTGAGGATGACCCAGCTTTTGTCGTAGACGACGACGACGTCCCCCCGCTCCACCACCTCGCGGGTCTGGAGGGCCTCCTGCTTCTGGTTCTTGGCCCGCTCCACCATGATGGTCCCGTCCATCTTCTGGACGTTGACGTGAAGGATCTCCTCCCGGGAATGGACCCAGGCGGGGAGCAGACAGAGGGTCAGCAGGACGGCTGTCAGGCGGAAGGAACGCATGTTCTCTCCTTGAAATAAGGGGGACTCCAGCGACGGACAGTCTATCACCCGGGAACGGGGCGGGGCAACGGGAACCCGAACCGGCTCCCGGTGTCGTATATTGGACCCTGAATCCAGGACCTCGGAGACAAGACATGAGAAATGACAAATGCAGGCGGACCGGCATCCTCACGGCGTTGATCCTGGCGATCCTCGGCGCCGGGATGGCACGATCCACCCCGGCATCGGGCACCGCGCTCACGGTGTACAACAACGATCTGGTGCTGGTGCGGGACCGGCGAAGTTTCCCGGTGGAGAAGGGGACTCACGTGTTGAGGTTCTCGGACATCGCGCGCACTCTCGACGCCACCAGCGTGAACGTGGCGTCCCTCACCGATCCGAAGGGGTTCAGGATCCTGGAGCAGAACTACGAGTACGACCTGGTCAACCAGCAGAAACTGCTGTCCCGTTACATCGGCCGCGAGATCACGCTCCTCAAGTTCGGCGCCGATTCCCAGTCCCGCGGCGAGGACCTGAAGGTCCAACTGCTGTCCGCGGACGGCCACTCGATGGTGGTCCAGAAGGGGGACGGCAGCATCCTGAACGTCCAGGCGAGCCAGGGCGTCCAGTTCCCGAAACTGCCCGAGGGGCTCATCCTCAAACCCAGCCTGACCTGGCTGGTCCGTTCGGAATCGGGCGGTGAGCAGGTCCTGAACCTGGCGTATCTCGCCTCCGGGATGTCCTGGCACGCCGATTACACGCTGTTGGTGGACGAGGCCGAGACGAAGGCCGACCTGAACGCCTGGGTGACGCTCAACAACAACACCGGCACGACGTTCCGCGACGCCCGCCTCAAACTGCTGGCGGGGGACGTGAACCGCGTCCTGCCCGCGCCCCGGGCCCGGATGCTGGCCGCCGCCAAGATGGAGATGGCCGACGGCGCCCAGGAAGCGGCCTTCGCCGAGAAGACCTTCAGCGAGTACCACCTCTACACCCTTTCCCGCACCACGACCCTGAAAAGCGATGAGACCAAGCAGATCGAACTGCTCTCCGCCGCCCAGGTGCCCGTGAAAAAGGAATACACCTACGACGGGGCCGGGATCGGCTATTGGGGCGGGGAAGGTTTCACGGACCCCTCCTACGGCGCCACCTCGGCCAACAGGAAGATCGATGTGGTGTTGAAGGTGGAGAACGAGGCCGCGTCAGGCCTGGGCCAGCCGCTGCCGGCCGGCAAGGTGAGGGTGTACAAGCGCGATTCGGACGGGAGCCAGGAATTCCTGGGGGAGGATTCGATCGGCCATACGCCCAAGGACGAGACCGTGAAGGTGAAGATGGGGCAGGCCTTCGACGTGACGGGGTCCCGAAAGCAGACCCATTTCTCGAATCCGAAGGCGAACCAGATCGAGGAGAGTTTCGAGATCACCCTCCGGAACCACAAGAAGGAACCCGTGACCGTGAAGGTGGTGGAACACCTGTACCGCTGGTCCAACTGGAAGATCGAGGTTTCGAGCCAGTCCCACGAGAAGAAGGACGCCCGAACCGTCGAGTTCGCCGTGAAGGTCCCCGCCGACGGCAAGGCCACTGTGACCTACACGGTCCGCTACTGGTGGAAGTAGGACTCCACCACGAAGACACGAAGGCACCAAGAACGGCTTTCTTTCATCGATAAGGATGACAGCAACGGACAGCACGGCCTTGAAAGGCTGTCGTTTTCATTAAGCGGTTGATGGACCTATAATATCAATCCTTCGTGTCTTCGTGCCTTCGTGGTGAATCCTTTGGGAGGCCGTGAGTGGAAGACCGTCCCGTCGTCCTGATCACCGGTTGTTCCTCGGGTTTCGGCTACGAGACCGCGCTCCTCATGGCGAAAAACGGTTGGCGCGTCTTCGCCACGATGAGGAACCTGAGGAAAGCCGCTTCGCTCAAGACCGCCGCCGCGGGACTTCCCCTGGAAATCCTTCCCCTCGACGTGGACAGCGACGCTTCCGTGAAGCGTGCGGTCGCCCAGTCCCTGAAGCGGGCGGGGAAGATCGACGTCCTCGTCAACAATGCCGGGTTCGGGGCCTACGGCGCCGTGCTCGATTTCGAGGATGCGGAGGTTCGCGCCCAATACGAGACCAACGTGTTCGGCGTCCTGCGCTGCGCCCGGGCCGTCCTGCCGGGAATGATCGCCCGGGGCCGTGGCCGGATCATCAACGTGGGTTCCGTGGCCGGGACCGTGACCTTCACGGGGATGGGCCTGTACTGTTCCTCGAAGTACGCCGTGGAATCCGTGACCGAGGCCATCCGGCTGGAGGGAGCCTCGATGGGCATCGAGGCCTGTGTCGTGGAGCCCGGGATGTTCCACACCTCCTTCGGGTCCAACCGCCGCTGGGCGAGGCGCTGGGTCGCGAAGCGTTCGCCGTTCCAGGGTCTCATCGACCGGATGGTGGCCTTCATGGGAGCGCAGAAGCGCAACAGCGGGGGCGCGGCGCCCGTGGCGAGGACCATCCTGAGGGCCGCGACGACGCAACATATGGCGATCCGCTATCCCGTGGGTTGGGACGCCTTCCTCTTGACCCTTCTCCGGAAGGTCCTGCCCGGATTCGCGCTCGAGGCGTTGAAGAGACTGGCATTGCCGAAGGCAATTAGAAATGAGGAATTAAGGAAAGCATGATCAGCGAGATACCCGACTACAACGACCTGGACGGGGGTGGCGAGGCGCCCCAGGCCGCCTTGCGCATGGAGGCGCGCGCCCAGGAACCCATGTCGGACGCGATGTTCCGGGCGTTGGTCCTTCCCCTGACGAGCGCGGACACGCGATCGATCCTGGAACTGGGGTGCGGGACGGCCTCCCTCTCGCGCCGTCTCGCCCGCGTCTACCACCACGCGTCCATCGTGGCCACCGACAAGAGCCGGGGCATGCTGGAAGCCGCCCGTGCCCACCTGGACAGGGAGGGCTTGCGGAACGTCCAGCTTGCGGAGTGGGACGTGCTGGAGGAGGATCGTTTCCCCTTCAAGGTGTCCCGCTACAACCTCATCCTGTCCTCCGTGCTGGTGCCCTACCTGAAGGAGGCGGAGACGGCGGGGCTCATCCGCCGCCTGGTTGGACGGCTGGAATCCGGGGGAATCCTGGCGTTCGTCGAGCAGGACCTGATGTCGGATACTCTTTTCGACCCCACGGGACTCGCGAGGCGCATCCTCGCCAAGGAAGATCGCGTCATTCGCAAGACCCAGGGTCTCGGCCTGCGACGGCTCGTCCGGGAGGAGGGAATGAAACTCTTCCCCAAGCAATCCTTCCTCTGGATCGACGAACGCTATGGCGCCTATACCCGCGCCCTCCTGGGAAGGATGGCGGATGCCGCCCGATCCCGGGGGGATTTGACCGATGCCGAACTGGACCGGTTCAAGGAGACCCTGGAGGATCTCGCCCGCGCGGGGGATTTCCACTATTCGATGACCTATCACCTCATCGCCGGACGCCTCTTCTGAGGCCTCCGGAAGGGATCCAATAAAACCGCGGCCCCCCTTCCTATCAGAAGGGGACTGGGTTATGATTCACGCCTGTTTTGCTCAAGAAACGCCCCGCCGGGACGTTAGGGAATGCGAAGGCTGATGCCGACGTATGGGACCCGAAGGAGTATGAACGTGCCACCCAAATGCCGCCAATGCGGCCATCCGGCCGAGGATTCCGACAAGTTCTGCAAGGAATGCGGAGCGCCGCTGAAACGCGCCCGCCGCGAGGCCCCGCTCAATCCCCTCATGCAGTTGTTCGGCAAGGAGGTGGAACTCCTCTTCCACACCGAGGACCCCAAGGGCGAGGCCATCCAGGTCATCGTCAATCCCACCCGCGACGAGGTGGCCCGCTACAACGGGGACGCCATCCTCCAGAACGTGGTCATCGGAACGTCCGCCGACAATTCGGAGAGCGCGGCGGTCATCCTGCCCTTCATCAAGCAGAGCAAGGAATATCTGGCGGAGCCGTTCGATCCCAGGATGTACCGCGACCTCTCCCCCGTCGAGCTTCGCAAGGAATACCTCCGGCTCTTCGAGCGCGTTATGAAGGAGAACGTACGCCGCATGGAGAAGATCGAGCGGGCCGCGCAGAACCCTCCCACCAAGAAGCTCTGAATCCACATCCGCGAGGGCTTGAAAAGCTTGACCGTGGCGGGTTTTCCCGGTTCCCGATGCTCAGCTCATCTTCACACCCGGTTGAGGGTCGTCCCAGGTTGTAGAATATCCGCATGATCCTCCGCGTCTTTTGGGCCGCTTTCCTCCTGGTCCTGTGGCAGGTCCTCCTTTCCGCCCAGAATCCCGGCCTCATGACCGACGACAGCGGCGAGATCGTGGCCGCCGCCCACACGCTGGGCATCGGGCATTCGCCGGGTTTCCCGCTCTATATGCTGGTCTCCCGCCTCGCGCTCCTTGTTCCCGCGGGCACCCCCGCTTTCCGGCTGAACTTGTTGGCCGCACTTTTCACGCTCCTCTCCGCGCTCGTCGTGACCCTCCTTGGACGGGCTTGGTGGCGCGAGCAGTTCCCGGAAGCATCCTCCCGGGCCGTCCTTCCGGTTCGCGAGGGGGCGCTTCTCCTTTCGGCGCTGTCCCTCGTGTCCTTCGAGAGCGTGTTCGCCAAGGGTCTCTCGGCCAAGGGGGGTATCGACACGCTGGTGCTTCTCGGGGTCTCCCTGGCGCTTTGGGCGGGTTCGCGTGGCGCCGGGTCCCGTGCCGCGATGCTCGCGCTCTTCCTCTTCGCGACGGGCCTGACGAACCATTGGCCGCTTCTCGCTCCCTGGGCCCTCTTCCTGGCTCTGCGTTACGCGGGGGAAGCGAAATCGTGGGGAGGAGCCCGGCTGCTGGCCGCCTGTGCCCTGGCGCTCACGGGTCTTTCCGTCTTCCTCACACTGCCCCTCCGGGCCGCCCATTCCCCGGGCCTGAACTGGGAGTCGCCCTCCCAGCTGTCCTCGTTCCTCTCGGTGCTCCTGCGCCAAAGCGCCCCCGAGGCGGAGTTCGCGTCCAAACCCTGGTCCCAATACGCTGGCAACTTCGGCCAATACCTGCGGGTGATGGGCGGGCACGGATGGCCCGGGTTTCCCCTGCTGGCGGCCGTCGGTGCCGGATGGCTTTTGCGCGAGCGGCGCGGCCTGGCCTTCGCGATGCTCGCGGGTTACCTCCTGATGGTGGCGGCTGTCGTGCGGGCGGCCCATTTCGACACCGTGAGCAACTACCTGATGGCCGATTACTTCGCAACCAGCCAGGCCCTGCCCGCCCTGCTGGCGGCGTCAGGCGTGCTGGCCTTCTTCGGGCGATGGGGCGACTCAAGGCCGGGGATCCTTCGGGTGTCCCTCCTGGTCCTGCTGGCCATACCGGTCCTTTGGGGGACGGGCGTTTTCGTGCGTCAGGACAAGTCGCGCTACACGCTCGCGGAGGACCTGGGCGACAACCTGCTCAAGGAATTGCCGCGCGGCGCCGTGGTCCTGCTCGACTCCGACGTGACGGTGATGCCCCTGCTCCACGCGCAGATCGTCGAGGGGAAGCGCCCCGACGTCTGCGTGGTCCCGCTGGGCCTTCTTCGATCGGGGTGGGGTTTCCGGCAGACGATGGAAGCGGCGCGGGAGAGGATCGCGACCCCGCCCGCCGTGAGGGGATTCGAGGAGGCGGTGCGGTTCATCGCGGACCCGGGACGGTTCAGGAGCGGAGGGGTCTTCTACGCCTATGATCCCTCAAGCCTTGTGGAGGGCGGGTTGGCGGACCTGGCGGCGCGGCTCTCCCCTTGGG
>CAZGWJ010000017.1:0-39786 GCA_964529445.1 uncultured bacterium
GACCAGGTGTTCCCGCAGGAGTTCGGACGGGTCGAGCGGCACGGCCTTGACGGCTCCCGCTCGCGGGAACCCGCGACGCACGCTGTAGGCGTCGGCCTCCACCACGTAGCAGGAATCATCGCCGTAGGCCTGGTCCAGCACGAAGGAAAGACGCCTCACGAGTTCGCGGCATTCCTGACGGGTTCCCTCGACCTCCAGCGAGACCTCCTCGGTCCGGGCCGACAACTTGGCCTGGTCGAGCAGTTCCACCACGCGGCTCACGGGTTCGGCCACGTCGGTGATATCGGGCGGAGGTTCGGGCATCACGAAGGGGCGCGCGGGATCCCGGGGATTCACCCCCAGCGACTCGTAGAACCGCTCGGCGGCCTTCTTCATGGCCATCACGGCCTCGCCGGCCCCCTCGACGGGCGCCATGGAAAAAAGACCGCCCCGGCGCTCCTCCTTCGAGGACTCGTCCGAATACAGCAGGCGCTTCACAAGATGATGGAACTCGGAAAGGGCGACTCCCGTGGCCAGGTGGTCGGCGGCGACGCCTGGAAGGTGATGTGCCTCGTCGACGATGAGGGATTTGTACTCCGGCAACAATCCCGGAGCCCCGTCCATTCGCAGGGCCAGGTCGGAAAGAAGCAACGCATGGTTCACGAAGATGACATCGGCCTGGGCCGCATGGCGACGGGCGGACTGGTAGAAACACTGGTGGAAGGTGGCACAGCGGGGACCCATGCAGTGGAACGGATCGCTTTTCAGTTCCCCCCAAACCTCGGAAGAGAGGGGAAAATCGACCGAAGCGTAGGTCCCGTCGGTCGTGGTGATGGACCACTCGGAGATCTTTTCGAGGGCCTCCCCCCGGCCGCCTCCGGACAGGTCGAGTTGGAGGCCGTTGGCGAGGGCGTACTGAAGGCGGCGCTTGGAGAGGTAGTTGCCCCGGCCCTTCAAGAGGGCCAACTTGGGTTCCTTCCCGGTTTTCGCGGCCAGAGCCTTGGCGATGACCGGGGCATCCTTCAAAAAGAGCTGTTCCTGGAGGTTGAGGGTATGGGTGGAGATGACGACGGGGCCGGAACCCGCGAGGGCCGCCTCCATGGCGGGCAGGAGGTAGGCGAAGCTTTTTCCGACGCCGGTGCCGGCCTCGACCATCAGGGCCCCGCCCTCGTCGAGGATCTCTCGCACAGCCTGGGCCATCTGGTTCTGCTGGGGCCGCTCCTCCAGCTCGACCCCCGGCAGGGCGTGTTTCAGAATGTCCGCAACGTCATACACCCATCCCCTCCGTTTCAAACATAGGGTAACGGATGGGAGGGACATTTCAAAGCCCCCAAATCAAAGAACCAGCCGCCACGGGGTCGGGTTCGCCGCCGGTGACCGGCTAACGCTTCTCCCGCCTTTGCGGCGATCTCTTGATCTGCCGTTTCTTGGTTTTGGCCTTCAGGGCCTTCAAACGCTTGATCCGCTTCTCGCGCAGATCCTTGTGGTGCTTCATCCACTTTTCGAATCGGTCCTTCTCGGTCCTGTCGAGTCTGCGCTTTAAATGCACCCGATTCTTCTGGAACGCGTAACGGTATCCCTTTTTCACTCTTTCGAGGGCGTCGCCCGCCTTCACCTCCACCTCGCCCTCGTAGGTGGCCGTTTCGACCCTCTCCCCGACCCTCTCCACTTCGAAAGCCGTCCCCCGCACCCCGCAGATGACCCCCCCCGATTCCACCTCGAAGGAGGAGCGGGCCCTGGCGAGGTTCTTGACTTCCGAAAGCACCCGTCCGGCGAGCAACTGGAGCCGGTTCAGGAAACCGCCGTTCTCGTTGGCTTGGAGCTTGCCGACTTTCAGTTCGCTCTTGGGGCCCAGATGGACGATGGTATCCTCGTCCAGAAAGAGCGTGGCTTCGCCGCCGGCACCCACACGCACTTCGTCGCCTTCCGAGACGATGTCTCCCACGTTCAGGCGTGTCGTCTTGGTCTGCTCCGACCGCAGGACCGTGACCTCGCCCGTGGAATCCTCAAGGGTGTAGTGAAGGGGAGTAAGCGTCGGGACCGGCACCGCCTTGGGGGCGGCCTGAACCAACGCCCCCCCACAAGACATCACCAACAGGAAAGCCGCCAGAAACTTGTTCATCAGGAATGCTCCAGGAAATGAATTGCATGGATTGTAGCAAGGTCCGGCGCGGTCTGCACCCGGAAGACGTCGAAAGCCTTGATTTACGCCCATTTGACGGGCCTGGGGCTCGTTGAGTTACGACGACCCTTTTCATATAATGCGTAATCGGATCGGCCCTTGGATGGAGCCGGTCTTTTTTGCTTATAACGCTTTAGATTACAACTCCCCTCTCCCGCAAGCGGGAGAGGGCAATCATTCGAGCGTGTTCTCGCGAGGAATGATGGGTGAGGGGACGCCTCGGGTCGGCACCGGTAGCAGCGTCTTGTTCACTAAGTGCTTAAGAGGAAGAAAGTCCACATGTTCGAGAAGATCAAAGACCTCCTTTTCGGCAAGGATCGCAACCCCCTCGATCCCGAGGTCTTCCACAAGATCTCGCTGGTCGCGTTCGCGGCCTGGGTCGGGCTGGGTGCCGACGGGATTTCCTCCTCCTGCTACGGTCCCGAGCAGGCCTTCCTGGCCCTCGGGAACCATCCCCACCTGACCCTCTACCTGGCCGTCCTCACCTTCATCACGGTTTTCATCATTTCGTCGAGCTTTTCCAGGGTCATTGAGCTCTTTCCCACGGGCGGCGGCGCCTACCTGGTAGCCACCCGTCTTCTGAACCCCCTGGCCGGGCTGGTGGCCGGTTGCGCCCTCATCGTCAGTTACGTCCTCACCATCGCCATCTCCATCGCCAGCGGGGTCGACGCCCTCTTCAGCTTCCTGCCCCTCCATTACCAGCCCTTCAAGATGCTGGCCGCGGCCGCCGTCATCATCCTGCTGACCTACCTCAACATGCGGGGCGTCAAGGAGTCGGTCAACGCGCTGATCCCCATCTTCCTGACCTTCGTGGTCACCCACATCGTCGTCATCGCCTATCCCCTCTTCGCCCATCTCACGGAAATCCCGCAGATGGCCGCCGAGACCGTAAAGCAGACGCAGGCAGGAGTCGCGGAAATGGGCTGGCTGGCCCTGATGGTGGTCCTGTTCCGGGCCTACAGTCTCGGCGCCGGCACGTACACCGGGATCGAGGCGGTCTCGAACGCCGTCCCCGTCCTGAAGGAACCCCGCGTGGAAACGGGCAAGCGCACCATGACCTACCTGGCCTGGTCCCTGGCCGTGACGGCCGCCGGGATCATGGTCGGCTATCTTCTGATGGGTGTCTCCGCCGAGCCGGGCCGCACATTGAACGCCACACTGCTCTACCGGATCGTGGAGGAATGGAACATCGGAGGCCTACCCCTGGGCAAGCTTTTCGTGGTGATCACCCTTCTCTCGGAAGGCGCCCTTCTCTTCGTGGCGGCCCAAGCCGGTTTCATCGGCGGTCCCCGGGTCCTCGCCAACATGGCCGTGGACAGCTGGGCACCCCACCAGTTCGGCAACCTGAGCGGACGCCTCGTCACGCTGAACGGCGTGGCCCTCATGGGCGCGGCGGCCCTGGGCATTCTCGTCTTCACCGGGGGCGCCGTTTCCTACCTGATCGTCCTCTACGTCATTTCGGTCTTCCTCGCCTTCTTCCTGTCCCTGACCGGATTGACCCGTCATTTCTGGAAGAAACGGCGATCCACGGAATACTGGAAGCGGCGCTTGCTCATCGCCGGGATCGGCGCCACGCTCACCGGCGTCCTTCTCGGCGGGATGACCGCCCTGCGCTTCTTCGACGGCGGCTGGCTGACCCTTCTGATGATGGGCGTGCTGATGGCGGGATCCTTGGCCATCCGCCGGCATTACCTCAGCGTACGGAAGCTCCTACTGCGATTGGACCATTCCCTGAAGGACATCCTGACCACCCTGCCGGAAAGGAAGGGGCGCAAACCGGCGAAGGACCCGAAAGCGCCCACGGCCGTCCTGATGGTTTCCGGTTACAACGGCTTGGGCGTGCACTCCCTCCTGAGCCTCCTGAACCTCTTTCCCAAGCAGTTCAAGAACGTCGTCTTCCTGAGCGTCGGCCGCATCGACTCGGACCGCTTCAAGACGGACGAATCGCTTGAGGAACTCCGTTTCAAGGTGGAGGACGACCTCTTCCAATACGTCCGCCTGGCCCGCCGCCTGGGCCTCTATGCGGAATGCCGCCACACGATGGGGACCGACACCGTTGAGGAACTCGAGAAACTGTGCGACCAGGTCGCCAAGGATTATCCCCTGACCGTCTTCTTCGCGGGAAAGCTCACCTTCCAGGACGAAGCGCCCTGGACGAGGATCCTTCACAACCAGTCGGCCCTGGATCTCCAGCGCCAATTGGTGTTCAAGGGGATGAACATGTTCATCCTGCCCATAAGGGTCTACTGACCGCCCCTTCGGGCGTTGGTAATTTCTTGGCGCCTCTGCTTTGCTCTTGCGTCAACTCCCCACTTCTCACTCCTAACTCCTCACTCGCCAAGGCAGTTACTTGGCGTAAGGGTGTCCTTTCAGGATCGTCGCCGCCCGATATAATTGCTCCAGAAGGAAGACGCGGGCCAGTTCATGGGAAGCCGTCATGGGAGAAAGACTCAGGGAGAATGTGGCCAGCGCCTTGCAAGCGGGCGCGGGCCCGGAGGCGCCCCAGACCACCAGGAAGAGATCCTTCGGCTCACGGGTCACCCAGCGGGTGAAATCCAACGAGTCCATCCCCTTCCCCTCGGCATCGAGGGAGACGATCGTTCCCTTGGTCTGCTTGCGGAGGAAGCGGTGGATGGCCCCCTCCTCGTCCTCGATCTCGTGGATCCTCACGGGCCAGATTGCGGATAGGCGCTTGACATAGGATTCGGCCACCGCCAGGAGCTGTCGATCCTTGAAGGCCCCCGGAAATACGCAATGAACCATGGCCGCCCCCCATTGAAGTGATGAATGGGTCCCCTAACACCCCGCCGGGTTGTCGGGAGTGAGAAGTCAGAAACTGCTGGCAATACTTGACGTCTTTCGATCCTCAACTTCTAACTACTAGCTCCTCACGACTAACTTGAAACCTCTGAAAAATCCAATTCAGAGGTTTCATCCTGAGGCCATGCAGGGCCGAAGGATCTGATTTTTCAAGCAAACCGGAGATCCTTCGCTTTGCTCAGGATGACAAACGAGACGACAGAGAAGGATAAATCAGAAATCTCAACTTCTTTACACATCCTTGTCGATCCTCTGCATCACCTTCTCGAGAATGAGCGGGTGGTCCTTCAGCAATTCCCCCACCAGGGCGGTCAGTTTCTTCCGGTTGGGCGCCTCGAAGCGGCAGGAAAGCACGGGTTCGGTGACCGAAGCCCGAAGGATCCCCCATCCTTCCTTGAAAACCGCGCGGACCCCGTCCACGGTGGAGATCTCGCCGCCCATCGCGCGGGCCTTGGACTCGATATCCTCGTAGAGACCGGGCAAGGCTTCGGAGGTCATCTCGATCTTCACGTCATGCGTGGAAACCCGCTCCGGATAGGAATCGAACAGGAGGGCCAGCGAGGCGTTCCTTTCCTTGAGAATCCCCAAAAGGACGAGCGCCGTGTAGAGGGCGTCTCCCGGGAACTGCCCGGGTATGAAGAAATGCCCGCTGGCCTCGCCGCCCAATAGGGCCTTTTCCCTCTGCATCCGCGAATAGATGAAGGAATGACCGGCCCTCTCCATGAGGGGCTGCCCTCCCGCCGCGCGAACCCGGGCATCCACCCAATCGGAGCACTTGGCGTCATAGACAACCTTCGGAGCCTTCGCGCGGGGCAGGAAATGCTCGGCCAAAAGGCCCAGGATGAAGTCGTTCGGCACGAGACGGCCCTTCCCGTCCGCGAAACTGACCCGGTCGGCGTCTCCGTCGAAGGACAATCCCAGGTCGGCCTTGTCATGTACCACCTTTTCCGCGAGCTTCCGCAGCCCGGCCGGTTGCGACGAATCGGCGCCCCGGCCGGGGAACTGCCCATCCATCCTGCCGTTCATCAGCGCATAGCGGCACCCCATTGCATCGAGGACCGGCGGAACGGTCAGGGCCGCCATGCCGTTGCCCGCATCCACCACGAGCTTGACGCTCCGAAGGCTCTGTTTCATGCCCTGCACGATGGCGTTGCGGTACTCTCCCACGAAATCCTTGGGTTCGACGATGCCTGCGCCCCGTTTGAACGGCCCTGTCGCGATGATCTCGTAGACCTTCTCGATCCACGAGGAGGGCGCCGGTCCCGATGAGAGGAAGAACTTCACCCCGTTGTACTCCGGGGGATTGTGGGAAGCCGTGACGATGAGACCCGCGCCCGCCTTCAAGAAACGCGTGGCAAAGGCCAAGAGGGGCGTCGAGGCTTGGCCGGCATCGTAGACCTTCATGCCGGATTCCTTGAGCCCCAGGATCAGGTTCTTCCGGAGGGGCGGCGTGGAGGCGCGAATATCGCCGCCGACCACGGCCTTGATGTTACGGTCCGGGAGGGACTTGAGGAGGGTGCCGACGGCCTGGCCGATCAGGTAGGCCTGGTCGTCACCGAGGGGCTTCGGATAGATCCCGCGGATATCGCAGGACTTGAGGATCTCTTTCGGGAACTCGTTCGGCACTTTTTTTCCTCGGGATGGGATGACTTCGGGAGAGCATTATTGCAAATCCGGCGCTTTTTGCACCCCATCTTTTCGCCCCCCTTGCCATCTTGGCCGTTCCGCGCCATCCTTGACCTAGGGAGCGGTGAAAGGAGCCTGTCATGTCCTTTTCATTCGAGGGATACGGTCTCTCCCCGCACGAGGCCCGCATGGTGGGTTGGACCGACGAATCGACCCCTGCCGTCAACAAGGACGTCGAGTTGGAGGGGGCCATCCAGCGGCGCCTGAAGGCGATGGGAGCCGAGAAAGTCCGAGTCCGGGTCCGCTTCGGGAAGGCGCTGTTGAGCGGGATCTGCGACGATTTCGCCCAGAAGCGGGAAGTGTTCCAGACCGTCCGTTCCATGGCGGGCGAAGGACGGGTCTTGAACCAGGTCAAGGTCTTCCCCGCCGAGAGCGGCCGCCCGAGCCGGGGTTGAGAGACCCTCACGGACCGAACCGGATCTTCGGTTCCCTCATTGCATTGGGGAAGGGACTTTGTTCTGTTGTCTTCTTGAGTGCTAGAGAGCCCCCAACTCGCCGAACGCCTTCCCCCTCCCGGCACCCGCTGGTCCGGGGTCTTTGGGTCGCGGCCGGTTTCCTTTTCCTGGGGCTGGGAATCCTGGGCCTTTTCCTTCCGGTGGTTCCGACCACTCCCTTCCTCCTGGCGGCGGCTTTCTGTTTCTATCGCGGTTCCGAACGACTTCACCGATGGCTTTTGGAACACCGATTATTCGGCGGGATCCTGAAGGACTACCTTGAGAATCGGGGGTTGACCATCCGAACCAAGGCTCTGGCCCTGACCACCCTCTGGGTCACGATCCTGGCCTCCTGTCTCTGGTTCGTCCCGACGCCGCTCTTATGGGCCAGGATTGTAATGGTCGCGATCGCCTTGATCGTCACGGTCCATCTGGTGCGCTTCAAGACGCGCTGACAAGCCCCGAACCGTCAGTTCTGAACATCCCCTTTGCCCTTTTCCCCTTCCGGCATCCTCCCCTTTTTTCGCCAACCCGATAGGCAGGGAGCGGGACCTCCCTTATAATCACGGTTCGTCGTACCACTCCCAATACCGGATAAGGTGAACCATGCAAAAAACCGACCTCAACGGCCCCGCCGCATTCGTGATCCCGCATTGGAGTCAGGGCTCCGAGATGGAGCGCAAGTGGCTGGACCTGACCCTTGAGTCCATCAAGGCCCAGACCGACACCAACTGGGTCATCCTCATCGGGGATGGAAATTCCCCTTCCGCCGAGGCCAAGGACTACCTGCGCAAGCTTGAGAAGGACATGCCGGGCAAGTTCTTCCCCATATTCATGCCGCATTCCGACGGCCCGGGCCATGCCCGCAACGTCGCGATCCAAGTCGCGAAGGAGAAGGGCTATCCCTTCATCGTCTTCATCGACGCCGACGACCTGACCCACCCTTGGCGCGTCGAGGTCACCCGCGGCATCTTCAAGAACAACCCCAACGTGGGTGTGGTGTACAGCACGTTCAACGTCATCGACGAGAACGGCAAGCCCACCCCTTACGCGGAATGCTCCCAATCCATCGTGGAGATCCTCGAGTCCCACAGCAACCCGCCCCACGGGAAGGACGCCTGGATCGACATCGCGACCGAGGTCGGTTACACCAACCTGACCTCCACCACGTCGGTGTTGACCTCCATTGCGGCCGCCATCCCCTTCCCGGGCGAGAAGGCCAGCGAGGACTATTACGCGTGGCTTTGTTATTCGGCGAGCGGCGCCGAGTTCGCCTACACGCCCCTGACCCCCACGAACTACCGCATCCCCCGCAACACGCAGGGATCGGCCTCCCGCAGCCGGGAGGGCGGCAAGTCAAAGTTCTACGAGACGAAGTGCCGGGTGGACGCGGCCGGGGTCGAGAAGGCCATCGAGCTGGCCACGAAGCGCGGCGTGATCGACGCGAAGAAGGCGGACGATATCCGCGCCAAGTTTTACGTCAAGGAAGCCGTGACCATGTTCCGCGAAAAGGAGATGGGTCTCGCGAAGATGTGCGTGGAGAACGCAGTCAAGTTCAACGCCGCCCTTGCCAGGGACCTCATCGCCGAGAAGGGGCTGAGTTCCCTCGCCTGAGGTTTCTTGTCCTAAAACACGAAGGCCCGGGGCATCCGCCTCGGGCCCATTTTTTATCACCCTAGAACCCCATACCGACATATCCGTGTCGCCGGTTCCAGCTCAGGCTCGGGACAATAAAAAAACCCGGGCTTTGTCAGAAACCCGGGTATGTCGTTCAAGTGGCCTACCCTGATGGGCACCCTCCGTCTCTCGAATGGCCTGCCATGAGCTTCCGACGATACCGATCAGTGTCGCGTCGAATGGCCTGCCATGAGTAAGCCCGGGATCCTCTTGGATCCCGGGCGCATCGAATGGTGCCGAGGATTATCCTGTAGCGTGACGCCCGAAGGGCGTCTCTGCTACAGGGGCCGCCCTGAAGTTGAGCCCTGCGGGCACACTTCAGGGCAAGGACTTGCACAGATGCGACAGGCCCACAGGGCCCAAGGAGCATATCATCTGCGTCGTTTTCCATCGGAAAACGACACAAGGCGACACCTGTCGCCGGTTCCCGCTCCACCTCGGGTCAATAAAAAACCCGGACCCTTGTGGGGCCCGGGTTCGTTGTGGTGCCGAGGATTATCCTGTAGCGTGACGCCCGAAGGGCGTCTCTGCTACAGGGGCCGCCCTGAAGTTGAGCCCTGCGGGCACACTTCAGGGCAAGGACTTGCACAGATGCGACAGGCCCACAGGGCCCAAGGAGCATATCATCTGCGTCGTTTTCCATCGGAAAACGACACAAGGCGACACCTGTCGCCGGTTCCCGCTCCACCTCGGGTCAATAAAAAACCCGGGTCCCTTGGGGAACCCGGACTTTTATGGTAGTAGCCCATTCGACGCGCCGCGTTCCGCGGCTTGCTCAGGGCACTCATGCGCAAAAGAAAAAGCCCCGGCCCAAAACAGGGCCGGGGCGCATGAGTGGTGCCGAGGGCCGGACTTGAACCGGCGACACGCGGATTTTCAGTCCGCTGCTCTACCAGCTGAGCTACCTCGGCACGAAATCTACATTAAACCAATGCTCGATTGCCTATTTCGGGCCGCCCTTGTTGATCGAATCGATGTTTTCCGATTCGGGCCATCAACAACGGGCGAGCACCCGAACAAGGCCCGAAGGATACCAGCCCTTCCCCGCCTTGTAAAGCGGTCCTGAAAAGCAAAACCCCTCACCCGCCGCCTGGCGGGGAGGGGTTTTCCACGCGAACGGCGGACTACAGGATTTTGAGCCTGTTAAATCGCAGGTTCAATGCCACGAAGTAGGTGTCCTCCGTGGTCAGCTCGAAAGAAGCCGGATTGTAGGCGAAGTCCAGCGTAAAGTCCGATCCCTCGAAGGCACGGGTCAAGGAGAAACCCAACGTGTAATTGTGGAACACGTTCCCGGGATCCTTGGTGATCTGGTCGCGCTTCATACCGCCTCGAACCGCGAACAGCTTCTCGAAGAGCCAGAACTCCGCTCCCAGAGCCATGCGGATGGGCTGGTCGGAAGGCTTGAAGAAGTCGAGTCCTACGTTGAGGTCCTTCTTCTTGCTGATGAGTTTGTTCCAGGCCGCCCCGAACCGGATGTACAGGGGAAGGGGGTCCTTGATGTTGTCCACGTCGTTCTTCACGAAATCCATCGCCGTGCCCAGGTTCTGCACGGAAAGCCCCGCCTTGAGGTTGTAGGGCAGGTCGATCATCTTGACGCCCAGGTCCACGGCGAAAGCGGAGGCGTTGTACTCGGCAAGACGGCTGTTGAGGAACTTGCCCGAGATCCCGACCGCGAACTTGTTCTGGAAGTTCTGGGAACCCGTGACGGATACCAGCATGTCGCTGGCGGAGACGGCCGGATTATCCGGTTCGCCCGGCAGGGACGGATTGTCGATGCTCCCGGTGTGTCGATAGGTCAGGTTGGCTCCCAAGGCCCGGGTCGAGCCCCAGGGAAAGGCGAAGGTGAAGTACTCGTAGGAGATATAGGCCAGGTGGTCGGAATGCAGGAGCACCAGTTGGGGAACCTTGACGCCGTCCAAGCCGGCCGGGTTGTAGTAGGTCGAGTAGGCGTCGTCGCCCAGGGCCGTATAGGCACCCGCCATCCCGGCGGGACGGGCCCCCTGGTTGATCTTCAGGATATCCGCCGTGGTGGTTCCCACCGTACCGGCCGCGACAGGGCCGACGGTCCAAACCACCGCAAGGACAAGAAAGAATAAACGTCTCATGGATACGCTCCTATCCTCAGAACTTCGCCATCAGGGACATCCGATGGGATGACCCGAAATCCCCGGCGGGCATGAAGGCGTAATCGAGATAGATGATGGTACCGCCGATGTCCACCGCGTAACCGCCACCCGCCGTGAGGCCCACGCCGTCCACATCGGTGTCGAGGAACTTGTAGCCGCCCCGGACAGCCACCCGGTGGCCGACCCACTTGAAGTCGTATTCCAGCCCGGCCCGCATGCCCAAGCGGTCCTCGATGGGCATGATGGGAATGTCCGCCTCGACCGAGACGCAGAGGTCGTCGTGGTAGGAGAAGAGCTCGTACATGCGGTACGAGGCGCCCGTGTTGAGAACGAGCGGCTGGTCAAAGCCCTCGACGGGGCCGCCCAGGTTGCGGGCCGCCACGCCGATGCGGAGACCTTCGAAGGGCGGAAGAACGACCACTCCGAAATCCGCATTGAAGGCCGAATCCTTCACCACGTCGATCTGTTGGCGGATGTACTTGACATTGATGCCGCTATGGACGTACTCCCCGAAGGCCCGCGCGTAGGCGAAGGAGAAGGCGCTATTGCCGCTGGTGAAGGTCCCGTTGACGATGGCGTTGTCGTCCACCCGGTCCATGCTCCCGAACTGGAGGAGGTTCACGCTGGCCGCGAGGGTTCCCCCCACCTTGGGAGCCACCTGACCCAGGGGGTACGCGAAGGCGATGTGTTCGAGGTTCATGTCCTGGTAGAGCATGAGGTACGAGAAGTGCAACTCGTTGGTGAGGATGCTGGCCAGACCCGCCGGGTTGTACATGACGGAACCCACATCATCCCCGAGAGCGGCATAGGCCTCGCCCACGGCCACGGCCCGGGTGACGGGGGAGATCTTCATGAACTCGAAGGCGGAGCGCCCCCCCACGGCCGAGGCCCTCAAGGGCGGCGCGGCCGCCGCGAGGACGAGCAGGATGATCGCGGAACGTCGCAGGTTGTTGCCCATCAGTTCACTTTCCTTGCGCGCGAGATGGCCATTTTCCCGATGAACTTCTCACCCTCCGGCGGTTCGACCACGAAGAAATAGAGCCCCGCCGAGACGGGATTGCGGTCCTCGTTGTCGCCGTTCCAGGCGATCCATCCGATCTGGGAATTGGTACCCGCACCCGGAAGCGGCACGGGGAAATTGATGTCGGCCGGGGTGAACTCCCGCACCTTGGCCAAGGCCACGGTGTAGATGGACATCGTGGACCCGCGGGGCAGGCCGATGAACTTGATGCACCCCGCGTCCGAGCGGATGGCCGGCTGGTACTGCGAGCAGAAGTTGTCGTCGGGGTCCACTTTCCCGAATTCCATCGGGTTCGGGAACACCATGATGGGCCAAGGTGTGGGTGTCGGTGTGTGGGTGGGGGTCGGTGAGAGCGTGAAGGTGAAGGTGAGGGTTGGGGAGATGCAAGGTGTCTGCGTATCGATCCAACAGGACGGAGTGAAGGTAGGCGTCGGCGTACAGGTGTTGCCCAACCCGTCCTGGCAGATGGTGTGCGTCGGGGAAGGGGTCGGGGTGAACGTGGGCGTCGGCATGCAGGGGTTGGCAGGCATGATCCTCAGGTTGTCGAAATAAACGGTCCCATCCAATTCACTGTAGGAGGACCCGTCACCGGCGAAAATGAAATCCACCGATGCGATGTCGCTCAGGGTGACCGCCACGGGAACCGTCAGGTAGAGGGTATCCCACTGGTTCTGGAGCACGGTGCCGATGGTCACACCCCCGGCCGTCACGGCACCGCCCTTGCAAGCCGCACTGGAAGGGTTGGGTGGATACACACCCGATCCCGAGTCGTGCAGTTGCATCCCGATCTCGCGGTCGCGGCCGCAAGAGTATACATCCAGGACGAGAAAGGTGACGCTGGAGGCACTGACCGGCGAGGGAAGCGTGTACTTCACGGTGACGGACTCGCCGCTGAAGCAAGTGGTGCATTCGAGGCGGCCCATGTAGGTGCCGTTCGTGGGAGGGATGGGGGCCGGGGTATTGCCGGGCGTGGGCACGTAGGCGCAGGAGCCGTAGATCTCCTCGCCGACACGGGTAGCCGTCCCGCTCGATGAGGTGATGGTCCAGGGGGGGGTCGGGTCCTCCCAGGAGTCCCAAAGGGTCTGTGCTGTGGGGATGGCAGGAATCGAAAAAGCAAGGATACTCAGCAAAAAGGATATGCGGTTTCTCATCTTGCTCATCCTCCTGGGATCACAACACCAAATCCAAGACGTTCACAACCGGGACACGGACGTATCTCGAACGAACCTCCGTACCCAAAATCTCAGGTTCCCGAAGTGAAACCCGGGAGGGATCAGGCGCAAAAACAAGCGGGAAACCGGTGCCTTCCTCCGCTTCCCGCGGAACAATCAAAGAGCCAGGTTCCTCCACCCTCTTGGGTTTGGCTTCATCATTATCCCCGATAGAACCCCGCCGCGCAACGGTTTCCCGGCCCGTTTCCCCCATGTTCTCAAGTCTTTCTTCTTCCAGCACCAATGCAGGGGGCAAGGCGTCCTCTGCGCGGGCCGGAGCCAGCAAGAGGGCTCGAGGTGCCGGAGAACGCTTGTCGACCGGGTCCCTCTCCGTTGTGTTGGCCGGTACCACCGCGTTGCCGGCCCCGGTGACGGATCCAACGGGCCGCGCCGGCCGGTCCTGGGGGGTCCAAACGGAGTTCAAAAAACCGACGTTCTCATCGGTATTCACCGGCAGGGTAGGCCGATCTTGAGGCGCCCAGGCCAAGGCGGCAAATCGAGCCCCGCTCAGGATCTCCTGCTGTTGGGCCTGTTGGACCACCATCCGACGCGACCGGAACCGCTCTTCCTCAAGGATATCCTTCTCGGTTCGGACCGGGAGGGGTATGGGTGGACTCGACGGAAGGGGATCCACGCTCTTCTTGGGGATCACCGCCACGTCACCGGCGGAGGCGGAGGCCTGCAAGGGACGTTCCGGATCGACGGCCAAGGTCAAGGGTATGGCAACCGGAGGATTCTTGGATTCCGTCGATCCAACCCTTACCGGTTCGTACTTCACCTCGGCCTGGATCCATTCCCGGAAAGCCGGACGGGTTTCCTGGCGATCGCGGGAGAAGAGCGGATCGGAATCCCGGGGCGTGCCGGGGGATAGGACCGGTTTCGCCGCGGAAGGAAGGATGACCCGGGGCTCCTGGGGCGCAGGAGCGAACTCGCCGCGCGGCAGTACGATCGCCTGGGTAGGAAACGCGGCCGGGGGTCGGGTTTCGGCCTCGCCCCCCAACGACTGCCGCGACGGGAGCGACTCGCGGATGACCCCGTCCCGTACAGGCGGAAGCTCCGACACCCAGGCCATGGCCGGCTTCGACCCGGTAACCGGCACAGGGAGGGTGGGGTTCTCGGCCGCCTTCGTCTCGGGACGATCCATCCTCCCGATGATGGGAACCTCCACAGGAAGGCGTTCCTGAACCGTCTCGGGCCCACGGTTCGCAGGCACCCCGGGTACCGGCAGGGGAAGATCAGGGCGCGATGGTCTCTCCACCTCGAGCGATACCCGATCGCCCGCAACGGCGGGAGGTCGGGGGCTCGCTTCCGTCGGCTTTTCGTATCTTTCCGCTTGCCTTGCAGCGATCGGACCCTGGACGGGTGTCTTCGGCATGCCTTCGATGGTGATCCCGGGCAACCTCCCCTCCTCGTATCCCGGAAGGATCGATTCCTTCACAGGGGGGCGGTCCGGAGTCACTGGTGGCACGGTCGCCGTCGGTGCCCTGTCCGGCAAACCCGCTTTCTCGGTCCGAATGCCGTCATCCGGAACATTTCCCGTCATCCGGATCGCCGGGGGAACGGCCTCATCCCGGGGGACTCCAGGTTGGGATTTTTCGACCGGCATCGATTCCATCCCGCGAAGCGGGGGGTTATCGGGAATCTCCGTCCTGGCCGCAGGAGGGGAATTCCTCTGAGAAAAAGGCAAAGCCTCCACGGCTGGCGTCTTCGGGTCGGCCGGAACATCTGCCGTTCTCGTTGCCTCTACCGGGGGCGGAACGATCTCTCGCGATGGGATCGGCCGTTCCCCGGCAGATACTGCCATGACCCGTTCCGGCGGCGGGGTTATCTCGGACCGCTCGTCGGCCGCGATCCCGGCTCGCAAGGCCGTCTCGAAAACCGGCGCATCATCACGCGTCTTCCGGTCCGCGCCCTCTTCAATCCCGGAAACCGCCCTTGCTCCGGGTCCGCCATCGATCGGTCGCGGGCTCCGGGTATCGGCTCCCCGTTCCACGGACGGGGCAACAACCCGCAGGTCTTCCATGCGGGCTTCCGGAACCGGAATGCGCTCGACAGCGGAAGGGGTCTTCGGCAATGCGACCGCCGTCTCCGCCCCGTTTCCATTCGTTGAAGGAGATTCCAAGGAGGTCTTTCCCGGGTCAATCGCGGAGGAAATGGCAACGCGTTCATTCACGATCGGCAGGATAGAACCCGATGCATCCGTTTTCATCGGGATGTCGGCGATGATGGGTCGAGCATCGGACGGGGCCGGTTGGGCATTCGGACCTGTCGGATCGGCGAGGGTTCGGGCCTCCTGACGGACGAGTCGGGTCTGGTCCAGGGCCATGCGCAGGACGGGAAGAACCGGTTCCATGCGGTTCCGGACCGCCTCGACGTCGCCCGGCAGGGGAGGCAAGACAGGGATAGCCGCGACCGGCGGTTTCGCCGTTTCGCGATCGCCGGCTTGGACGGCCGGATCCTTCGCGGGAGACAAGGACTCGGGCCGTACGACGGCGGGAGGAAGGGCCTGGAGCCGGGGCATCAGCCCGCCCGCTCCGGCGGATACGAACCAGGAAGAATCGAGGGACATGGGAAACCTTCACTCATCCGGCCGGGAGAGTCCGCTACCCGACCACTTTCGGCATGCAACGGGATTTGAACTCCACGATGCGGTCGACCAGCACGGGGATCTCTTCCTTGGCCATCAGCTTCTTGCCGTTCTGGAGCGTCACCACGGTATCCGGCGACTTCTCCAGGAAAAGGATCAGGTCGGCATTCACGTAGACTTCCTGGCCGTTCAAACGGGTCATCTTGATCATCGGGTCATCCTTGCGCGTTCGCTCAACCTAATATCCATTCTACCACCCCGGCGGTTCACCGGGCAGGAACGGCGACCGGATAAAAAAAAGGCGGCCGGGTCGCACGACCCCGCCGCCTTCTTCGCACTCACGGAAAGCGGGCGTCCGGCCCCTGCGGCTCCGGACGCCCGTCACGGCTCAAGACCCCGATTACCGGCCCAGGTTCACCAACGTGTTCAGCGTCTCGTTGGTGGTCGAGATGGAACGCGCGTTCACTTCGAACCCGCGCTGGGCGATGATGAGGTTGGACAGTTCGATCGTCAGGTCCACGTTGGAGCCTTCCAACGCGTAGCCCTGCACGAGGCCCAGGCCGTTCTGCCCGGCCAGGCCGATGAAGATCGAACCGCTGTTGTTCGAGGCGGTGTAGTAGCTGTTCCCCGACTTGTTCAGGCCCTCGGGGTTGTCGACGCGGGCCATGACGAGTTGGGCCAGATCGACGATCTGGTCCCCCGCCGTGGTCGCGAAGACGCCCTTCAGGATGCCCGTCGAGTCGAAGCTGATCCCGGTGAGCTGACCCTCCGCGTAGCCGTCCTGGCTCTCGACGAAGGCGCTGTGGTTCGGGATGTAGGTGTTGACACCGTTGATGACCTGGTACGAACCCGCCGCGTCGCTGTACAAGCCGTTGCGCAGGCCGTCCGTCAACCCTCCGCCGGTGCCGAAGTCGACGTCGATGACCAACTGCTCGGCGCCGATGACCGGGAGCGGGGAAACCGGGGGGTTCCCGCCCGGACCCGGCACGTTAGCGAAGTTACGGGCCGGTAGGTACAGCCGGGCGTTCGCCATGACCGAATTGGCCTGGAAGCCCGACCCACCGACGTAGGTGGCTCCCACTGAAGCCAGGGAGCCATCGGTATTGAAGTACAGGAGGTCGCCGCAGAACTGAGCGCGGTTCCCGCCGTTGTCGATGTTTCGGTCGAAACCCATCTGGGTGCCGTAACCGGTCCCCTGATCCCCTTCGATAATGGCGGTCCCGCCCAAGAGGTTGTCCGTGGAAGGAGCCGCGCCGCCCGTCGTCTCGAAGGCGTACCAGGCGTAGGCCGCCTGGCTGGGGCCGTTCGGATTGTTCCCGTAGAGGCCCGCGCTCGAGGTGTAGACATCCCCGAGGTCGTTCACCTGGTAGAACAGGAAAGTGACCTCGCGAGGATTGCCCAGGGAGTCATAGACCGTCTGGGTGGCCGTGTGGGCGGCCGGCTGGCCGGTTTCCCATGCGTAGTTGCCCGTCGCTGCGGCGACCGAACCCAGGTCGATGCCCGTCGTGATGACCGGGATGGGCGTATCGCGGTTCAGGTAGGCGTTCGGCTGGACGAACCCGGCGAAATCGGAGAGCTGATCGATCGCGTAGTAACCGGGACGCCCCGGGTCGATGCCGACCCACTTGCTGGGCTCGTTGATGGCCGCACCGAGGTCGATGGCGGTCCCGATCGGCAGGTATTGGGCTCCGCCCACCACGCCGAGGGTGTAGACACCACCGCGGGCCGCGTCGCTGGCCTGCAGGAACGAATCCAGGTTTCCTGAGAAGTTCATGATCGAGGTCGCGCGGGGCGGCAAGGTCATGCCCTTCTGGACCTGGATGTTGCCGATCATGCTGGTGTTGGACGTATCCAGCACCATGTTGGCGCGCGTCACGTAGGCCGGTGTGGTTCCCAGGCCGGCGACGCCCGCGTTCAGGATCGAGCTTTGCGAGTTGAAAGCGGTCTGCTCATACTCGATGGCCGCCTGGAAGCCCTGGACGAGCCCCCCGTTGGCGTCCACCAGGTTGCCGCTCCCGTCGAACGTCAGGTTGCCGGCGCGGCTGTACATGGTGCTGTTGCCCTGCCGGACGACCAGGAACCCCTCGCCGCTGATCGCGACGTCCGTCGCGTTGCCCGTCTGCAGGATCGGGCCCGGATTGAACAAGGTCTGGATCGAGGAGACGCGGCTCCCCAATCCCACCTGCTGGGGATTCACGCCGCCCAGGTTGCTGGTGCTGCTGGGGGCCGACCCCGAATAGGTGGTCTGGCTGATCGCATCCGAGAACGTCACGCGGCTCGACTTGAAAGCCGTGGTGTTGACGTTCGAGATGTTGTTACCGATCACGTCCAACCAGGTGCTGTGGGACTGGAGACCGGTGATGGCTGAGAACATCGCTCTAAGACCCATCGGAACTACCTCCTTAGCGTTGGTGGGCGCTTCCGCCCACTGAACTCGTTTCGGGCCCCCTCCAAGGAGGTCCGGCCCGACACGGATGACAACTTCTAGACGATCACGGCGCTGTCGATGTTGGTGAAGACATTGTCCCGCATGTTCCCTCCGGTGAGCGCAGTGATCACCGTCCGGTTGGTCACGCTCACGATCATGGCGACGTTCTCCATGACCAGGAGGGACTCCCGGGCGCCCTTGGCGGCGGCCTTGTCGACCGCGGCGGACAGGCGGGAAAGATCGGCGGCGGAAAGCTGGATGTTCCTCATCTGCAGTCTTTCACGCGCGTGGGCCGAGAACTTCAATCCGAATCCCTTTTCGACCGCGCCTTGCATGACCGCGTCGAAGGGCTGAACGGTGCCGGCGGCCGCCTGGCTGGCCTGCTGCTGGATGGCCTGCCTCTGCGCCTGTTGGACGGCTTCCACCGGCCCCATCTGGGCCGGGTTGAAATTCACGGGCTGAACCACGATGTCTTCACCCCCTCTCGACCGACCCGCCTCCCTTGCGGAAGCGGGGGAAAAGTACCGGCCTCGGCAACATCAGCAACAGCTAGCTGATGTTCTGCACCGAGGAAAACGGATAATCCGTGCCGTTGACATTCACGGCCGGTCCATCCGCGTAGTAGACGATCCCATCCACAATCCCGGTAACAGTATTTCCCTGGGGGTCCAACACCGTTACGGTCCTTCCAATGACATTGGTCACGGACAATTCCAGGACAGTGGTGATCGACTTGTTCATGTTCGCCATCTGCTCCAGCGACGAGAACTGCGCCAACTCGGCGACGAACTCGTGGCTGTCCTGCGGGTTCAACGGGTCCTGGTTCTTGAGCTGGGTCACCAGCAGGTGAAGGAACGTCTCCTGCGAGAACCCGGCCTTGGCCAGGGCCGTATTCGAAAGGGTTGAACCGTCGTATGAGCTTGAACTTCCGACTCCCGAAATCACTTTGAATCACCCCTTTCCTGTAATACCTAACGACCCGATCCGGTGAATCTTGAGCCGAAAACGGATTTTGGGAGCTTCAGTGTTGCGTTATTCTAGACAAACACCAGCATAATAACTCCGGCAAAAATCCGTTTGACATTGAAAAATAAACACAATCCGTGGGGGGGTCTGGAAAAGGCACCCAACAAATATGGCCCTTTCAGGCTAAACCAGAACATTCACCAGGTTCATGCGACCCCAGGCCAGGTGGAGGTCCGGGGCATTGTTCTCAGGAATCTCATTTTCCACAACATTCCCGGCAACATTCCTCAGCTCCTGGGCAAAGCCCTCTCGCTGGTATTCGTAATACATGGCCAGCCCCTGGCCCGATCCTCCCTGGATATGGACCTGCAGATTGTCGATCTGTAGACCGGCCTGGTTCAGGGAAGTCCTCAATTCCACCATGTGGTGTTGGAGGGCTTCACGCACCTCCGGGGAAGCCACCAGGATACGGGCCGTAACGGTCTGGTCCACGACCGCCACCTGGATGGTAACGCGTCCCAGGCTCTCGGGGATCAACTGGAATGAAAGGCGGGAGACCGTATGGGTCCTGGCCATCTGGGCCTGGACCTGGTTCGAGATCTGCCGCACCAGTTCGACCGGATCGACCTCCTGGGGAGCGATCTGGAACGGCTGGATCGGGGCCCTCGGCGAATAGGTCGCCGTCGGGGAAACCGTCATCACGTCGGACTTGCCCCAGGTCACCGCTCCATCCCTGGGTTCGGACACTTCGAGGGTCAGGGCGTTCGAAGGGTTCTGCTTGGCCGTCTGCGTGACCGCCGAGGGATCCAGGGCCTTAACACCCCGATCGGCCGCCTGGACTGTTGGTGTCGTGGGCGTCATCGTGTCAGCCATGACGTTCGGACGGACCGCCCGGGGTTCGACCAGAGTCGTGTTCTTGGCCACGTTCTCGACGACAGCCTTGCCCGCTTCCGCGACCGCATCGGGCAACGGGGGCGGAGGAACCGTCTGGGCCTGCTTCGGGTCAACATTCCTCAAGGTAACGCCGTCCCCGAACGGAACCGGTTGGGACTCCATGCCCTTCGATGGCAAGCGCCAGTCGAGCATTCCGCGCTCCACGGGGATCGCTTTCAAGGTTGCATGGGCGGGATCGGGGATTCGTCCGGCAGAAACGGCATTTTCGGCCGGAACGTTCGACGGCACGATCCGTTGTGTTGAGGTTTCCTCAGTCCGGATGAGGGTAGCCCCTTCCGGGGTCGCATGGACGTTCCGGAGCGACAATGGCTGGACCCGACGACCCTCCGACGTGAGCATAACCGGAACCGACGGCTCGGTTTTCATGTCGGGGATCTCGGCGGCCGGCACAGCGGAGCTCGGTACCGCAGGAGCGGGCGCTTCCCGATTAACAGGGAGCCCGGACGGCCTATGGCCGGACAAATCGGGCTGGTTTGAGCCCTTCCCTTCCGCCAAGACCGCCTGGCGGTAAAGATCAACGCCCGTCTTTTGCTCCACGGCCTGTCGTGCCTGATGCACTTCGGGCAGTGTGGAAAGTTCCGGCCGGGCGGCGGCGGATTCCAGGGGCGAACCGGAAGACGGAGGGACCGCAGGGGCCTGTGATTTCGGTGCCGGGTTCGCCACGGTGATCAAGATCGGGTCCACTGCGGGAAGAACGCCGTCCGGGGCCGGAAGGGTGTTCAAGACCGTGGGTTGGGCGGCCTGGGCGGAAACCTGAAGGACGACCCGACCGGCGTCGGACCCCTTGAGCAGGTTCACCAGGTCTCCGACCGTCGGAGTGGGTGACGCCGCATGATCGGACGATGCGGCTTGCGCGTTGGCCAAGACCTCGCCTCGCACCTCGATCGTTTCCGCGGGAAGGTTGGTCACGGCGGGCTTCCAGGAAGGCGGAGGCGTGCTCTCCCGGAGCACCGAAGCGTTTGAACGCGGCACGGTCGAACCGGCATCGACCGCGACGTCAACGCTTGCCGACGGGAGAAGGGGTTCCGCAGGAACTCTCGCGACCTCCGTCTTGGCGATGGCCGCCATCGGCGGTTGCGGCAAGGTGCTCACGAGTTCCGGGATCGACGTCCCGGATCGCGCCAGCCAGGTTTCAAGGGTCTTGAGGAACAGTCGGGCTTCCTCGGAGGAGATCTTTCCACCGGAGACCCGGACAATGGCATCGACGGCCTGTTCCTCATCCATCGAGAGAAGAGCCGTCAAGAAAGCGGTCAAACGCTCCAGACCGGCTCCGGTCAGGACGGGATCCAATCCCTGGGAATCCAGGGTCACCGGCGGCTCGACTTCCGGAGGCATACCGGCGGCACGAACGGCCTGATCCGGAACCTCCTTCATCGAAGGCGGGGCGTCCTCGTTCTGTCGAAGCGCATCCCCGGGGGAAGCCATTTTCCCTTCCGCGTCCTTCGGCGCGTCCGGACGGTTCCGGTCGGGTGTCCGTTCCGTCTCCGGGGCGGCCGACCTGTTTTGAGCGGCGGGAGCCTTCAGGGACGTCGAGCCCGCAGGACGGGCATCCGAGGCGGCCTGCTGGACGCGGGAATTCACGCGATCCAGGACGCGGCCGAACGAATCCTCAGGCGCCCGGGAAGGGGCCGAAGCAACTTTCCCCGCCCCCGAAGCGGGGGCGGCGGAAGGGGCCGCCAGCATGTTCATCAGGATCTGAAAGTCCGCCAAGGTTATTCCCTCAATGTGAACGTGGATGAACTCGCCCCGCCCAGGATGCCCACCAGGTCGGAGAGCATCTTGTCCATCAAATGCATCACCTGGAGAGCGGCGTTGAACGCGATCAGGGCCTTCACGGCGTTCGCCTGCTCCACCTCGAACGGCATACCCACCTCGTCGGAGGTGAATGCCAGGGCGGAATTCACGGCCTGCGCGTTGTTCAACTGCTCAAGCGCGTTCGCCGACTGCGTATATTTCTGGTAGACGGAAGCGTGTTCGCTGTCCACCTTGTCGTCCAACGCGGCGGTCATCTGGCCGATCCGCTGGCTCCCGTTCAGACCCGTGAACTGCGTGAAATTCCCGTTCAGGTCGATGATCTGGATGGGAGTCCTCGAGTTGAGCTGAACCTCCTGGGTCTGGGTGTTGAACTGCGCTCCCAGGACGGGCGAATTCAGGGCCGCCATCACGGCATTGAGGCTCTGCAGGTTCGTGAAGTTGTAGGTCACGCCGTTGACCTGGAAGCTGAAGACCGTCCCCGGGGTCACCTTGAAGGCCTGCTCGTTCGTCGCCGAATTCAAGGCCTGGGCCGGATCGATCTTGAGGTCTTCCGGCGAGAAGCCGTTGTTCATGCGGATCGTGCTGGTCAGGAAATTCTGGAGCATGGTGAAGCCGCTGGCCCCGAACGTGACGTCCGTGATGGTGGTGGTGTTGTTCGCAAGGATGTACAGGCGCTGCTCGGTGTAGTTGAAGAAACACTGGACGTTGGGATCCGCCGCATTGATCTTGTCGACCACGTCGTAAAGGGTGTCAGTGGAGGTATAGGTCACGTTCACCGAGTTCACCATGAAGGTGCCGCCGCCCGCCAGGAAGGGCGTGTTGAAGTTCGTGTTGTTCGAGCCCGAGACGTTCAATCCGGTGGTCGTCGCGGAATTCAGGGACTGGGTGGGATCGATCATGCCCGCGAAGTTCCGGATGCGGGGCTGGGTCCGCATAAAGTCGTCGGCCTGGAGGTTCTCGATATTCCCCAGGAAAGCGGCCATCTCCCCGTTGGCCGTGTCCCCGTAACGGCTGGATGCCGCGACCAGGGCTCGCGTCGGGTCCGCCCACATCGAGGCGTTGATGTTGATGTCCCTCGCCGAAACCCCCGTGAAGAAATTGATGTTGGTGGTCGTCCCGTCCGACGCGTAGCCGGCGCGGTGCATGGTGTTGGTCACATCCAGGATGGAGTGGACGCACTGGTCGAGGGAACTCTTGTAATAGTCCAGCACGACGTCGCGAGCCTGCAGTTGGCCGCCCAGGCGCCCCCCCGTGATGATCGAGGTCACATCGGAGATCGACCCCGCGATGGACTGGAGCCGGATGTCCGCCATGGGGACGTTGTGCCCGTTGATGAGGTTCGTGTCGAACACGGCATACCCGGCGCTGTTCACGAGGACGTTCCCGCCGAGGTAGACGTTCGCGATGCCCTTGCCGCTGAAGGACGCCTGGACGTTCAAGAGCCGCGAAAGGCGGGTCAAAGCGTAATCGCGTGCGTCCAGGAGGTCGTTGACGTTGTGGGCCGGTGCGGAAATGAGTTGGACGTTGATGGCGTGGAGCTCCTCCAGGAGCTGGTTGACGTCACGAACGGTCTGAACGAGGTCCTTGTTGACGCCGAGCTGGAGTTGTTCGAGAGCGAAGAACTGCTGTCGGGCGAGATCGGCGAAACCCTTCCCCGCGTTGACGACATCGTCGCGCAGACCGATGTCAAGGGGATCGGCCGCCAAGGCCGTGAAGGCGCCGGCCAAGCTGGAGAGCGAGTTCTCGATCGTCACGCTCCCGGTCAGGATGCCTTTCACCTGGGCGAGAACGCTCGTCAGGACCTCGTTCTTCCCGACGACCTGGCTTTGGAGCTGGATCTGGAAGTCGAGGTACATGCTGCGCATGCGCGTGATCTGCTGGAGTTGGGGGCCGTTCCCCAGGGCGTGGACCCCGGAAGCCGTGCCGAGGTAATAAGGCGGGGCGGTCGTGATGTCAGCGCGCTGACGGCTGGCCTTCACGTAGCCGTACTCGTCCCGGTAGGTCTTCGCCAGGTTCGAGGCGATGACGCTCTGGTTCAGTTGCTGGGCCAGAAGACCCCTCGAGAGGATCTCCACACCCGTGAAGCTGCTCGGCATTTTCTGGCTCCTTATACGACCCGGTTCAGCATCGACGCGGCCTGTTGGGCCGGCACCGCCGGCTTCAGCGAAGCCGGCGTGTAGGTGGACTTGGGCTTGCCGCCCTCCGACAAGGCGTTCAACGTGAAGTTCACGTAATTGACGGCATTCTCGAGAAGCTTCTCGTTCCCGCGATTGACGTCATCCAGATTCTTGGCGGCCTGTACGACTTCGCGGATTGCACCGGCGAAGTCGTCGCGAACCTCCAGGGGAGCCCGTTCCGCGATGGTGTCGAGGGTCGGCTCCTGGATGCCCATCTGTCGGCCCAGGATCGCGAGACGCTGGGCCCTCGATGCATGAAGGGGACCCAGAGCGAACACTTCCTTCTCGGAGGCGCGCACGATCTCGGGCAGTTTTTGGAGATCACCCGCGACCAGAACCGTCTTCTGTTCCTCGCCGAGTTCACGGAGGCGTTGGTAATGGCCCGCCTCCTTGCGGAGGTCCGCCATGATCTCGTTGAAGATCTGCGTTTCGATCACGTTCAATCCTTGAAATCGACCACTTGGAGTTCGACCAGCCGGGAAGCCAACCGGTTCATGTCCACCTTCAGGGTTCCGCCCTGGACCGCATCGCTCAGCTGCGACACCTTCATCTCGCGCACGGACTCGCGGGCCGCCGCATCACGCTGAAGTGATTGAAGGATGGATCCGAACGAAGTCAGATTGACGGTGGAGGATTCACCCGACGGACCGGATGATCCGTTGGTGTCCGAGACTTGACCAGCCTTCAATGACTGAAGGACGGCCGGAATGTTTTGGAAGCCATCGATCCTCATGGGCAAACTCCCTAGGTTTTTCTATCTTTCCTAACGCCCAGGGGGGAGAGAACTTGAGTACATATTAAAAATATAAACCCAGACAAATAAAGATCGTGACAACCTTAAGCACAATGGATCGATCGATTTTATGACCTGGTTCGCTTTCTGGTTATTTTCCCGCTTTTACTCTCGCGTTGGATTGAATATTTCTCATCCGTGCGTTGCCGGATACTTTTTTCCGCCTTTAGTTTGTCAAGGTCCTTCTGTATCTCTTCCTTCAACTTGCTTTGACAATTCTCGCAATATTTACCGATATGGATCGGCGTCCCGCAGGATTCGCAATGATAATCCGCCTCGACCTTCACGATCCGGAGACGGTTTTCCCGCAGAAACCTGAAGATTTCCTTGATATCCACCTGCGTGTTATCGGCGATCTCCTGGGCGCTGGCGCTGGGCCTAGTCGTCAGGAACTTGAAAACCGTCAAATAGTCGTCCTCTTCCCTCTTGATGCAAGCGGGACAGAGTTCCCGGGCCCCCTCGACCTGCGTATAAACCTTTCCGCAACGCGGACAATTCCTCAGGCTCAAGACCAGGTTCTCACGTGAGGCATCGTGGACTGACGCAACTGCTGATAAACGACATTCGCGAAACCGACGCCGCCCGCCTCGGTCATCTGTTGGGCCACCTGCTCGTCATACATGGACTCGAAATACTCCATGGCCCGGCTGTTACCCATCAAACCCGTTTTCTGGATGGTATTCCTCATCTCCTTGAAAAGCATCCTCAGGAAAATGGCTTCGAAATCCTTGGAGACCTTCTGGATCTCCGAGTCCGTGCGCCCGCCGGGTTGGGTGTTCGAAACCGGATCCAGTGCGGCCGCGATGCTCTGGGTGTGCAGAGCTTCGGGCATCCGGAAGACCTGTCCAAATGCCTGGCCGGCCAGGGGCGCCCGCGCGGCAAGGGCCTCCTGCATCCCCGCGACGTTGAAACCCTGCCGGACGGAGGGCGGCAATCCCAATGCCCCGGCACCAGGGGTCATCATGGATGCATCCATCCCCAAGGCCTGGGGCGCGATCGTCAGGGGCGGAACCGGTAGCATGGGTCAGATGATCTCCAGGTCGGCGTGCAAGGCCCCGGCCGTGCGAATAGCCTGGAGGATGGAGATCAAGTCCCTGGGCGTGGCGCCCACCGCATTGATGGCCTCCACGATATCCATCAGGTTGGCTCCTTCAGGGAGGACGATGAGATTCCCCTTCTTGCTGGAATCCTCGGCCTGGACGGTCGTCGTATGGAGGAATTCGTTGTATCCGAACATCACGTTGCGCGTGACCTGGGTCGTGTTCTTCACGACCAGCTTCAGGTTGCCATGGGCAACCGCCACCGCATCCACGCGGACATCCTGGCCCAGCACCACGGTTCCCGTACGCTCGTTCACCACGACGCGGCCGGTCGGGGCATCCGTCATCACGGTCGCGTTCTCGAGCGCGGCTACGAACTCCACGAGGTTGTCCTGGTAGTTGTAGGGAACGGTGACGTCGACCTGACCCCCGTCCCGGGCGCGGGCCAGGGGCTCGCCGAACTGCTGGTTCAAGGTGGCCACGATGATGGAAGCCTGCCCGAAATCCGGACGGGTCAACTGAAGGGAGACGACGTTGTCGTTGACGAAAGTCGTCGGGACTTCCCTTTCGACCAGCGCCCCTTCCGGGACCCGCCCCGTGTTGGTCTGGTTGACCTGGATGGAAGGCATGTCGCCGACGGTATCGCTGAAGCCGCCGACCGCCACCGGCCCCTGGGCCATGGCATAGACCTGCCCGTCCGGCCCCTGAAGGGGCGTCAACAACAGGGTCCCGCCCTGGAGACTGCGGGCATCGCCCACCGAGGAGACGGTCACGTCGATCCGGTCCCCGGACTTCAATTGCGGGGGCAGTTTCGCGGTCACCATCACGGCCGCCGCGTTACGGGTTCGGATGTCATCCGGCTTCACGGAGATCCCGAACTGGGAGAGCATATTGGTGACGCTTTGCAGCGTCGAGGCCATCCGCTGCGTATCGCCGGTCCTCTGGAGACCCACGACCAGGCCGTAACCGATGACCTGGTTGTCGCGGACCCCCTTCACCTTGGCGATGTTCTTGATCCGCACCTGGGCCGCATCGCCCGAGGCAACCCAAAGCAGGACGCCCAAAACCGCGATGATCCGGAATGTCGTTCTCATGATCGTCTCCTTCGAATCTAGAAGATCCAGAGCCAGCTCAAGACACGGGTGAGGATGCCCACCTTCGCGGATTCCGAGGACGGGCCCGTACCGGTCATCTTGATGCGGGCGTTGGCCACCCGGGAGGACATGACGATATTCTCGCTTGAGATGTCGTCAGGCCGGATCTCGCCAACGACCTCCATCAACTGCTTGTCGTCGTTCACCTCGACATAACGGGTGCCTTCCACCACGTAGTTGCCGCTCGGAAGGACCGAGATGATCTTGGCCGTCATCTGGCCGATGACCTTGGCGCTCCGGGAGGAGGAACCCTGGCCGCGGTTGTAGGAACGGGCCCCGGCGCCAGCACCCTGGACCGGGAGATTGGAGGAACCGCCCCAGAAACCGATCCCGGCGGACACCGAGACATTGGCATCCTTCTGGTTCCTGCTGGAAGCGGCCTGGGAAGCCTCGGTGACCTCCTGGATGTTGATCGTCACGACGTCCCCGACACGCCGCGCCCGCTTCTCGGTGTAGATCGATCCCGCGCCTTCCTCGGGATACAAGGAATCCGAGGCGACGGGACCCGGGAAAATGCCGCATCCTGCGACCACGGCCCACGCAATGATGATGATCCTTTTCATAGCCATCTCCTCTCCTTCTCACCCCACTCGGGGGGCGGGCGCCTCATCTCTTCGGAGGCTCGACCACTTCAACGTTTCGATCGTCCACGACTCTCGCCTTGAAGATCTTTCCCGAAGCGACATTCTGGATGCGTATCACTTGACCCGTCTTGCCGTCATCCAGGGCCTTCGCCTCCACCGCCAATTCGATGTTGCCCTTCCGGACCAAGGCGGTCACGACCCCGTTCCGTCGCACAAGCGGCGGGTCCGCAAGATCACCAACCCTCAACACCCGTCCCGGCTCCAGAGCCCTCGCCGCCGTGCGACCCAGGGCCGAGGACGGATCGTTCAGGACATCCCCGGTCGCCCGAGAGGACGGCACCCTCTGGCTGGCCACGTTCCCTTCGGTCAGTTTCTCGCCCCGTTCCACCCTCGAAAGGACGACCAGGGCGGGACGTCGGATCTCGGTTTGCGCCCTCAAGGGCTGCTTCTTGACCAGGCGCCCATCCACCATGATCTCGGCGGTGTAAAGCTGGTTGCCTTCGTATTTCCCGGAAAGGGGCGGCTTAACCCGGGTCGTTAAAACCCCCGCGGGAACGATCAGCTTCTGTCCACGACCCAACTTCACTTCGATGTCCTCGGGCGACTCACCCGTTCCCGAAACAACCAGACTCTTCACGGCGGAAGCGAGGGAGTCCGTATCGAACTCCTGGCTTCTTGTCCCGACCTCGCACGTCTCGGCCCCGGACACCTCCACCTCGCCCCGGATCCCCGATTTCCGGATGGCGATGCGCACCGAATGGGCGGTCAACTTCAGAACCCCACCCGCCGGCGCTGCCTGGGCGATCTCCAGGCGTTCCAGGCGGGTCACCCAGGCCCTGTCCCCGCCCGTCAACTGGGCCACGTCTCCAAGCAGGATCCTCGGCCCCACCACTGACGCGGCGGAAGGTAGGATCACCCGGACCTTCCGGGTCGGTTCAACCCCGGCGGCCGAGAGGGTCCCGGCGGCGAGGAGGAGGATCGCCGCCAGGAACCGTTTCAAGGGCTCGAAAAAAGTGGCCAAGTCAGCGCGTTCCGGTGATTACCGTTTCAACGCCGTGACGGTGGCCATCATGTCATCGGCCGTCTGCACGGCCCGCGAGTTGATCTCGTAGGCCCTCTGGGCGATGATCAAGTTCACCATCTCATCCACGACGTCGACGTTGGAAAGTTCCAGCGAACCCTGGGCGACCGTGGGGAAACCGGCGCTCCCCGGGATGCCTTCGATCGCCTCACCCGAGGCGGACGTGGCACGGTACACGTTGTGGCCGAGGGCCTCGAGGCCGGCCGGGTTCACGAAACGGGCCAGCTCGATCTGGCCGATCTCGACGGCATCCTCCTGGCCGATCAGGTTCACCATGATGCGGCCATCGGCCGGGATGGAGACCGAAACCGCATCCTCCGGGATCTGGACCTGCGGATCCAGCATGTACCCGTCGGAATTGACGATGTTCCCGTCCGCGTCCCGCTTGAAGGTGCCATCCCGGGTGTAGACCACTTCCCCGTCGGCGCGGACGACCTTGAAGAAGCCGTCGCTGCCTTCAATGAGGATGTCCAAGGGGTTTTCCGTGTTGCGGATGGTGCCCTGCGTGAAGATCCGCTGGGTCGCGACGGGGCGGGTGCCCTCGCCGATCTGGATCCCCACCGGAACGCTGGTTTCCCGCGTCGAGGGAGTCCCCGCCGGCTTCACGTTCAGGTACAGAAGGTCCTGGAACTCGACACGCTGTTTCTTGAACCCCTGCGTGTTGACGTTGGCCAGGTTGTTGGAAATGGTATCGATGTTCATCTGCTGGGCGAGCATACCGGTTGCCGCCGTGTACAATGACTGCATGCGAGCCTCCTCCGAATTGATGACAGCATGGTGGGGCCGGCTGGAAGGGGCGGCGGGCGTTTCAATACGAAAACGACCGCAACGCGGGTCCTCCCGGGCCTTGACCCCGGAGCGTCCTTTAGCGACCCCGCCTCAGTCGTTCGGCGGAGCCCTCAACGGCCCCTGCAGTGCAGTCCGGCCGTCTTCCTGCCCCTTCATCACCCCTCGTTCATTCAGGGCAAATCCAGGTCCCACAAAACCTGCTTATCTTACACCCTCAAGCTCCCCACTTCCAGCGCCGCGCGGCCCATTGCATTGTCGTACATGGTGATGACACGGGCGTTCAGCTCGTAAAGCCGGGCCGCCTCAATCATCTGAACCATCTCGCTGACCGGGTTGACGTTGGATTGTTCCAAAAACCCTTGCTGGACAAGCACATCCTCGGCGTCCGGGGCGTAATCCACCGGGAGGGAGGCGGGAGCCTTGAACAACGAATGGCCCACCTTGACCATGGCCCGGTCGTCGGCGACCTTGGCCACGAGGATGGAATCCAGCTCCTTGCCGTCCACGAGGATGTTGCCCTCCGCGTCCACGGCCACATCGGAACCGTCGATGAAGACCTCGCCGTTGTGCCCCATGACGGGATAACCGTCCTGGGTCACCAGGCGACCGTCGGCATCGAGGTTGAAGTTGCCGTTGCGCGTGTACAACGCCTCCCCTCCGGGGCCTTGCACCACGAAATAGGTGCCTTTCCCCGTCAGGGCGAAGTCCAGCTTGTTGCGGGTTTCGAAACGGGAGCCCTGCGCGTAGTCAGTTGCGACCTCTTGCGGAACCACGCCGCCTCCCACCACGCCCACGGATGGGCGAAGCTCGAGGGACCCGTCGAAGGTCTTCAGCCGCTGGTCATGCAGGCGCGCGAAGAGGTGGGAAGGAAACTCCACGTTCAGCGCGCGTCCCTGCTTGAACCCGACCGTGTTGATGTTGGCCAGGTTGTTGCTGATGACATTCTGCTGGGTCAGCGTCGTGTTCATGCCGGAAGCCGCTATGTAAAGGCCTCGGATCACGCCGTTGCTCCGTTCAAACAGGATGACTGCTTCCTACTCCCGCGCGGCCCAAGGCCGCGCGGCACAGCAAACTCGAACTACTTCTTCCCCGGCTCGGGCGTGGCGGATGGCGCCGTCCCGGCCTGTTGGACCACGGCCGCATAGGGCAGGGCGATCGCCGGGAAAGCCTTGGTCATGGCGCTTTCGCTGCCGTCCAGGGCCACCGAGGTGAACTTGAAGTAATAGCGCCTCCCCACCTTGAGCTTGCGCACCAGGTAGGACGGCACGTTGCCGACGGGCTGGGTCGTGATCTTCTCGTAACGTCCCTCGGCCACCTCGGACATGTAGATGTTGTATCCGCGCAAATTCGCCTTTGTCGGATCGCCGAAGGATGTCATGCCGGCCTGCTTGCCGATATCGATGACGCCTTCCTTCTCGAGCTCGCCCTGCTCGACGCTGGGGGCCGCGGGAGCCGAAGTGGTGACGACCACCACTTCCCGGGAGAACTGGCTCTCCATGGCGGGCTTGGTGCTCGTGACGGAAGTGACCACGAAATAGTAGCGCGTGTTCTTCTCGAGGCCGGAGACAGCATAATAGTTGGTCTTGATGACCTTGGGATTCACCTTGTTGAAATCCATCCCGCTGGTCTTGGAATAGTAAACGTTGTAACCCTCCAGGGACAGGGCCGAGGATCCGGTCCAACGCAGGGTGATGACGTCGCCATCGGTATAGGCGTTCACCCCTTCCGGGATGAAGCTCTTGGCGCCCCCGAAAACGGAGCGACCGAAACGCCAGCTTCCAGAGATCCGGTGCGAGGAACCGAGGAACTGGGGATGCCCGATGAACGCGTAATCGATGCCCCAGGTGCGGGAACGATAGGAGATACCGGCCGTGAAACGCCCGCTCAGGGTCTGGAAGCCCTGGTAACCGGTACGGAGCCCCAGGCGATCCTCGAAGAACCAGCCCTCGATCCCCGCATGGATGCGGGTGGGGCTGGACCCGGCGAGGTTCGGGTCATCGAAAGTCTCGAGTTCGAAGGCGCACAGGAGGTCGTCCGTGAACTCGTAGCTGAAACCGCCGCGGACCCGGGTGGGGATCTTGTCCTTGGCCCCGTTCTCCCAGCGAAGAGTCGTATCGAGGTCGTCCACGAAGAGCCCGAGGTTGATCTGCTTGCCATAGCTGGGGGACGGGATCGGCATATGGTAGAGGAATCCCATGTCCACGCCCATGCCGCGGGCCCGGAACTCGGGAAGCACCTTGGAATCCACCGTATAGAACTTGAAATTGAGGCCCATGGACATGGTCTTGTCCACGGAGAGCGGGGAGGCAAAGGTCAGGTAATAAACGCGTTCGGCCGATTTCACGCCACCCGTGTGGAATAGCTGGGTGGTGGACAAGGACCAGATCAACTGGTCGGAGAACGGTTGCACGTAGGCCAGGTTGGCGAAAAACTGCTTGCCGTTCAGAAGTGCCGCACCCATCCCGTAAATCTCGGGTCGCAAAACCTGGATAAGCCCCGCCGGGTTGTAATAGATGGCGCTGGGATCGTCCGCCACCGTCACGAAAGCGCCTCCCATCCCGAGCGGCCTGCCGCCCACCCCGGTAATCCCACCCTTGTCAAAGGCGGCGTGAACAGGCTGGGCGGAAAGAACCGCCAGAAAGGCCATAAGAAGGAATTTCCGATAGGTTCTATTGGACATTGGGAATCACTTTCTCCCCGTTGATCCTGACATCGGAGGCTTGGAACAACTGCTGGTCGCTCAAGCGGCCTGAAGCGTAACCGTCGGCGGCCGCCGAAGGCGTCATAACGACGAGTTCGTTCTTGCCGTAGTACGCCCGCGTCACCACCTGGGCTGGACCCGTCCCCACCGATCTGGACGCCGTCTTGATGACAGCGGCCGCTTCCCGGTAAAGATAGGGAACCACCGTCAGTTTCGACCGGTAATTGACCACCACGACACGATCCCCATCCGGGTTGGTCTCGAAATGCGCGTTCAAAACCTGATCCGGCGCGAGGTTCGTGAACCCGAGAACGGCCACATTCCCGGCCTCGGGAGTCACCGTGTTCCCTTCCGCGTCCAGGAGATCCGTTCCCGCCTCGGAAACGGCATTGGACGTGTTGGCTTCGGCCTCGGGGTCCTCCAACAGTTTCTGAAGGGCCTCCTGAGCCAAGGAGGTCAATTGCTGCCTTTCCTGTGTTAAAAGGGCCTCTTGTTGTTGCCGGATAGTATATAGGCGCCTTGCGTCTTTGGCAACCTCGGGTGCCGGCGGGGCCAGGATCTCTACCGTCTTGACCGGCGTGGACCCCACATGACCTAGTTGGTCCCGCACCTGGAACGCCCATGTATAGATGCCGGAGGGTGCCGGCTCGTAGCTGTCCGTCTCACCGGCCCAGGTCAACTGGGTGGGTGGGGTGCCACGACCCCGCAGACCGCGCACCAGCTTGTTCTGGCCGTCGTAGATCAGGACGCTCCAACGCTCGATGCTCACATCCTCGGTGGTATCGAGGAAGAATTCGGCCTTCTCGCCGCGGGAAGGCGAAAACTGGGCCGGGCGGACCGAAGCGTCCACCTTGGGGGGCGGGATCTCCTCCTCCTCCCCGAAACGATAGGACAACCCGATGTGGAACTTCTCGAAATTGATGCCCCGGGCGTTGGAAACGGCGATCGCCGTTCCCTGCTCCAAGGCACTATCGCTGGCGACGGGATTGATGTAGGCCATGTCGACCTGGAAATCGCCCTGCAGGGCCCGCACGCTCATGCCCAGGCTCAGGTGTCCGGGGCGTGACAAGGGAGTGGAATAGCCACCCCGCAAGGCCAGGATGTCACGGAAGAACCAGAACTCGGTTCCCAAGCGCATGAATTTGTTCTCGCTCGAATCGAACCGGGGATCGCTGATCTGGTCGAAATCGAGGGCCGTGATGTTGCGCAGGCGGAAGAAATGGGTGTTCTTGTAGGCGACCCCCATCGTGATCTCGGGCGGGACATCGGATTCCACGCCGGATCCGTAGGGCCAGATATCGCCGTTCGGTAACGTCATTTCCAAACCATCCAACAGGGTCACGCGCGTCACCAAATCCTTCAGGACCAAGCTGACGCGAAGTTCCTCGGAATATTTCTTGATGGGAATCCGGTACATGAACCCCAAGTCGACGCCGTAGCCCCGCACACGGATCGAATTGGCCAACGCCGCCTCGAGATTCGGATCACTCCCGAAATACCGGATGTAATACCGGTCGTTCGAGACGCGTTTCACGTTCACGCCCACGGAAAAGGCGCGCGCCCTGGAAAACCGGGCCGCATAGGTGAATAGCAGTTCGTCCTGCTGGAACGACGGGTTCATCAGGTAGCTCTGCTCGAACTGAAGATAGGACGGGAAGAGCGGAAGGTTCTGGCCGAGGAAGAAATTCCGCTGCGGATGGAACGGGCGGAAATAGGAAAGCCCGACGGTATTGTCCTTGGCGATGGGCGCGATGATCTGGACCGATGCGAACCACGGCTTTCCGAAAGCCTCGCGACTCCCCTGCGTCTTCTCGCGGAAATAGACCGGTGCCGACGAGAAGGAGATCACGTAGTTGGGCACCTGGACAAGTCCGGCCGGATTCCAATAGACGGCCGACGCATCATCCGCCACGGCGGAAAAGGCCCCGCCCATCCCCATGGCCCGCGGACCGATACCGAAGGTCTCCTTGCGGCCGAAGATGAACTTGGAATCGTCCCAGGATTGTGCGGACGCCACATCCGCCACCCCGGCCACCAGGACCGTCATGACCAACGGGATGAGCGCGCGTCTCAAGTGGTTGTTCATGGACTTCCTCTTCCTTCCTGCTTGTTGATGAACCGTCGTATGTTTCACTTCCCGGCGGGGATCTTCCCCCCCCGTCCCGACCGATCCTCCTCGGTCTTGTAAACAGTCACCAGGATCTCCGCCACCACATGGTACAACTCGGGAGGGATTTCCCGTCCCACATCGAACGGCGCCAAGGCCTCGACCAGCAGGGCGTCCTCCACGATGGGCACGCCATGATCGCGCGCTACGGCGATCATCTTCTCCGCGACCTGTCCCTGACCTTTTGCCGTAATCCGCGGAGCCGGCGTCCGGCCCCTCTCGAATTGGAGCGCCACCGCCGCCCGCCGGGCTTCCCGCCTTTTCTTGGGGGCAGCGCTCATCGGTTCAACCCCGCACGTTCAGCGAACCGGTCGGAACCAAGAACGCGCGCTTCAACAACTGGGTGGGGGCGGAAAGAACGAACCCCCTCTCCTGCAAAGCCGTCTCGACCCCGGATACCATCGATCTGACGACCGGTCGATCCTGGACCTCCGCGAAGACCTGCAGGGCCACTTCGCGTCCCTGCAAATGAACCCCCCACTGGATCCGCCCCAGTCGGCGGGTCGTCACGTCGAAAACGAAGGTGACCACCCGGCTCCTGGAACGCTTGCACGGCTTCCCCTTTTCAGGGAGGAAAATCTCCAACCGGGACGACACTTCGCGATCCCCCGCCAGGAACGGCAGAAAGACCGAAAGATCGCCCCTCGATTCAGCCCCGCGTTCCCGGACAACATTCGGCGAATGCGTGTCCCTCGAAATCGACGCCAAGGCCGCGCGAACCGGGTCGCCGATCTTCAATCCATGCCGACCGGACACCTCGATGCGGGAACCGTCCGAAAGACGCATCCAGTAGCGGCCCGTTCCAAGAATCCCGTCGATGTGTCCGGTGGTCCCCGCCGGGAAACGTCCCGAACCCAGGTTCATCGACATCCCCCCGCCCGACAACCCCAGGGCCGCCGCGACGGGATAGACCTCCTGCATCAGTTCGGCGTCGTGAAACGATTGCCGCGCAGGTTCAGGATCAACTGCACCTCACCCCGCGTCAGCTTCGTCCGTCGAGCGATCTCACCGATCTCGACGGACGAGTCCGCGAGCCGGTAGATCTCCCGGACGGCATCCGACGAGAAAGCCAAGGTCTGCCCAGCCGGAGCCGTTCCCGACGGTTCTACTGAACGGGGCGCCGCCCCAGACGGTGCCTCCGATGACTTCGACTCACGTCCCGATGAGCGGGTCACATGGTTTCCTGCCTGCATGAGACTCCACTTCTCGTCCAGGCGGTCCTTCTCACCCGTCACATCCTGGGATAACCTCGAGATGCGGTCCAGGTCGGCATCCACCTTGCGAACAAGTTCCCGGAGGCGCTTCGTCTTGGCCTCGGCTTCCCGGACCTTCTGCTGAATGCCTTCCGAAGCTTCACTCCCGACCTGCTTCAACGTCACCAGCAGCTCCTGCAGATCCTGCTTGATCTCCTCGACTTCCAGGCTCTTCAGCAGGCTCTCGTCGTCCTTCTTCTTCTGTGCCCGGCTGACCGTGTAATGGAACAGGAACAGGATCGCGAACAAAAGGACCCCGTCGAATACCAATTGTAACGCCACGAAGCCGGCCATTTCAGATCCTCACGTCCACATGTCCTCGTCCCCTGGGATCCAGGGAAGGGTCCGGATCGGTCTCCGTCTCGCCACCCGGACCGTAGCGGACTTGTTTCGTCGCTTTTTTCCCGTCCCCGGAACTTCCCCCTTCGCGTTTCTCGTTCACCAAGGGAAAGCGGTTCTGGGCGTCGGTCTTCGCCGCGACGTCCACCTGTTCCCTCAGTTGACGGAGGGCTTCCAGATTCTGGGCCTGGGCCCTCGTCTGCTGGGCGGTCTGCTCGGACTGGTAGGCCACCTGCATCCTCGCCAGCAACTCGCCCTGCATCTTGATGTAATTGCCGTCAAGCCCGTGCATGGAACGACCTTCCGCCCTTCAACGCCCGTATGGACCCACCTTGATTTCGCCTTCGACCTCGGTCAATGAACAGTATTTCAGCTCCTCCGAGATCTGGCGGGATGCCTTGTTGATCGTGATCTTCACGCCCGTATGGATGACGCCGAGGCAGAGGACCTTGGCGTGCTTGCGCCGCTCCTCCCCGACCTCCTTCTCCTTGCGCTCCATCTCGCCCTTCTTCTCGGAGAGGGCCTTGACGTCGGCCATCAGCTTGAACTGGGCCCGAGTGAGCTTCGTCAGGAGTTCCTTCTTTTCGGCGGGCAGATTCCCGCCACTCTTCTGCTGGAGGTCCTTCAGGAAGGAAATGCCCTTCTTGGTCTTCTCCAGATTCTCCATGTGGGTCTTGAGCTCGTTCTCAATCCTCTGCAACTCGTCCCGAAGACCCACCGCCTCACCCACGACAACCTCGGTCGGCGTCGCGAAATTGGATCCCATGGAGGCCGCATTGACCTCCTCACCGGCAATGACCTGCCCTCCCACGATGACGCCCTTCTTACCGGCCACCGTGACCTTCGTTCCCACCTTGACCTGACTGTGCATGATGGCCTGGTTCACGGTGAGGGATCCGCCCACCTCGACGTGCGCATTGCGGATGTACTTGATATTGGCGTCCCCTTGGCAGGACACGCGGGCCCGATCCGAACCGGAAATCCCGCCTGCGATGGTCAGCTTGCCGCCCGCCTTGATCTCGGCGGCCTCGACCACACCGTTTACGATGAGATCCTCACCCGTATAAACCTTGAACCCGTCTTTGATATCCCCGCGGACCACCACGGTCCCGACGAAATCGACGTTCCCCGTGGAGAAGTCGATGTCGCCGTTCACCTCGTACAGGGACATGACGGAGAGCTTGTTCTCCTTCATGATCACCTGGCCGTCGGTGTCGGCGATCCACTCGTCCGGATTGTCCGGGTTCACGATGACGCCCCGGGAAGCCACAATCTCGATGTTCTTGCCTTCCTTGGGTTCGATGGCCCGGCCGGTCACGGTCTTGCCGGGCGTCCCCTTGGAAGGCGGGATCTTCCGGGCCAGCACGGTCCCCTTGGCCACGTTCTCGATCTTGTGAAGGGCCCGATAATCGATCCGTCCGTCCTCGGTCTCCTCGCCGGCCACGGGCGTTTCCGACTGGACCTGTTGTTCCTTGAGGGCTTCCTTGTACACGAAATCGATGCGGGCATCCTCGCCGTTCTGGACCGGTGTCCCGAACGCCACCTCGTACTCGAGGGGTTCGGCGGTGTCCTTCTCCGCGGACATGCGGGTGATCTCCTCGCCGACCTCGGCCATCCGGCTCTCATCGACACCGAAAACCACGTTTTGACGCTGAAGCGCCGCCTTCACCTCGTCCAACGACACCCATTTGTCACCGGGATCCTGGGGGGGGATGACGGTGATCTTGGCGGTCATCTCGTCCTCGGAGATCTCCACGAAGACCTGACCGGGCCCCTCGGCCACGACCGGGCGGGCCACCTTGTGGGCCTTGCCGTCCGCGGCCATGACCAATTGGTTCAGAACCTGGCGGTTATCGACCGTCACCTTATACTTGGCCAATTCCCTCTCGACGTCGTTGAGCGTAACCCTCTTACCGTTCGCGGTCGGAGGAAAGACCGTCAGGTAGACGCCGTCCTGCTGCGTGGAGATTGTCGTGTAACCGTCCATGAGATTTCTGCCTCCCCTCGATCATTCCCTGCAACCTGAAAAGTGCCATGTGATGCACCTGGCAAACCCTCGACTCGCTCAGGCGCAGGACCGCTCCGATCTCCTTGAACGTCAACCCTTCCAGATAATAGAGGTAGAGAACCCTCTGTTCGTTCTCCGGAAGCCTTTTGAGGGCTCCCGCAAGCCACTCGGTCTTCTCGCTCCGTTCCGCCTGCGCCAAGGGATCGGCGGCCCGGGGGTCTGCCAAGACCTCCGACCAGGGCATCGTCCCGTCCTTCGGGCTCTGATGTCCCGCATCCAGCGACAGGAGGTTCAGCATGTTGATCTCGGCGACCCAGTCGTAGAACTCGGCCAGGGACACGCCGATGGCGTCAGCCACTTCCTCTTCGCGGGGCATCCTCCCCAATTCCATCTGAAGCCGGTCTTCGGCCTCCCGGATGATCCGCGCCTGCTTCCGGAGGTTACGCCTCGCGAAATCAAGGCTCCGAAGCTCGTCGATCATCTGGCCACGGATCCGATACCGCGCATAGGCCTCGAAAGCGCGCCCGGGATCCTCCGACTTCTCCCGGGGCGGCGAGAAATGATCCAAGGCCTGTAGCAAGCCCACCACGCCGGCCGAGACCAGATCCTCCTTCTTCTGCCGATAGGCCTTGAGAGGCAATCGACCCAGAAGCCTCCGGCTTTCGGATTCCACCAAACCGTAGTATGCCCGGGCCAATTCCTCCCGGGCCCGTTCCCGTCCGCCGGGTTCCCTCTTCATCAGGAAACGGGACCACACGGGCCGCAAAGGGTCCCCGGACTTCATGGTTCAGGAACCCCTATGGCTGGTTATCGGGCGAAAATTCCGGGAACACGTAATCGACCGATTTACCCTTGTCCTCCCCGGTCACGACGGCGGCCTCCGGCATCGCGGCTGATGGGGCACTCACGGCATCCACGCGAGCCGCGGAAGGCTTGGGTTGGGTGATGATGTTCAGAAGATCACCCAGGTATCTCAAAATGAGCCAACCCACAAGCAAACCGATCCCGAAACCCGTCACGCTGAAAACCAGGGAAACGAGAAGAAGTCCGTCCATGGTGAAGGAGGATGTACAGGCCCCCACCACCAGGGTCATGAAGAAACCGACGGCCGCCCCGATGGAGCCGACGGAAACGATCATTTCGAACGGCGTAGCCGGGCGCTCCTTGGTGATCTCGTAGAGTTTTCCGGTCTCTTTGTCCTTTGCCATGGTCATCCCTTCCCTTCGGCCTGGCCCTTGCGGAGTTCCGCCCGTTGCCGGTTGAAAATGAACTTCATTATGATATCCCGCGACTCGTCGTCCAAGTCGAGAAAATTGATCTTTTCGATCCTCCTGGAAACGCCGTCGACCATCATGTCCTCCCCGCCCAGGACCTTGCCCACCAAATAAAGCCTTGTTTTATCGTTCAGTTCCAACTCCATGTCCAATTTGGCTTCCGGCGCCAGGGCCTGGTTGACCGCCAACATCATCCCGCCGCTGGACAGGTTGATGGTCCGGCCCACGCTGAAATTGAGGTCCCAGATGGGGTTACCGGTGTAATTGCGGTACTTCACCGGAAGTATGATGTCGATCCTCACAAAACGGCGCTTCTGTTCATCGGCCATGCGACTTGCCTCCAAAGAGCTCGGTAACCCTCTTGAAAAAGACGCTCAGATTCCCGCCTTCACCCCGGGAGGACCCGGAAAGAAGGTGTTCCGCCAAACGCGAGATGCTGGTCCCCGCAGGGGTGGCGGCGGTGCCCAGGCAGACGGGACGCTGTTCCCGGACCGCGCGAAGCATCGCCATGTCACGGGGCACGAAACCGGCATACTCAATGTCGACATCCAGGAACCGTTTGGACAGCACGACCAGCTTCCTGCCCGCTTCGTCGGCCTC
>CAZGWJ010000018.1:0-9984 GCA_964529445.1 uncultured bacterium
GGGTGCCGCCGACGGCCACCTTCACGCGTTCGGCCACGCCGACGTTCACGCGCACGGCCACGCCCTCGAGCACTCACACCTTCACCTCCACGGCGACGCCGACCTCGACGCGCACGAACACGCTTTCCCCGACCCGGACCTTCACAGGCACGCAATCGCCGACCGCCACCTCGACCGTGACCTTCACCGCGACGCTTTCGGCTACGCCAACACGGACGGCGACGAACACGCACACATCCACGGTGACGGACACCCGTACCCGGACGTTCACGCCCACCCGCACCTTCACGCCGACCGTGACCCATACATGGACGCCATCGGCAACATCGACGAATACGTGGACGCCGACGGCTTCCAGTACGGTGACCCGCACCTTCACGGGGGTGCCGCCGACCTCGACCTTCTCCTTCACGCCCACGAATACGCATACCTGGACCGCCACCTACACCTTCACGAACACGGAGACGTTCACGTCGACGAGGACCTTGACTGCGACCCCGACGGCCACGAAATCCCCGACCCGGACCTTCACGCCGACGAATACCCTCTCCCCGACCCTGACGTTCACCGGGACCGCGTCGCCTTCGGCGACGTTCACCCACACCCTGTCGCCTACGGACACTTCCACCCCGACCGATACACCCACGGAGACCCCGACCGAAACGTTCACGCCGACCCGGACCCCGACGAGGACCTATACGCCCACCCGGACCTGGACGGAGACCCGGACCTTCACGGACACCCGGACCCCGACGCCCACGTTCACGCCGACTTCCACCTGGACCCCCACCTGGACCGGGACGGAGACCTGGACCCCGACCCGGACCTGGACCCTGATCTTCACGGCGACACCGTCCTATACGTCCACCTCGACCTACACCTTTACGCCGACGGATACCTTCACGAGCGTACCCACTTTGACGAATACCCCAAGTTTCACATCGACCCCTTCACCGACCGGTACCTTCACCTATTCGCACACCTCATCCTGGACGGCGACGGCGATCTTCACCGCGACCCGGACCTATACACCCACCCCGACCGAGACCTCGCTCCCCACGTCGACGGAAACCGCACTTCCTGCGGCTACCCCCATTCCCGACAATGGGGAGGTAAGCCCGGTATTCCCGAATCCTTCCTTCGGTTCCCCGGTGGCCTGGACCGTGACCGTGCCCGAGACGGTCCTGGTGAAATGGGCGGTCTTCACGTCGGCGTACCGCAAGGTCAGGAGCGGCGCCGATTTCGTGACGGGAACCACGCGCTTCGCCTGGGACCTGAAGGATGAGTCCGACCGGAACGTATCCAACGGGACGTACTACATCCGCGTCGAGACGGGTTCGGGCAGGACGACGATCCGGAAGGTGCTCGTTCTCAAGTAAGAGGAGATGGATATTTAGAAGTTGAAAACCTTTGATGAATATTTATGAAGCTCCGTTTCCGGCCATCCTATTGCGTGAAACCCCGATGTTTTCGTAGGGGCGGATATTTCAGAGGATTCAAGTTAGAAGTATACGGAAGAGCACTCATCGGTTGTCCGTCGATCCGGCGGTTATCTCGAAAAACCCATGAATTCGGACAATGTCTTGACCAGGAGCGGGTGGCCCAGCGGAAGCTCGTTGTGGCCGACCTCCGGCACGACGAGCCAGCGCTTGGGTTCCGCGGCCGCCTCGAACACCTTCCATCCCAGGTCGGAAGGCACGATCTCGTCCTCTCCGGCGTGCAATACCAGGAGCGGGCAGGTCCTTTCCTTCACGCGTTTCACCGTCTCGAACCGGTCCCAGATGAGGAAGGGCGGAAGGAACACGAAGGGGTAGAGTCGCCGGGCCAGGCGGAAGGTCGAGGGGAACGAACCTTCCAACACCAGGCCGCCCGGGTCCGTCTCCGAGGCCAACCGGGCCGCCACGGCCGAGCCGAGGGATTGGCCCCAGACCAGGATGCGATCCTTCCGGACTCCCCTGGAAATCAGGTGCGACCAGGCGGCTCGGGCATCCGCGGCCAACGTTTCCTCGCTCAGGCCGGAGCGGCCCCTCCCGCTGTCCCCGTATTCCCGGTAATCGAAGAGCAGAAGGGCGAAGCCCTGGTCGTGCAGGGCCTTCGCGGTCCCGACCAGCATGGAAAGGTTGGCGGCGTTCCCGTGGCAATAGAGGATCGTGAAGGGTTCCTTCGCGGTTTCGGAGGCCGGTATGAACCAGCCGGAAAGGAGAACCTCCTCGGAGGAGGGGATTCGCACCTCCTCGTAGCGAAGGCCCGCGTCCGTGGGTCGCGCTTCACCCAGGGGTGAGGGGAAGAACATCATCCGGCGCTGGGACAGGAAGAACAATAATAGGATGAGACCGTAAACCATCGCGGCGACGGACAGCCATTTCACGGTAAACCCCCTTCCCCTCGAAGCGGGGAACGCCCGGGATATCCGGGGAATCCCCCCGACGATCGCCGTTTCTGCAGGCCGACAGCCCCAGTCTATCAAACGTATTTCCACGTGGATGAAAAAGCGTGTCGCTCCGGGTGGTTCCGGATAGAATGGCCGCCCGAGCCGTGAATCCATCCGTCGAAAGAGCGCGCCCATGAAGAATCCCCTCTGGTTGTTGGCCCTGATCCCCGTTCTCCTGCTGGCCCTCTACGGTTGTCGCAAGGGCGCCAAGGCCTCCTCCTCGGAGGCCGTCCCCGCACCCTCGGGGAATGTCGTGAAGACCGCCAGCGGGCTCCGCTACGAGGTGCTCCGGGAAGGGAAGGGGACCGAGGCCCGCGCGGGCCGGAAGGTGTTCGTCCATTACACGGGGTGGCTCACCGACGGGAAGAAGTTCGACAGTTCCCTGGACCGCGGCACGCCCTTCGATTTCGCGCTGGGGAGGGGCCAGGTCATCCGGGGATGGGACGAGGGCGTGGAGGGCATGAAAGTCGGCGAGAAACGGAAACTCACGATCCCCCCGGACCTGGGCTACGGTGCCCGCGGAGCGGGCGGCGTCATCCCGCCGAACGCCACCCTGGTCTTCGACGTGGAACTCCTGGGAGTGGAGTGAGGACGCCATGGCACGAAAACCCAGACGCATCGGCATCCTGACCGGTGGGGGCGACTGCCCGGGATTGAACGCCGTCATCCGCTCGGTCGTGAAGAGCGCCCGACGGGAGGGGATCGAAGTCGTCGGCCTCCTGGACGGGTATTACGGGCTGATGGAGGATCTGACGCGCCCGCTGGATTACGATGACGTGTCGGGCATCCTCTCGCAGGGCGGCACCATCCTCGGCTCCTCCAACAAGGACAATCCGTTCCGCTTCGCGACCCTTCAGCCGAACGGGCGAATCACCTACCGCGACCGGTCGGCCGACTGCCTGGCGACCCTGAGGCGGCACGGCCTGGAAGCCCTCGTGGTCCTGGGGGGCGACGGCACCATGACGGTGGCCACGAAGCTCGCGGCGAAGGGCGTGCGGGTGGTCGGCGTTCCCAAGACCATCGACAACGACCTGGTGGGCACCGACCAGACCTTCGGGTTCGATACGGCCATGTCGGTGGCCACCGAGGCCATCGACCGGTTGCATACCGTGGCCGCCTCCCATCACCGCGTGATGGTGGTGGAGGTCATGGGGCGCTACGCGGGTTGGCTGGCCTTGGGTTCCGGGATCGCCAGCGGCGGCGACATCATCCTCATGCCGGAATTCCCGTACCGGGAATCGAAGGTCGTGGAGGCCTTGCGGGAAAGGAAGGCCCGGGGAAGGCGTCACAGCATCGTGGTCGTGGGCGAGGGGGCGCGGCCCGCCGGCGGGAAGATGGTGGTGGACCAGGTCAGACCTCTTTCCCCCGAGAAGATCCGGCTGGGAGGCATCGGCAAGGCCGTGGCCGCCTGCATCGAGAAGCAGGCGGATGTCGAGGCCCGTGCGGTCGTTTTGGGGCACGTGGTTCGGGGAGGCACTCCCACCCCGACGGACCGGAAACTGGCCACGCTCTTCGGCGTGGCGGCCCTGGATCTCGTCTCGGCCGGGCGCTTCGGTTTCATGGTGGGATTGAAGGGTTCGCGCATCGTCCCGGTTCCCGTGTCGAAGGTCGGCGGCAGGATCCGCAGGGTCCCGAAGGATCATCCGTGGGTTCGAGCGGCGGCCCGGATCGGCGTGTCACTGGGGATTTAAGGATCGATACACGGCCAACGCGAAGTCGCGAAGAAGATTTTTTCTTGAAAATCGGTTTTGTTCCGGAAGGGTTCAATAAACTTCGCCGTTCTTGGCCCCGTACGGGGCCTTGGATTTGAATTTTCCGTAAGGGGTTGCCGGTGACGGCCGAACAGATCATCAAGCTCCTCGAACTCAAGCCCCATCCGGAGGGCGGTTACTTCCGCGAGACCTACCGGAGCGAGGAGGGCATCCCCCAGGAGGGCCTGCCCGAGGGCTATTCGGGACCGCGGCATTTCTCGACGGCCATCTACTATCTGCTCACCCCCGAAACGCGCTCGAGGATGCACCGGTTGGCCTCCGACGAGGTCTTCCATTTCTACCTGGGTGATCCCGTGACCTGGGTCCTGCTCTCGCCCGGGGGCGACGTGGAGCGGGTCACGATGGGCTCCCTCGTCGAGAGGGGCCATCGGCTCCAGATGGTGGTGCCTGCGGGCACCTGGTTCGGCGGGTTCCTGGCTTCGGGCGGGACCTTCGGCCTCCTGGGCACCACGATGGCCCCCGGTTTCGACGAGGAGGATTTCTCCCTCGGGGACCGGGCCGAGCTCCTGGCGGGCTGGCCGACGGCCGCGAAAGAGATCGTGCAGCTCACCTGAGATGCAGATAGAAGATCGAAAAGAGGCGGGAATGACACTGCGATTGACGCACAACGAGCTCAAGGACGTGGTGGCCGTGGCCCGCAAGGCGGCCGTGGCGGGCGGCAAGCGCGCGCTCAAGTATTTCCGCACCGACCTTCCAGTGACCCGGAAGGTGGACCGTTCCCCCGTGACCCGGGCCGACCGGGAGGCCGAGAAGGTCATCCGCCAGGTCATCGAGCGGACCTTCGTGGGCCATCAGCTCTGCGGCGAGGAATACGGCTGGAACCGCAACACCCTGGCCACCTTCAAGTGGTGGATCGATCCCGTGGACGGGACAAGGCAGTTCATCCGGGGGATCCCCCTCTGGGGCACGCTGGTGGCCCTGGAAGCGGACGGGGAGGTCGTGGCGGGCGTCATCTATCATCCCGCGCTCGACCTTTGCGTCTGGGCCGGGAAGGGTCTGGGTTGCTTCGCCAACGGCAAGCGGGTGCACGTCTCGCGGATCCGGGACCTGCGGGAGGGCACCCTTTCCTACGGGGGGTTGCGCCTTTTCAAGCCGGCGACGGCCCGGAAACTGATGAGCACCTCCTGGCGTTGTTACGACGACCGGGGGTACGGTGATTGCTACGGCCACACCCTGGTCATCCTGGGCCAATCCGAGGCCATGGTGGATCCCGTCGTGAAGCCCTACGACGTGGCCCCCGTCCGGATCTGCGTCGAGGAGGCGGGCGGGAAGTTCACCGACCTTGGGGGCATGGATTCCATCTACGAAGGGACCGCGGTCTCCTCCAACGGACTTGTCCACAAGCAGGTCCTCGCCTCCCTCCGCTGACATTCATGGGATCCCACCACCAAGAACGCCAAGCGGCTACGCCGCACGCCAAGAACGGCAGATGCGTCGTTTCGACCTGCATTCGTTCGTTCAAAGATCGGGATACTTGGCGGGGCTCCGAAGGAGCCTTGGCGAAGGCCCGAAGGGCCCTTGGCGGTCGAATGGGGTATCCGTGGATTCATTGAGGATCGAGACTGAGCGGTTGTTCCTGCGGGAGTGGGAACTTTCCGACTTCGAGGCCGTCCATGAATATGCCTCCGACCCCGAGAACGTGAAACACATGGTCTGGGGACCCAATACGGAGGATCAGACCCGGGAATTCCTCCGCGACGTCGCACGGCGCCGGGAGGAGCGTCCCCGCGCCGTGATCAGCCTGGCCGTCTGCCTGATGGGGCAGGAGCGGCCGATCGGGGGGTGCAGTCTGGAGTACGAGCCCAAGGCCCCGGGCGAGGCGCAACTGGGTTACATATTGAACAAACGGCATTGGGGCAGGGGTTACGGTCCGGAGGCGGCTTCGGCCCTCGTCGAATGGGCACGGGTGGCCCATGGCCTGAAGGTCCTCTGGTGCACCTGCAACGCCGAGAACATACCGTCCGCCCGTCTCATGGAGAAGATCGGCATGAAGCGATTCGCCCTTTGGCCGAAGCACATCCAACTCAGGACGGGGAAGTGGAGAGACACTCTCGTCTATCGGATGGAATTCACCCGATAGACGAGAATGTGGAATGAGCAATTAGGAATGATGAATTGACGGATGCAGACGGCAAAAACCTGAAATTCCTCCCCTGCGGGTTCGGAATGACAGATCGAACGATTAGCCGCATCTGTCATCCCGAGCGATCTTCGAGGGATCTCAGGTTTGGGATGAGTGGTTACCCCTATTTTTTACGGGAGGTCAGCGCCGCGAGGACCGTGCCGGCCAGGACCCCGACGGCCGCCGCGATGGCGAGGGCCTTCTTGGGGTTCGCCTGGGTGTAGCGGACGGCCTTCGCCTCGGCCCTTCGGTATTCGGCCTTCAATTTGCGGACGCGAACCTTCAACTTCGCGAGTTCCGCCTTCGCCTTCTCCCGCGTGCGGGGGTCCTTCAGTTTCTTCTCGGCCGCACGGACCTTCACGAGGGCCTTCCGCAGGCTCTCCTTCACGGCCTTCTTGACCTGCTCCCGCTTGCGGCGGTCCTTCAGCTGTTTCCCGATGTTCTTCAGCGTTTTCTTCACGGCCATGGCCGACCTCCTTGAGATGGATGCTTCATCTTCCCCGAAGGGCCAGAATCAACGCGCAAACAAGGCAGAGGAAGGCGCCGCCGATCCCGAAGACCAGTCCCACGGAGGACCCGGTCGTCTCGGCGATGAAAAGCAGGGCCCCGGTCACGAAGAAGACGCTGCCGGCCGCCATCAGCACCGTCAGGAGGATGAGTCCCATGAGCCGCCGGGCCAGCCGCTCCACCTGGTGGTGCAATTGCCCCCCCAGCCCCTCCAGGAAACGCTTGGCCCAGGACGCCACATGGGTCAGGGTTTCCAACGCGACCCCCAGGCCGCCGGAGGAGGATGGGGTTGATTTCTTCTTCGCCATGGGGCACCTCGCTTTTGTTCATTCTACCGCTCTGAGCGGCAATTAGAAATGTGCAATTCGAAATTGGAAATGAACAGCGGATTCGTACTTCCTGGGGTCACTGGTAGGGAGCGGGGAAGGCCGGTTTGAAAAGGAAGAAGGGGTGAAAATGCGGGTTTTCATCGAATCGCGCGTTCCTACGATCCTTGAATGACGTGCAGGCAGGCCGTGCCCATCGTTTCCAGGGCTTCCCGGATGCGATCCTCACTCTCATAGGCGTAGGAGATCCTCAAGGAACGGGATCCCCGGGCGGCCTGGGTGCCCTTGGGGTGAACACAAAAAGAGCCTGGAAGATAGGTGATGCGGGGTTTGGGGTCCGATTTCGGCCCGTCCAGCGTCGCGTCCCCGCTCTTGCGCGACAGCAAACGGTGGAAGGGACTCCCCTCTCCGGTCGGGATGTTCCGGAACGTCAGGTAATAGTAGAAGCCCGCCTGTCCCCCCCGGATCTCCTCCAGGAAAGCCGAGAGGTTCTCCTCGATCCACATCCGGACCTTCCGGGCCTTGCGGCGGTACGAATCCAGGACGGCCCCGGAATGTTCCGCGATATGCCGGTCCAGCAGGTGGCTGGCCATCTCCTGGCTCACGAGGGGCGCCGAGAATCCGGTGTCGCTGGTCTTCTGCACCACGGCGTCGAGGAACGGGGAATCGGGACCCACCAGGTAACCTACGCGCAGGGCGGGCGCCAGGATCTTCGAGAGACTTCCCAGTTCGTGTACGATCCCCGCGGGATCGTAGGGAAGGGAGGATTCGAGGGGGTCCACTTCCGGATCGTGCACCAGGTCCTCGTAGGCCTTGTCGAAAAAGACGGGGACCTTGCGCCGCAGGCGTTTCGAAAGGGCGGCGGCCAGCTCGACGACTTCCCGGCGGCGCCGGTTGGAGAGGAGGGTTCCCGTGGGATTGTTGACGGTGACCAGGTAGAAGAAACGGATCCGCGAGGCGCGTTTTCCCAGGGCCGCCAACCGGCGCTGTAACAGCGCCGTGTCGAAGCCTTCCGCGTCCTCGGGAACGGCGAGGATGTTGAAACCGAGCCGTTCGAGGAAGTCGCGGTAGATGTAGTAGAGCGGATCGGCCATGACCACGATCCCGGGTTCCACCAGGTGGCCGATCGACTCCAGGAGGCTGGTCACGCCGCTGGGGCCGATGACCAGTCGGTTCCTCTCCAGGACATCGGCGGGGATGGGGCTGTGGCGGCGGGAGGACAGGTAACGCTTCAGGGAGGCGATGAGGTTGGGGGAGCCCTCGGGACCTCCGTAATTGAAGGGGATGCGGTACTTATCGGGGCGCTTGAGGACCTCGGTCAAGGCACCGGAGAGCTGGTACGACGGGATGGCCGCCTCGTCCACGTAACCCACGCCCAGGTTGATGTCCACGTTGTCGCGGAAACCCGCGGCGAAGTCGCTCATCATCCGGTTGACGGGGGAAGGGCGGCTGGAAGCTTTCCCGTAAGGGGTGAGGGGTATTTCACCGAGCGGCATGGGATACCTTTCGGCGGCGTCAGGAACCGGCAGGCCGTCTTCTCATCGTCGCGACGACCCAGTTCCAGTTCAGGGCCAGGTGCACGATCCCCAGGACCAGGATCAGGATCCCCAGGAGTCCGTGGATCTTCGCCCAGGACGCGGGGTCGATGGCCGGGAAGTTCCCGCCCCGCTCCAGGACGGCGACCTTCAGGAACACGGTGAGAAGCTGGCCGAAGAATGCCAGGGCCAGCAGGGGGTTCACGATCCTCAATGCGGTGTTGCGGTTCATGGCGGCTCCTTGGAAGGGTGTGTGGAGACGATTATACCCGATGGGCTTGAAGGAAGGATTGAATGTCCTCGGGGACCGGTTCCTCGAAAACGAGAGGTTCGCCTGTGACCGGATGCTTGAAGCAAAGGCGTGAAGCGTGAAGCAACTGGCGGGGGGCTTCCAGGCGGCCGTCCCAGGAGGGATCGCCCCCGGTCTTCACGAAGTGAAGATATTCCAGGTGTTCCTGGTCGGTTCGGCCGTAGAGCTTGTCCCCGGCGACGGGGAAACCCAGGTGGGCCAGGTGGACCCTGATCTGGTGGGTCTTTCCGGTGCGGGGCAGGCACTTCAAGAACGTGCAGTCCTTCAGGCGCTCCAGGACCTCGAAGCGGGTGGCGGAAGCCGGGTCGCCCGGCACCAGGCGCCGGCGGATGCTGATGCGGCTTTCCGGGTCCCTCTCGATGAGGCCCTCGACCTCGTAGACGTCCTGCCCGGCAACTCCGCGCCCGACAGCCAGGTATTCCTTGTCGACCTCCCCGGCCTCGAATTGGCGGGTGAGGGCGCGCTGGGCGTCCTTGTTCTTCGCGACGACGAGGAGGCCGCTGGTCTCCCGGTCGAGCCGGTGGGCCAGGGCGGCTCGGCCCGCGAACCCCTGTTCCCTGAGTTTTGCGGAGAGCAGGTGGATGAAGGTGTTCCTGATGAAATGGGTATCGGAATGGGAGGGGAGCTGGCCCGGCTTGAAGGCGACGAGGAATGCGTCCTCCTCGTGGAGGATGCGGATGCGGGGGTCGACGGGCGGTTCGTGGAGCTCGGTCCGGAAGGCCACCTCGTCCCACTTGGCCAGCTTCGTCTCCGGCTGGGTCCGGCGTCCGTTCACCGACACGTGTCCCTGGAGGATGTGCTCCCTCCATTGCTCGACGCTCTGGTATTTGAAGCGGCCCGAAAGATATTGAAGGAGGGTAACGCCGGACCGGCCGGGCGGCACCTTGGACGAGAGGACGGTTTCGTCAGCCACCGTGCTCAGCCAGCCACCGTTCAGCCTCGACCCGTTCGAGCGGCCCTGCGGGCCCCTCAGGGTTTCGG
>CAZGWJ010000018.1:10084-38793 GCA_964529445.1 uncultured bacterium
ACGACATCGTCGGGTGGATCTCAAGCATGGGAGGAGATCCACCGTTCAGCCTCGACCCGTTCGAGCGGCCCTGCGGGCCCCTCAGGGTTTCGGCTGAACGACATCGTCGGGTGGATCTCAAGCATGGGAGGAGATCCACCGTTCAGCCTCGATGGCCGCCTGACAGCCCATGCCGGCCGCGGTGATGGCCTGCCGGTAATAGGGGTCGGCCACGTCGCCGGCCGCGAAGACACCCTCGATGTTCGTGGCGGTGCGGGGCGGGCGGGGCAGTTTCAGGTAACCCACTTCGTCCATGTCCAACTGTCCCTTGAAGGGATCGGTGTTGGGTTTGTGCCCGATGGCGAAAAAGAGGCCGGTGAAAGGGTGGGTCGTCTCGACGCCGGTTTTCACATCCTTCACTTTTACGCCCTCCAGGACCTTTTCGCCCAGGAGGTCCGTGACCACGCTGTTGAGCATCCACTTGATCTTCGGGTTCTTCCGGGCGCGTTCCAGCATGATCCTCGATGCGCGGAAACCGTCCCGACGGTGGATGATCGTCACCGACTTGGCGAAGCGGGTCAGGAATTCCGCCTCCTCCATGGCCGTGTCACCCCCTCCCACCACCGCGATGTCGTGGTTCTTGAAGAAGAAGCCGTCGCAGGTGGCGCAGGCCGAGACGCCATGGCCGACCAGTTCCATCTCGCGGGGAACCCCGCCGTACTTGGCCGAGGCACCGGTCGCGATGATGACGGTTTCGGTCTCGATGAGCTCGGTTTCGTCCACCCACAGCTTGAAGGGGCGGGTCTGGAGGTCGGCCCGGGTGACGATGCCCGGTTTGAAGCGGGCGCCGAAGGATTCCGCCTGGCGCTTCATGTCCGCCACCAATTGGTTGGCGTCGACGCCCTCGGGGAAGCCGGGGAAATTCTCGATGACCGTGGTCGTGGTGAGCTGGCCGCCGGGCTGGGGTCCCTCGAGGAGGAGGGGTTTCAGGCTCGCCCGGGCCGAGTAGAGGGCCGCGGTAAAACCGGCCGGGCCGGCGCCGATGATGACGAGATTTTCCATTCGAGACACCTCTTAACCACCAAGGCACCAAGTCGCCAAGGGGTTGGATAAAACGACCTGACTAAACTACGAAACCATCGAGGTGAGGTCAAGACGTCGTCTTTTCCGGTTCAAGAATCCTTCCTGGTGTCTTGGTGGCTTGGTGGTGAAGTCTTGCCGCGGGGATGAAGCTGATCCCGGTAATCCGCGAGTTCCGCCAGCCGTTGCTTCTCGCTCCAGCCCAGCAGGGCGGCCATCAGCCGCGAGGCCTTCTCGTCCGCTTCTCCGGTGCGTTGGGCGCTGTATCCGATCTCCAGGCGTCGAAGCATGACGTCCGAGAGATGAAGGGCCTTCTCGCGAAGGACGGCGTAGGCCACCTGGACAAGTGTTTCGGGTCTTTCCGGGTGGAGGGAGTTGTTCAGGGCAGGGTCGGCCTGCAGGAGATCCAAAAGGATGGGGGTCTTCGCGCCGTACATCCCGACCAGGTGGACGATCCGCTCCCGGGGGAGATCCGCACATTTCAGGCCTTCAGCGGTCATCGTGTCCAGGAACGAGGACCAGGGCACGGAGGGCGCTCCCGGAAGGGGCGGGAAGGGAACCGCGTGGAACGGAACACCCAGGACCGACTCGGCCATCCGGAGCGCCTTTCGGGCCATCGAGCGATAGGTGGTGAGTTTGCCGCCGAGAACGGTCAGGACGTTCCCCTCGCGCAGGATCCGGTCCTCGCGGGAAACGGATGAGGCGTGCCCTCCCGCTTGGGCGAGGGGCCGAAGACCGGCGAATGCCGCGACGACCTTCTCCCGGTCCCAGGATGCGCCCGGGAACACACGGGCGGAACCCTCCAACAGATAGGCGATCTCTTCCTCGGTGGGGGCGGTGAGGTCCGGGTCACCCGGATCATCCAGATCGGTGGTGCCCACCAGGCTGTAACCCCGCCAGGGAATGACGAAGAAGATGCGCCGGTCCTTTTTCGACATGACGAGGACGGCGTGATCGGCCATGAGTTGGGGCATGACGATGTGGGTGCCCCGGGTCGGCCGGACGAGGTCCCGGTGGCCCGGCGTGATCATGCGGGACATCGGGTTCATCCAGGGGCCGGTGGTGTTGACGATACAGCGCGTTTTCAGGACGCCCGAGGACCCGGAGGGCAGGTGACGGTAATGGATCTCCGATCGCCCGTCCTTGCGGTTCGTCACGCCCACGACGGGACAGTCGTTGAGGCATCGGGCGCCGTGGGATTCCGCCGCGAGAATGTCCTCCAGCACCAATCGGGCGTCGTTGACCTGGGCGTCGTAATAGTGTCCGCAACCCAGCAAGCCCTCCGATTCGAGGGCGGGAGCGAGCGCTTGGGCCTGGGAAGGGTCCAGCCAACGATGCGGGTGAAGGTTGGCCTTGTCGGCCAGAAGGTCGTAGAGGGTCATCCCCAGGCGCAGCATCCAGGGCGGGCGCGCGTCCCCCCGATAGGAGGGCAGAAGGAAGGGAAGGGGACGGACCAGGTGGGGTGCGCTCTCGAGCAGGCGGCGGCGCTCATGGAGCGATTCGAAGACGAGGGGAAAGCGCATCTGCTCGAGGTAACGGATACCGCCGTGGATGAGCTTGGTGGAGCGGCTGGAGGTCCCGGATGCGAAATCGCCCTTCTCGAAGAGGACGACTGAAAGACCGGCCCGGGCCGCCAGGGCGGCGATGCCGGCGCCATTGATGCCCCCGCCGATGACGGCAAGGTCCGCTTCCTGGGGGATCTCCTGTTTCATGGTCCTATTGTCCCAAAAAAACGAACTCTTCGTATGAATTATTGCCGTTCATCGCTCTCATCCAAAATATTCGCACCTTGAACCACGGAGATTCGGAGACATTTGCCTTTGTCGAGACCTCGCCATCGAAGACACTCGATGGCGGACGGAGAACTTTGCCTCTAACAGCGTAAAAACGGACTTCCCTCTCCCCTTGCGGGAGAGGGTAGGGTGAGGGGGGCTTTTCCGTTGTTCGGTGTGCGTTCCCGTCCATAACACAGTTTTGACAGTCCAAACACCCTTTCAAGAAAACGTCTTGGGCGGCAGTGGCTGTTCATAGAGGTCCATAAATCTTCGCGACTTCGCTACTTCGCGTTGGCTGTGTACCGGTTTTTGATATAGTGGTTTCAATGCGAGGGTGGCGAAATTGGCAGACGCACCAGTTTTAGGTACTGGCGGGGAAACCCTTGTGGGTTCGAGTCCCACCCCTCGCACCATCATCGGGAGCGCATCTTGAAGAGGAAGACGAAAAGGGAACAGGGTGAGGCGCGGCAGGCCCTGATCCGGGCCGGGCGGGAACTGCTCGTCTCGACGCCTCTTAAATCCCTTTCGGTCCGGAAACTGACCCAGCGGGCCGGCGTCAACCTCGGGCTCTTCCATTACTACTTCAAGACCAAGGAAAGGTTCGCCGACGCCGTCATCGACGAGATCGGCGAAAAGTTCATCCGACATTTCCGCGAGTTCCCGAGCGGTTTCAAGGATCCCTTGGAGCGCCTCAAGATGCTGGCGGTGGCGGATGCGATGGCCGTGGTCGAGAATTGGGATGTCTTCTGGATGTCCGTCCGGGACATCCGGGGCAAGGCGACCCCGAGCGTCCCGGTCGCCAAGTACGCGCTTCAGATGCGGAAGGTCTACGAGTCGGCGATCCGGGACTGCATCAAGGCGGGTCATTTCAAAGGCAGATCGATCGACCAGGTCTATCGATTCATCGTCAACAACGCCAGTGGCGTCTGCATCACCCATCTGCTTTTCACGCCTCTCTTCAAGGGGACGCCGTTGTTCTCCCGATTCTTCGGATCGGACGTTCTCACCCTGGAAGGCATCCATCGGCGAGTCGAATTCGCCCTCCGGGCCCTCGAAAGAAGCTGAAAAAGGTTCCCGACAAACTTGCGATTCCACGGGACGGCCTTTACATTATACGAACGTATAAATCCGCCGATGCGCGGGACGAAGCCGCGAAAGGTTCGCAGATGACAAGGAAGTTCCTGGCGTGGGCCCTCTTGAGCGGGGGCCTTCTTCTTTTTCCGTCGCCTTCGGTTCCGGCCGAAAGCCGCGGGCTTTCCATCGTCGGCGCGCCCCGGCCCGCGGTCCTTTTCCGCGGCGTCACTTTCGATCTCGGGAAGATCATCCGCGTCGTCCTCGAGAGCAACCAGGACATCGTCTCGGCCAGCTACGACGTGGCCATGACGGATACGAGCCTGGAGATGTACAAGAAGCGTTATGCCCTTTTCGTCAATGCGAGCGCCGCGCACCGGGAGGAGAAGTTCCCGGGATCGCTGGCCCTCTTCAACGGCTCGAAGAAGACGACCGAGGAGCTTGGCGTCTCCCTCGGCAAGTCGTTCGGGACGGGTACCCGGGTCGGGACCGGGGTCTCCTACGAACGGGGGCGGGCGGAACTGCCGTCCTTCTCGCTTGGGGGGGACGGGGAATCCTTCTCGCTCGGGGAATCCGCCTATCACCAACCGATCTTCTACGTATCCCTCCAGCAGGACCTCCTGAAGAATTCGTTCGGCATGTCCGAACGGGAGACCCTGGATATCCTCGAGAACCAGGGCCGCATGCAGAAGCAGACCGCGATCTTCATGCTATCGGGCCTGGTCACGAAGACCCTGATCGACTTCTGGTCGGTATCCCTCAGGAAACAATCGCTCCTGAATGCCCGGACCCTTCGCGACGAGACCCAGCTGCTCCGCGACATCGTGGCGGAGAACGCCCGTCTCGGGACGGCGGAATCCTACAACGTCAACTACATGAACGCCTCCCTGGCCGGTTCCCGGATCCGGGAACTCGAGGCCCGGCGGACCTTCGAGGCCGACTGGCGGGATTTCCTGGCCGCGCTGGGCATGCCCGAAGGTTCCCTCGACATCGACCGCCTCTATCTGGTGACGGAACTGCCGGCGTTGGACGTCGAGGCGGCCGTGAAGACCGCGCTGGCCCAACGGGCGGACTACCAGGCCGCCCTCCTCGACCTCGAGAACGCGCGGAAGGGGATGAAGATCGCCCGGAACGATGCCCTGCCGTCCCTCTCGCTCGGGCTTTCCGCCCGGGGGATGGGGCGGGACACCGGGTTCGGGGATGCCTGGGGGGATGTCGGGGAATGGAGGAACCCCTCCTACGAGGCCCGGCTGGATTTGTCCCTCTCGTTGTTCGACGCCGAACGCAAGGTCACGGCCCGCAACAGCCGCTTCCTGCTCCAGAAGGCCCTCACGGACAGGGCGGACTTGGAGCGCAAGATCCGTTCCGAGGTGAGGACGGCGCTCGACCGCGTCCGGTATCTCCACGAGGTCTGCCAACACTCCCGCAAGGCGCGCGAGGAGGCCGAACAGGCCTACCGGAAGATGACCGAGGCGTACCGTTACGGCCGGATGAGCACCCAATACCTCAAGGACGCCCTGGACGCCATGATCCAGGCCCGCGAAGGGGAGATGGCGTCCCTGGTGGGCTACAACGTGGCCCTCATCCAGTGGGAGGTCGTGCAGAACCGCCTGTGGGACACGCTGGGCATCGACGTGGAGACCTACATCCCGAAGGACGTCGAGGGATGGAAGGCCGGGAAGGGGGGGGGACGATGCTCGATAAGGCGGTCTCCTACCTCCTGAAGCAGAAACTGCTGGTGGGGCTTGTCGTGGTCCTCATCGCGCTTCTGGGCGTCGTCTCGGCCCTCAGCATCAACCGGGAGGCCTATCCCGAGGTCAATTTCGACATGGTACAGATCGTCACGGTGTACCCCGGCGGGTCGCCCGACGAGATCGAGAGCTTCATCACGATCCCCCTCGAGGAGGAGCTCCGCGAGGTCACGGGCATCGACAAGGTGCGTTCCTACAACATCGAGAACCTGTCCGTCATCGCCGTCTTCATCGAGGAGAAGGCCCGCGACAAGAGGACCGTGGTGCAGGACATCAAGGACGCCGTGGATGCCGTCAAGGACCTTCCCGCCAAGGCCGAGAGGCCCACCGTCACCGAGATCAAGCTCGACAAGACCCCCATCCTCGACATCGGGGTGTTGGCCAAGGGCGAGGGTGTCCCCTACGCCGACCTGAGGGACGTGGCCGACGACCTCGAGGACCTCATCTACGACCTGGACGGCATCGCCGACGTCACGAAGTACGGCTACCGGGACCGGGAATTCCTGGTGGAGGTGGACCCCCGGGCCCTCACCCGCTACCGGATCGACCTTCAGAAGGTCATCGACACCCTGAACTTCAAGAACATCGACATGCCGGGGGGCACCCTCAAGGTGGGACGGGAGGAGTACATCCTCCGCACCCTGGGGCAGTTCAAGAGCGTGAAGCAGATCGAGGACACCGTGATCCAGGCCAACGACGCCGGGTTCTTGACGCGCGTCCGGGACGTGGCGAAGGTGCGCGACGGTTTCGAGGATCCCGAGATGCTGGAGCGCGTGGACGGCCGTCCCGCCATCCGTTTGAAGGTGAACAAGAAGAGGGTTATGGACGAGATCCGGATGGTCGAGCGCCTTCGGGCCGCCCTGGCCGGTTTCCGGAATCCCCATCCGGAAACCGTGGAGTTGAAGCTGTTCGAGGACACCAGCCGGTTCACGAAGGATCGGATCGAATCGGTCCTCTCGAACGCGGTCGTGGGGTTCGTCCTGTTGGGGATCGTCCTGCTCCTGTTGCTGGGGCCCCGGCTTTCCCTGATCCTCTCCACCGGGATGCCCATCGCCTTCCTCATCGCCTTCTTCGGCCTCAAACTGCTGGGGGTCACCTTCCAGGTCATCAGCCTGTTCGGGATGATCATGGTCCTGGGCATGATCGTGGATTTCGGCATCGTGGTCATCGAGAACGCCCACCGCTACATGGAGGAGGGCATGGAGAGGTCCCGGGCCATCGTGAAGGGCGTGACGGAGGTCCTCCTGCCCGTGACCGTGACCCTGGTCTGCATCTGCACGGCGTTCATGCCCCTGCTCCTGCTGTCGGGTCTCATGGGCAAGTTCATCAACGCCATCCCCATCGTGCTCATCCTGTGCCTGTCGGCCTCCTGGTTCGCGGCCCTCTTCATCCTGCCCGTCGTGCTGGACCTGTTCGGGAAGCATGTCCCGAGGATGAAGGACGACCGGCCGAGGGAGGGGCTCTTCGACCGCCTGAACGGCCGCTACCGCGGGTTCCTCGCCGCCGCCCTGGAACACCGCTATGTGACCCTGGTCGTGCTCACGGGCCTTCTGATCGTCACCCTCTTCGCGGTGCGCTTCATCGGGTTTTCCTTCGTGCCCGGTGGCGGCGAGAACCTGATCCGGGTCTACGCGAAACTGCCCGTGGGGACCAACCTGGAGACCACCCGGGAGACCGCCCGGCGGGTCGAGGAGATCCTCCTGACCATCCCCGAGGAGGAACGCGAGGCCATCCAGACCACCGTGGGGACCGGGTACATGGATTTCATCGACCCCAAACCCGGGGACGCTACCAACAAGATGCTCACCCGGGTGAAGCTGGTCGAGGAAAAGGACCGCAAGCGCAAGATCGCCCCCATCCTGCACGAAATGCAGGAAGCGTTCGCGAGGGCCCGGCAGGAGGGGCGGATCCGCCCCGACGCAGAGATCGAGGTGGACCTCGAGCATCACGGCCCGCCCGTGGGGAAGGCCGTCAATGTCGAGATCCGGGGGGAGGACCCTTCGGTCATGCGCGCCATCGGCGCCGAGTACCTGGATTTCCTGAAGGGTATCGAGGGCGTGGTGGACGCCAAGACCGACGAGGAACCGGGCAAGGAGGAGTTCCGCTACAGCGTGGATGAGGCCCTGGCCAAGCGGTCGGGTTTGAGCGTCCAGGACGTGGCCCTGGCCCTCAACGCCTCCTTCCGCGGCGCGGTGGCCACGAGCGTGAAGGCGGATGACGAGGACGTGGACATCCGGGTGAGGTTCCCGGAGGAGAAACGGCGCTCCGAGAAGGCCCTCGACCGCGTCATGATCGCCAACAAGATGGGCGGTCTCATCCCGCTGGAGAAGGTCACCACCCTGAGGAAGGAACGGGGCTATTCGAGCATCAACCGTCTCGACTACAAGCGCATCCTCCAGGTCCAGTCGGGCGTGGATCCGGAGATCGTCACCTCCATCGAGGTGAACCGTCGGCTTCGCGAGAAGTTCGCCGACATCGAGGCCCGCTACCCCGGCTACAGCGTCAACTACGGCGGGGAGGACGAGGAGACCGCGAAGCGGATGGGGGAACTGGGCATCCTGTTCCTCTTCGCCATGATCGTGGTCTATATCATCCTGGCCGTCTTCATGGACTCCCTGATCCTGCCGGTGGTCGTCATGTGCGCCATCCCCTTCTCCCTCATCGGGGTCGTCACGGCCCTGGCCACCCACGGGGAGATCTTCTCCTTCATGAGCGTGCTGGGGATGGTCAGTCTCTCGGGGATCATCGTGAGCAACACGCTGGTCCTCGTGGAATTCATCAACATCTATCGAAGGGAGATCCCGGACCTCAAACGCGTGCTCGTCAAGGCGGGTTCGGTGCGCCTGCGCCCCATCCTGTTGACCTCGGGCACCACCATCGTGGGGCTCATCCCCACCATGTACGGGATGGGGGGGAAGGATTACTTCGTGGCCCCGTTGGCCCTGGCCTTCGGGTACGGACTGATCTTCGCCACCGTCATCACGCTGGTCCTGATCCCCTGCTTCTATTACATCGCCGAGGATTTGAAGGGCCTGTTATCGAGGGTCGCCGCCCGGTTCGGTTGGAAGGTGAACCCGAGTCTCCATTCCGGTCCGGAAACAAGGGAAAATACCGCTAATATCGACAACGGATGATCCTCGGCCATTGAAAAGGGCCAATAATAAACGTACTATACGCATTCTCGCGCGGTTTCCGGCCTGTGGTTCCGCACGATAAGCAAGGAGACAACGTTGAAAGTCCACGTCAAGAACCTTCCGAATTGCGGGAAGGAAATAAGCGTTGAAGTCCCGGCCGACAAGGTCCAGGCCGAGGTGGATGCCCTGTATGAACGCATCGCCCAGGAAGCCAAGATCGACGGCTTCCGCAAGGGCAAGGCGCCCCTGAACGTCGTCCGCCAACGCTTCAAGGAGAACGTGAAGCGCGAGGTCTCGGATGATGTCATGCCCCGGTTCTTCCAGGAGGCCCTCGACCAGGAGAAGATCCAGCCGGTGTCCAAGCCCCGTGTGAAGGACTACCAGTTCGAGGAGGGGTCCCCGCTCAAGTTCACCGCCTCCTTCGAGATCCGGCCCGATTTCAGCCTCAAGAACTACAAGGGTATCAAGGTGAAGAAGGAATCCGTCGTGGTCACCGAGGAGGATGTCGACCGCGCCGTCGAGAACCTGCGGGATAACGCCGCCAAGTTCAACCCGGTGGAGGACCGGCCCCTGGCCAAGGGCGACCTGGCCGTCATCGACTTCGAGGGTCGCCTGGACGGCGTTCCCTTCGAGGGCGGCAAGGCCTCCCGCTACCCGATCTTCCTGGGCTCAGGAGACATGATCCCGGGCTTCGAGGACGCGCTCCTCGGGTTGAGGAAGGGGGAGTCGAAGACGTTCCCCCTGGCGTTCCCCAAGGACTATCCCAAGAAGGAACTGGCCGGCAAGAAGTCCGAATTCACGGTCACCGTGCAGGAGATCAAGGAAAAGATCCTCCCCGCCCTGGATGACGAGTTCGCGAAGAGCGTGGCGGGTTGCGACACGGTCCCCCAATTGAGGGAGAAGGTCCGGGAGCAGTTGAAGAGGAGCCGCGAGAACGAGCAGCGCGCGAAGATGCTGGAGCAGGTGTCCGAGAAGCTCATGAAGGACCACAAGTTCGACGTGCCGGAAAGCTGGGTGTCCATGGAGACCTTCCAACTCATCCGCAACGGCATCCAGCACATGCGCCAGCATGGGATGGACCCCAACCAGTGGGACGAGAAGCAGAAGAAGGAGTTCAACGAGAAGATGCGCGCGCAGGCCGAACGCAATGTGCGCGTGGCCCTGCTGGTCGATCGGGTGGCGGAGGCCGAGAAGATCGAGTGCAAGGGCTCCGATTGGGAGGCCTACCTGGCCAAGATGTCGGTCCAGACGGGACAGCCGCTGGACGCCGTGAAGCAGTACGTCAAACAGCAGGGAAGCGAGGACCAGTTGAAGGACCGCATTCGCCACGAGAAGACGATGGATTTCCTGCTGGACGTGGCCAACATCGAACAGAAGTGACCTTCACCACGAAGGCACGAGGACACCAAGAGCGGCCCCGCCTCTTGGGACGACACGGATGGAGGAAGACATGACATTGATCCCGATGGTCATCGAACAGTCGAACCGCGGCGAAAGGGCCTACGACATCTATTCGCGGCTCCTGAAGGACAGGATCATCTTCGTGGGAACGGGCATCAACGATGATGTGGCCAATCTCATCATCGCCCAGATGCTCTTCCTCCAGTCGGAGGATCCCGACAAGGAGATCAGCCTGTACATCAATTCACCCGGCGGCATCGTGACTTCCGGCATGGCCATCTACGACACCATGCAGTTCCTGAAGACCCCGGTCACCACCATCTGCGTGGGCCAGGCGGCCAGCATGGGGGCGGTGCTCTTGTCCGCCGGAACCAAGGGAAAGCGGTTTGCGCTTCCCAATTCGCGCATCATGATCCACCAGCCCTCGGGTGGGGCCCAGGGGCAGGCCACGGACATCGAGATCCAGGCCCGCGAGATCCTCAAGGTGAAGGAACGCCTGAACGCCATCCTGTCCAGCCACACGGGCCAGCCCATCGACAAGATCGCGCGGGACGCCGAGCGGGACTACTTCATGTCCGCCGAGGAGGCCAAGTCGTACGGCCTCATCGACGAGATCATCACCAAGGCCCCGGAAGTGAAGAAGGACAAATGAGAATTCGCGTTGGCTGTGTATTTGTGGTTGAAAGAGGTGTGAATTGACGGAGAAGGACCGGACATCCTACCTGCGCTGCTCCTTCTGCGGGAAGACCCAGGACGAGGTGAAGAAGCTCGTGGCGGGGCCGACGGTGTACATCTGCAACGAGTGCATCGCCCTGTGCAACGACATCCTCAAGGACGGCGACCGGGATGAAGCCAAGTCGGCGCTCCCGCCCAAGTCGTCCGTGCCCAGGCCGGCGGAGATCAAGGCCACCCTCGACGAGTACGTCATCGGCCAGGACAAGGCCAAGCGCATCCTATCGGTGGCCGTTCACAACCATTACAAGCGCCTGACGATGAAACCCGATCCCGGGGGCGTGGAGATCCAGAAGTCCAACGTCATGCTCATCGGTCCCACGGGCGTGGGCAAGACCCTCCTCGCGCAGACCCTGGCCCGCATCCTCGACGTTCCCTTCGCCGTGGTCGACGCCACCACCCTGACCGAGGCCGGTTACGTGGGGGAGGACGTCGAGAACATCATCCTCAAGCTCCTGCAGAACGCCAAGTTCGACATCCAGGCCGCCCAGCGCGGCATCGTCTACATCGACGAGATCGACAAGATCAGCCGCAAGTCCGAGAATCCCTCCATCACCCGCGACGTCTCGGGAGAGGGCGTCCAGCAGGCCCTTCTGAAGATCATCGAGGGGACCGTGGTGAACGTGCCCCCCCAGGGCGGCCGCAAGCATCCTCACCAGGAGTACATCCGGGTGGATTCCACCAACATCCTCTTCATCTGCGGGGGCGCCTTCGTGGGTCTCGAGAAGATCATCGAGAGCCGCCTGGGACGCCGGGAGATCGGCTTCAAGGCCGAGGCGGTCAGCCGCCACGAGAAGAAGCTCGGCGACCTGTTCGCCCAGGTGCACACCGAGGACCTGATCAAGTACGGGTTGATCCCCGAGTTCGTGGGTCGACTTCCGGTCACGGCGCCCTTGCACGAGCTGGACGAGGCCGCCCTGGTGAAGGTGCTCACCGAGCCCCGGAACGCCCTGGTCAAGCAGTTCCAGAAATACTTCGAGATGGAGAAGGTGAAGCTCAAGTTCACCCCGGAAGCCGTCCGGGCCGTGGCCCGGGAGGCCATCCACCGCAAATCCGGGGCCCGGGGCCTGCGGGCCATCCTGGAATCGGTGATGCTGGATCTCATGTACGAGATCCCTTCCGTCAAGGACCTCAAGGAGGTCGTCATCACCGAGGGCGTCATCCTCAACCAGGAGGAACCCATCCAGGTGTTCGCGAAGGAGAAGGGGGAAAAGCACAGGGGGGAAAACACGGCCTAACGGAAGGTGGAAGGGAGTAGTTAGAAGGTTACGAACCAAGAGGAAAACAACGCAAGCCGCCGGGGGACCGGCGGCTTTTTTTTATTGCGGCTCGTTCGACGAATTGGGCCCGACGGTGCCGATGGCGGAACGGTACGTGCCCTTGAGGGAGGGTCTTTGGAGGCGGGGCCTCCGGGATACGGGTCTCGGGACCGCCTGGGTCTCCTCGGGAGGGGGAGGGATGTACTTGAGGGGCGGATACACGTAGTAGTTCACGATCCGGTCGATGGCGTAGGCCGCCGCGACCGCGAACCAGACCCATTCGGGATGCCCGGGTACGGCGTAATGGGGAGCGAGATAGGAGGCGGAGATCTTGTAGGCGCTGTAGCAGAAAGGGATGAAGAGGAGGGTGTTGATGAACCCCGACCGGAGGATGTCCTCGATATTGTGGATGAAAGTCAGCGTACACCAGGCGATGGCGGCCAGGATGGCCAGGAAGATGTAGGTCTTCAGGATATTGAAGTGGGGAACGGCCGGGGTGTACACCTTCATCAGCGGGACCATGAAGCCAATGAGGGCGCAGTCCAGCATCCCGACGACGTAGTACATCCAGAATCTTTCTTCCATGGGTTTGGGAATGTTGGGATCGTCCATGCCGGTATTATGTTGGATTCCGCTTCTGTTTGCAGGGAAAATGGAAGCCTGTTGCATCGGGCGTCAGACGTGGAAGCGCAATGTTTGCTTGACTTGAACGGTCATCGGCATATACTTGTCCCAACCTTGTGAAAATTTTCACAAAGTCAAAGCGGTTGTCGAGTAGGTTATTTTTTGGCCCCCCTCACTTCCAACACCCCCTGAAAGTCCATCGTTGCAAGGAAGTTTTACCCTGGTTGTGACGATCCACCCGCTGACCCAAGCAGTCGGGTGCGGCTTTTCGATGGTCCCGGAACCGGGCGGCATCCCCACCGGTACCGAAGGCTCAATAACAACAGAGGAAAAGAGGAGCAACATGCGTAAAAAGTTCATCATGGCGCCGGGCCCCACACCCATCCCCGCCGAGGTTCTGGTCGCCGCGGCCATGCCGATCATCCATCACCGGACCCCCGGGTTCCAGGCCATCTTCAAGACCTGCCACGAGGGTCTCCAGTACTTCTTTCGCACCAAGAATCCGGTCATCACCCTCGCGTCGGTCGGGACCGGCGCCATGGAATCGGCCGTTTCCAACCTGACCAGCCCCGGGGAGAAGGTCCTGGTGGCCTCCATCGGGCATTTCGGGAACCGCTGGGCCGAGATCTGCAAGGCCTTCGGCGTCAACGCCGTCCATTACGAGACCGAATGGGGCAAGGCCCTCGACCCGGCCGAGGTCAAGAAGCAGTTGGATGCCAATCCCGGCATCAAGCTCGTCTATTGCACGCTGAACGAGACCTCCACGGGTGCCATCAACGACATCCAGGCCCTCACGAAGGTCGTGCATGAGGCGGGGGCCCTGATCGTGGTCGACGCCATCTCGGGACTGGGCGCCGCCCCGTTCGAGACCGACGCCTGGGGTGTGGATGTGGTGCTTTCGGGGTCCCAAAAGGGCTTCATGATGCCCCCGGGCCTCGCGTTCGCGGCCATCAATCCGGCCGCCATGGCCAAAGTGGCGGAGGCGAAGAACCCGAAGTACTACCTTTCCTGGACCAAGGCCGTCAAGAAGCTGACCGAGGAGAAGATGCCGGACACGCCGTTCACGCCGGCCGTCTCGCTGGTCATCCAGCTCGAGAAGTCGCTGGAGATCATCAAGCAGGAGACCATGGAGAAGATCTGGGAGCGCCACGCGAAGCTGGCGAAGGCCACCCGCGCGGGCGTGACCGCGCTGGGACTCAAGCTGTTCGCGCCGACCTGTCCTTCCCCGGCCGTCACCTCGGTCCATGCGCCGGAGGGCATCGACGGGGCGGCCGTGAACAAGGCGTTCCGCGACCAGTATGGCATCTCCATCGCGGGCGGGCAGGGCAAGGTCAAGGGCAAGATCTTCCGGCTTGGCCACCTGGGTTATGCGGATTTGTCCGACACCCTGCTGGCCATGGGCATTTTGGAGATCGTCCTCACGAAGCTGGGGATGAAGGTGTCCCTCGGGACCGGCGTCAAGGCCGTCCAGGAGATCGCCATCGCCGAGAACCTTTAGGAGTCGTGACCGGAGGGGGCCGGTCGGCCCCCTCCGGGCTGTTCGTGGAACAGGACGTCCCCGAGGCGCTTCGGCGCCCCCTTCAGGAAACCCTTCCGAGGTGAATACATGTTCAAGATCATCGTGACCGACAAGATCTCCGACCAGGGAATGGCCGTTTTTCGGAACGCCGGCTTCCAGGTTGACGAGAAGGTGAAGTTGCCGTCCGAGGAGTTGAAGAAGCTCCTGCCGGAATACGACGGATGGGTGGTGCGGAGCGGCACCAAGTGCACGCCGGAGCTCATCGAAGCCGCCACCAAGTTGAAGATCATCGGCCGGGCGGGCGCGGGTCTCGACAACGTGGACCTTCCAGCCGCCACCAAGCGGGGCGTCATCGTCATGAACACGCCGGACGGCAACACCATCTCCACGGCCGAGCACACCATCGCCATGCTCATGGCCATGGCCCGCCAGATCCCACAGGCCTACGTTTCCCTCAGGGAGAAGAAGTGGGAAAGAACCAAGTTCGTGGGCACGGAGCTATTCGACAAGACCCTCGGCGTCATCGGTTTGGGCCGCATCGGCACCAACGTGGCCCTGAAGGGGCGGGGGCTCGGCATGAGGGTCATCGGGTTCGACCCCTTCCTCGACCCTTCCAAGTCCAGCGCGCATGAGATTGAGGTGGTGACGTTCGAGGAGCTCATCAAACGTTCGGACTTCATCACGGTCCACACCCCCCTCACGAAGGAAACCAAGGGGATGATCGGCGCCAAGGAGTTCGCGTTCATGAAGGACGGCGTACGCATCGTGAACTGCGCCCGGGGCGGCGTGTATGACGAGAAGGCGCTCTACGACGCCCTCAAGAGCGGCAAGGTGGCGGCCGCCTCGCTGGACGTGTTCGAGCAGGAACCGCCCTTCGAGAATCCGCTCCTGACCCTGGACAACGTGGTTTACGTTCCGCACTTGGGGGCGTCCACCAAGGAAGCCCAGGAGAACGTGGCGGTCGTGGTGGCCGAGCAGATGGTCGAGGCCATGAAGGGCGGACGGGTCCGCAATGCCGCCAACATGCCCTCCCTGGACCCCAAGACGCTCGAGGAGTTGACTCCCTACATCCGGCTCGTCGAGGGAATGGGGAGTTTCCACGCCCAATTGGCCGAGTCCTTCATCAAGAGGATCCAGATCTCCTACGAGGGGGAAGTCAGCCGGATGGACACCAAGACCCTCACCCTTTCCCTGGTAAAGGGGGTCCTCCAGCGGGTCATGACCGATTCGGTCAACTACGTCAACGCCCTGGTCCTGGCCAAGGAGCGCGGCTTCGAGATCGTGGAGACCAAGAGCGAGAGCGCCCACAACTACTCCTCGCTCATCCGGGTCACGGTCGACAACGAGAAGGGAACCCACTCCGTGGCGGGGACCGTTTTCGACGGCAAGGAAGTGCGCATGGTGAGCCTGGACGGCTTCGAAACCGACTTCAAGCCGGAGGGGTTCATGATCTACATGTCCCACGACGACAAGCCGGGGATCGTGGGTCGCCTGGGAACCGTGTTGGGGTCCAATCAGGTCAATATCGCCGGCCTTCATGTGGGCAGGCAGGCGCGGGGCGGGAAAGCCGTCGCCATGGTGAACGTCGACAACGAGGTCGACGAAAAGGTCCTCCAGGAGTTGAAGGGAACCGCCGCCATTCACGACTTGAAATTCGTCAAGTTCGAATAGCGGTCTTCCCGGGCCTCTCTTCCCTGGGTTGACTCTTCACCGGGGGCACCGGAAAAGGGTATAATGATCCGGTCTTGACATCCTTCCGGAAACGGCCCTGATCCGATGACCTTCTTGCGGACGACCCCTTTCTTGCTCGCGGCCTTCCTGGCCGGTTGGGTCACATCCACCGGGGCCGCCCCTTCGGTTTCCCCGACGACCGGGGTTTCCCGGACACCGGTTCCGAAAACCGCCAAAAAGGCGGCGAGCCGTTCTATGCCGACGCCTTCTCCCACGCCCAATCCGAACCTGGCCCCCCCGGAGATCAAGGCGCGTCGTGGAGCCGACGACGTTCTGCCCGCCATCGCGCCGGTGTTATTGCCGAACATCGCCTTTCCTGAACGGGTGACCCCTTCGCCCACCCCGGTGCCGGGGATGGTTCCCAAGGACCCCACCGCTGCGGCGATTTTCTCGGCTTTCATCCCGGGCCTAGGCCACGCCTACTGCAAGGAACCCTTGAAAGGCGTCTTTTTCGCGGCCGCCTTCGGCATCTCCCTCTATCTCTCGCTGGACAATTTCCGGCTCGAAACCGTCCCGAATTCGGACGAACGGGTGGCGCGAAACGAGACCGCGGGATCCCTGTACGGATTGGCGACATTGGCCGCGTACGGTTTCTCCATCCAGGACGCCTACAACAGCGCGCGCCGCCATAACCGCCGCTATCACTTGGACGTGGCCTTGGATCCCGGTTCCCATCCACGGGTCGCTTTCAAGGTCTCCTTCTGAAGCCGATCCGCGCGGAGGCCGGTTGAACCATGCGATTCCCGTATCCCTCCCGCCGGATGCTTCTCCCCCTCGTCCTGTCCCTCCTACCCGGTCTTGCGGCGGCCTTGAACCTCGAACCGCCCGACTTCCACCGCCTTCCCACGGACCGGCTGGTGATCGGGATCACGCGCTGGGAAAAGACCAGTTCCTATTACGTCAACCTCGGGCTTCCCTGGGAGTTCTTCGATGGCGTCGAGAAGGTCTCCGAAATCCCGTTGAGGCATTCGGTCAGGGCGGTCGAGTACGGTCTTCGGATCGCCGGCTGGCCGCATCCGCGCTTCTTCGCCCAGGGTTTCCTGCCTTTCGAGTCCGTGTACCTCGTTCCGGATGCGGGAGTCGCGCAGGCCCGGGAACTGAAGAAAGGGGGAGACCTGGAATTTTCGGCCACCGGTCTTCTCCTGGGGACGCGCCGAAGTCCCTTCCGGGCCGGGTTGAACGGCTGGTACCGTTTCCCGACGGGAACGGATCCCTTCTCCCTCCCCCATCCCCTGATGACCACGGGAAAGGGGGCTGCGCAATGGGCTTTCGGCGTCAACGGGGTCCAACAAGTCGGTAGATTTTCCTTTTTTCAGGGGTTAAACTACGAAAATACAGGTCCCATCCGACTCCAACGGTACTTCTCCTGGGACGTGCCGGATTCCTTCCGTTGGCCCGATGTCCTCCATGCGGCGGCACGGTTCGAGTTCCGGTTTTTCCGACGCTCCTACCGGTCCGTCGACGCCTTCTACGACATCCGAATGCGGCGGTCGGGCGCCCTGCGGTACGGGGACGTGGTGCTGGTCGAACCGGACCGCCTGTACTACTCGTCGTTCGGGTTGATCGTAAGAGTGGACCCGGAGTTTTCCGTGACGGGCCGGTATTGCGTTTTTCCCTTCGAGTTCTCGGAGAAGGCACGCCCGGATTGGGGCGGCCTCCTGTTCCTTTCGGTGGCTTATACGTTGCTGTGACGAAGATGAACCAAGGAGTCCTCCATGCCTGAAGGCAGCATGTTCATGGAAAGAAGGCGCTTCCCGCGCGTCACGGTGGAGATCCCCGTGAAATACCGCATGATCGACGACCAGAAGGAACTGGCGACGGTCTTCGACCGCAAGAAGAAGGATACCCATACCCGGTCCCTGGACCTGAGCCTCGGGGGCATCTACATCACGGCTGATCAGCGCCTGAAGATCGGCACCATCCTGCGTCTCGAGATCACCGTTCCTGAGCCGTCCACGTTCATCTCGGCTTTCGCGGAGGTCATCTGGTCCAACGACACGGGAGGAGGATTGCATTTCCTGGCCATGAAGGACGAGGACATGCAATGCCTCAAGGGATACATCGAGAAGATGAACGCCTGATCCCCGCCATGCCCCCCTTCCTCCGATGGCTGGCCTACCCCCGTTGGTTCCTGGTGGCGCTCGCGGGCGCCGTCCTGGGTTCCTTCCTGGCGCACCTCTTGCCGGTCTGGGGAGCGTTTGCGGGCGGAACGGCCCTGTATCTGGCCGGGCTTTGGCTTCACCACCGGGAACGGACCCGCCGCGTCCTTTGGGCGCGCGTCATGCTCGACAAGGTTCCCGCCGCCATGGGTGCGGGCTGGGAGGTTCTCATGGCCCATCCCCGGCCCGGAGAAGCCCTCGCGGAACGACTCTTGGCCCATCTCCTCGGAAAGGACGATCCGGCCGGTCAGCCGGCGCCTTCCCTGGCGGCTGTCACGGCGGAGCTCCGAACCGTTCTGCGGAACCTCAATCGCGAGCATCTCGAGTTGAACCAGACTTTCCAGACGCTCAAGGTCACGGTGGCCGACTGGTCGCGCAACCTCGACAAGACCAACAAGATCAACCGATCCATTCTCCAGTTGAACCAGATGGTGGCCAACGACAGCAAGCGCGTGGCGTCCGACATGGACGCGGCCTCCAAGACCGCCTCCAACGGTATCAAGGCGGTGGGGCGCGAGATCAAGGCCATGACGGAGATCAAGGACACCATCGGCTCATCGGCCGAAGTCATCCAGCAGTTGTCCAAGGCTTCGGAGCAGATCGGCGAATTCGTGGCCGCCATCACCTCCATCACCCGCAAGACCAACCTCCTGGCCCTGAACGCCGGCATCGAGGCGGCGAGGGCGGGAGAGCAGGGACAAGGGTTCGCCGTGGTGGCGGGCGAAATCAAGACGTTGGCCGAGGCGTCCGCGTCCGCTTCCACGTCCGCGAAGCACCTGGTGGACGACATCCGCCGCCGCACGGAGGGCGCCATCAATCTCATCTCCTCGACCGAGAAAATCGAGGAGAACATCAATGTCGTCTACAACGCGGGCGACGTGTTCATGGAGATCGTCAAGTCCATCCGCAAGGCGAGCGCGCTGCTGGCGGAGATCTCCCAGGCCCTCGAGGACCAGCGCAATGACAACGAGTTGATGATCCAGTTGGTGGAGAAGGTGACCCACGAGAGCCGGCGCGTCCAGGACCAGTTGGACAAGGCCCAGGGAACCCTGGACCGCGTGCAGGGTTATTCCAACAGGGTATCCACGGAGCTTTGAGGGATCAGGGCCGCGTTTATCCTTCAAGCAGCGGATCCGCCGCTCGGTGAGAGGCGACAAAGGCCCTATTTGTCGACGTTTTGCGGCTTGTTGTCGGTTGACGCCCCTTGGCCCTTGGTGTTAAATGATTCGCGGTTTTTCCCACCCTTCCGACGAGGATGAGCGACATGGTCCTATGCCCGGCCTGCGGAGCTGAGAATCCAGACGGCACCAAGATCTGCGTCAAGTGCGCCACCGAACTGCCCAAATCCGCGCCTCCCGGGTCCGCCGAGGCCAAGAAGATGGCGGCCGGCGCTCCGGCAGGCGGCTCCCTTTGGGAACATGCCAAGGCGATGCCCCAGGACATGATGGATGTCTTCTGGCTGGTCGTGATCATCCTCCTGGTGGCTTTGGGTTTCTGGATGGAGGCCACCGATTGGAAGTTCTTCCCGAGCGGCCTGGACGATGCGAAGGTCGTCGAGGAGGCGCCCCTGCCCGCCAGCATCGAGAAGGCCCTTCCGGAGCCGGTGAAGGAGATCGTGCACCGGCCCATGCCGAAACCCAAGCCGAAGCCCGCAATCGCGAAACCAGCGCCTAAACCCGCCCTGCCTCCGCCCGCGCCCCCGCTGGAAGTGGCGAAGAAGCCCGCCGTCGTTCCGACCCCCGTGGCCGTCGTGACGGTCAAGCCGACCCCGAAGCCCGTTCAGGCCGCGGCGGTCGTGGCCGTGGCCCCGGCTCCCAAGCCCGCCGCCAAGGCCACGCCTCGCCCGGTCCTGGGCGAGAAACCAGCCGCCGGCATCGCCAGCTCGCCGTCCCTCTACAACCAAAGCAAGACCCAATTCGACGCCCGGCAGTACGAGACGTCCTTCAAACTGCTGAAGCAGGCACTCCAGGTGGACCCGACCTACGCGAAGGCGTATTTTGGGCTGGGTTACCTTTATAACAAGTTCGACATGGAGGACGCGTCGGTTCGCATGTACGAGATGTCCCTGCGCTTCGACCCGAAAATGGCCTCCTCGATGAACAACCTGGGGATGATCTATTACAATGCCGGGAATTACGAGGATGCGGTCTATGCCCTGAGGAAGGCCGTGGATCTTGATCCCCGGCAAGCCGATTATCCCTTCAACATGGCCAACGCCTTGATGGAGACGGGCAAGGCCTTGGAGGCTCTCCCGTATTTCCAGAAGGCGGTCGAGATCAAGCCCCGGGAAGCCCTCTATCACAACGACTTGGCCCTGTGCTACGAGAAGCTGGGGCGCGCCGCCGAGGCGGAGGCCGCGTGGAAGAAGGTGGCGGAGCTGACCAACGATCCGGCGCTCTTCGATCAGGCCCAGACGCACCTGGAGTACATCAAGAAGGTCTCTGCGGGTTCGCCCGGATGATTTTCGCGGGTTGATCTCCGCGAGCGGTGCGGGGAGGAGTCCCCGGAACGAAAGAGGCCAAACGGAAAAAGCCCGGTCCCCTGGAGGGGGCCGGGCTTTTTTTTCGGGGACCGATCATTCCCTGGACGGGAGGCGACCTTGCCGCCCTTTATTTGAGTTTCTTATACAGTTTGAACAATTCGCCGAAGGCCCGGAGGATGACTTTCGGGTTCGCGCCGGTCTGGGTGCCCGCCGTGCGGGGGTAATGGGTCACGCCCACTTCGACGAAGTGGAAACCCTCCTTGTGGGAACGGGCCAGGAGTTCCGTGGAGACCATGGCGCCCGAGGCGGTCAGTTTCACCTTGTCGAGGACCCGGCGCTTGACCAGCTTGAAGGCGCAGTCCACGTCCCTGACCTGGAAACCGAACAGCAGTTTCACCAGCGAACCCCAGAGGAAGGCGTTCAGCTTTCTCAGGGCGCTGTCCCGGCGGTTCCTCCGGTATCCCAGGATCAGGTCGCCTTCGTCGAGTTTCTCGACGAGGAGGGTGATCTCGCGGATATCGAACTGGTTGTCCCCGTCGGTGAAGAAGACCAGGTCATGCTTCGCGTTCTCGTAGCCGGAGATGACGGCCCCGCCGTATCCCCGGTTGACCTCGTGGTGGACGGGATGCACGTGCTCGGGGTCCTCCGCGGCCAGGCGCGTGACGATCTCGCCCGTGCGGTCCTTCGAGCCGTCGTTGACGGGGATGACTTCCCATTGCTGGGCGATCTCAGGCAGGATGCGTTGGGCCTTGCGGACGAGGGCCTCGACGTTGGCTTCCTCGTTATAGGCCGGGAAGAAAAAGGATAGGGACGGGACCTTGGCCAAGGGGCGACTCCAATGCTCGGATCGCCGCATTATAGCCGAAAACGCGCCGGCGGAGACCCCAAAGTCCGAAGGATGGGCGGAAGGTCAGGGCTTGAAGGGCGGGATCACGACTTTCGGGTCCACGATCCGGGCCACCCGGTCGCCCACCTGGACCGCGTAATTGGTGCCCCGGTCCTCGGGGTAGACCAGGGACATGTTGGCCAGGAAAAGGCCGGGGATGGGGGTCGTGAAATCGGGCTTCACGGAGCTGTAGCGCAGAGGGACCACCGGTTGGGCGTAGGTGTCCCGGGAAAGGATCGACTCCTCGATCCAGGAAAGGTCGAACTCGGGGTTGATCTTCCTCAGGTGGGGCAGGAACTCCCGGATGAGCGCCTCTTTGTCCAGGGAAAAGAGGCGGTGTTCCTTCGGCAGGTAGTTGCCGATGTAGAGCAGCCGCTTTCCGCCGTACCATTCGGCGGGAACGTAGTTGGTGTGTTCGACCACGGCCAGGAAGGGAATGTCCCGGTCGGTGATGTTCATCCAGTAGATCCGCTCGGTGAACTTGCGGTTCATGACGAATACCAGGCATTGGGCAGCCATGAATTTGAGGGTCGTGAGGCGCTCCCTATAATCCCTCGGGAGCCCCGGGCAGGCCTTCAGGAACACCGGCGTGGCGGCCGTGAACACCAAGCGGTCGAAGAGAAGTTTTTCTCCCTTCACCTCGAGGCCCTGGAACTTGCCGTCCTCCACGAGGATCTTCTCGATGGGGGTCTGCAGGTGGATTTGGCCTCCTTGTTCTTTCACGGCTTCCGCCAGGCGTCGGCACAGTACGTCGAATCCCCCTTTGTAGTAGCCTAGTTTCTCCGAGGCGCCCCCCTTTTCCCGCGAGGAGGCGCGGGTGTGGATGCGGGCCCAGAGCCAGGCCATGGCCACCTTGTCGAAATCCTCCCCGAACTTGGAACGCAGGAGCGGCTCCCAGATGACCTTCGTGACGTTCTCTCCGTAGTGCTTGAGCACCCATTCGTAGGCGGGGATTTCCTCGTATTTCCTCCAATCGTTCACGCGGCCCAGCCAGAGGGTCACGATCCCGAAGCGGAGGCGGTCCAGGAAGGGCAGGGGCGTGAAGTTCAGCAGTTGGAGCGGCGTCCCGAAGAGGTGCACCTTGCCGCCGTAGAAGGAGCCCATCTGGCTGGGAAGCCAATGGAGGGCATCGTGGAGTCCCAATTCGTCCGTGAGGGAGCGGATGGAATGGTCGGAGGTGAAGATGTGGTGGTAGTACTTCTCGAGACGGGTCCCGGCCACGGAGAAACCGGCGGCCAGACCTCCGACGTAGTCGGCGGCCTCGTAGACATCCACTTCGTGGCCGGCCTTGAGGAGCCGGAAGGCGGCGGTCATGCCGGCGAGGCCGGCCCCGACAACGGCGATCTTCATAAATGCTCCTTGGACTTGACCGCCAAGAACGCCAAGGGCGCCAAGGACGGCTGGAACGACGGGAATGTTGTGCTGCTATTTTCTAACTTCTATTTTCGATCTTCTCTTTCCTTCTCGGACTGGATGGACGAGAAGGAGAGCCCCTCTTTGGCGAAGTAGAACAGTCCCATCAGCGTGATGGGTATCAGTACCACGGCGTGCACGAAGAACATGTAGCCGACCGCCATCTCCTTGACCACCCCCAGGGGCATCAGGAGGGCCACCCCGAAGAACTCGAAGAGCCCGATCCCGCCGGGGGCGTTGGGGATGAGGATGGCCAGGTTCACCACGGCCATGATGAGGGCGGCCGTGAAGAAGGTCACGGGATGGGGGGCGAGCCCGAAACCCAGGGCCAACAGATAATAGGAGGCGAATTCGCAGGTCCAGGCCGCTGTCGAATACAGCAGGACTTGGAACGTTTCGGCGGGGCTCTTCAGGGTCTCCAGGCCCTGGATGAAGGTGTTGGAGATACGGGACAGGGCGGGCCGCAGTCTTTCGGGGGCCAGGCCGATGAAAAAAGCGGCGGTACGTTCGGCGGCCTTCCGGAAGAGGATCATCAGGAAAAGGACGAAGAACGCGGCTCCGAAGACCCAGGGGGAGAGATCGATGGCCACCCGGATTTTGGGATCCAGGGCTTCCGCCTGGAGCGGCAGGTGCCCCCACTTCAGGGAAACGCCCAGCATGAGAACCATGACCAGCCCGTCGAACAGCCGCTCCAGGATGATGGTGGCCAGGGAGGCCGAACGGCTGATGCCTTCCTTCTTGCCGTTCAGGTGGGCCCGGATGAATTCTCCCAACCGGGCAGGAAGGATGTTGTTCATGGTGAAACCGATGATCAGGGTGGGGAAGAGGCTCCCGAAACGGCATTTCTTCACGGGGTTGAGGAGGACGACCCAGCGGAACCCGCGCAGGATGTACCCGAGGAGGTATATGGCCAGGGCCGGAAGCAGCCAGGGAAGATCGAAGGAAAGGAGGGAATCGTAGAGCTTTCGGGGTTCGATATTCCGGAAGAGGAAATAGAAGGTGACCCCGATGAACAGGATCCCAATCCAGGCGCTTTTTCGCTTGAGCATAAGGCCTTCCCAAAAACGGGGAAGCCCGGGCTCCGGGGTCTCCGGGACCGGGCCTCCTGGATGACAAGTCAAATGATTTTATCCCCTCGGAGAGGCCGTGTAAAGCCGCCGGGGAAATTGGGCGCATCCTATTGCGTGGAACGGGGGTACAATGAATCTCTCTCGGTATTCAAGGAATAAACGGCCGTTCCCTCGGCCCAACGGAGGATGGAAGATGAAAAAGTTTAGGATGTTCCTGGTCGCAACCGTCCTGTTCTCGGTTTGCGCGACCCTCGGGGCCGCGGAGGATGCCGCGAAAGTGTCCGCCTCCCACTCGACCTACAAGGAGGCCTACGAAGCCGGCAACAAGGCCTTGGCTGAGCGTGATTGGGACGGGGCGGTCGACGCCTACGACCAGGCCGTGAAGATGTCGTCCAGCAAGTCCGGACGGTCCAAGGCGGCCAACGCCAAGGGTTGGGTCCTTCTGAAGGCCCGCCGCCTGGCGGAGGCCCAGACCTCGTTCCAGGAAGCCGTGGATCTCGACCCCAAGAGCACCCTTTCCATGAGCAACCTGGCCTTTGCGGCTTACCTTCAATACGAATCGGGATTGGCCGGCGAGGAGGCGTTGACGAAGGCCCGGGAAACGCTCGAGGCCTGCAAGAAGGTCGATCCCTCCTACAAATCGGACGTCTGCGATCGCGTGCAATCCGCCTTGGAGCGGTTGGATGCCTATGCGAAGGCGACTCCCGTCGCCGAGGTTCCCAAGCCGGGGATGGGATACAAGGCAGCCGCCGCGCTGGGGGATGAGGCCCAAGCGCGCGGTCAGTTCGACCTGGCCATACAGGCCTTCGAGATCGCCGAGAAGGACGCCAACAGCTCGGTGGCCAAGGGGGCGGCCGCCAACCGGAAGGGAAAAGCGCTCCTGGATGCCCGCCGTCCCAAGGACGCCCTTGTATGTTTCGAGAGGGCCGTGAAGCTCCAACCCAACGAGAAGGTCTTCCTGAACAACCTGGGTTATGCCCATTGGGTGCTTTACGATTCCGGCCAGGGCGGGATCGAGGCCTTGAAGGCGGCGCTGGCGGCCTTCGAGAAGGTCAACGGGATCGACGCCTCCTATCGGGCGGACAACCTGGAGATGGCGCTGAATGAGCTTCGCCAGGTGGATCCGGAGGCCGCGAAGGCCTACGACAAGGAAGACGAGACGAAATAAATCACGACCCGTTGCGAAGGGAACGTTATTTTCCTGTTAAAGGGGCGGGCATTGCCCGCCCCTTTTTTGCGTGAAAGGCTTTCCTTGGACCCGAGAATGACCCGACTCCATGCCCGCATCCGGAAATGCCACAAGTGTTTTCCGAAAGGCGGGAATTCACCCGTTCCCGGGGAGGGCGGCGGCCGAAGGCGGGGCGTTCTTTTCATCGGCCAGGCCCCCGGTGTGAAGGAACCGATCGTCCAACGCATGTTCGCCTGGACGGCGGGGAAGCGCCTCTTCCGATGGCTCTCCACGATCGGCTTGGAGGAACAACGGGTCAGGACCCGTGCCTACATCGCGGCGGTCACGAAATGCTATCCCGGCAAGGCGAAGGGAGGGGGAGGGGACCGAAAGCCCGCTCCCTGGGAGGTGGCGAACTGCGCGCCGTATCTCGATGAGGCCATGAGCATTCTCCGTCCCCGCGTGATGGTCCCCATCGGGGGATTGGCGCTCGAGCGCATCCTGGGCGTCAAGGAATTGACGGGTTGCATCGGCCGGGAGTTCAAGGTCCGTTTCCCTCACGGGGTGGCCGTCGTCATCCCCCTGCCGCACCCTTCGGGGGCTTCCACCTGGTTCGTGTATCCGAAAAACCAGCGGAGGTTGAAGAGGGCGCTGGCGCTCCTGAAGCGGCGGGCGAAGGGTTTGATATAGATTCGGGGAGACTGTCGGAAAAGTCCTCCGGATACTTACGCCGAACTTCAACAGACCCCTCACCTCGCCCCTGTAGCAGAGCGCCTTGCGCACGCTACAGGACGAGCCTCTCCCGTAAACGGGCGAGGGAAACAAAGGAAATACTCCCTCCCCCGCTTGCGGGGGAGGGACGAAGGGAGAGGGGGCGTATCTTTTGGGGTGACGGTTGGGTTTTCCGACAGTCTCTCGGGACAAATACAAAGCCGACGCGAAGCCGCGAGGTCGCGAAGAACGGCCTGATAATGGGAACCCAGCGGAAGAATGAGCGTTCGGACAGACGTTCTCGATGGTCAAGCCGGTTACGTGATCGGTTGAGGGCCCGGTTTTGTCGATGTTTCGGATCCACGCTTTACTTCGCCCGCCATCGAATGCATCGATGGCGAGGTCTCGGCAAAGGCGGACGGTTTCGCATTGGCTGTGAATCGGTCTTGTTGGCTTGATATTCCCGGCGATGGGTCGATAATACCCCTCCATGAACATGCCAGCACGACCTCGCGCCGGGGCGGCCATCCTGGCAGTCACGACGCTCTCCGCCTTCATCACCCCCTTCCTGGGTTCCTCCGTCAACGTGGCGCTTCCCAGCATCGGCCGCGACCTGTCCCTCGGCGCCGTGGCGCTCACCTGGGTGAACACCTCCTATATGTTGGCTTCGGCCATGCTGCTCCTGCCTTTCGGGCGGATGGCCGACCTCCACGGCCGGCGCCGGTTCTTCATCCTGGGCACCTGGCTCTTCACGCTCTTCTCGGTCCTCGCCGCCTTGGCGCCGAACGGGACCTGGCTCATCGCCGCCCGGGTCCTCCAGGGAGCCGGGAGCGGCATGGTCTTCTCGACGGGTGCGGCTCTCCTGACCTCCGCTTACCCGCCCGGCGAGCGGGGGAAGGTCCTGGGCTTGAACGTGACCGGAGTGTACCTGGGGCTCACGCTCGGACCCGTGCTCGGGGGGTTTTTGGTGCAGGCGGCCGGCTGGCGTTCCATCCTGTGGCTCAACCTTCCGCTGGGGCTCCTCATCCTCGCGATGGCCCATCGGCACCTTCCGGCCGACGGGAAAGGCGCCCCGGGACGCGTGGATGTGCCGGGGTCCGTCCTGTTCAGCGCCGCTCTCGGATGCCTGGTCATCGGTTTTTCGACGGTCTCGGGTGCCACGGGCAGGTTCCTGGTCCTTCTGTCGGCCTTGTTCTTCATCCTCTTCGCGGTCTGGGAACGCCGCGTGAAGGACCCCATGCTGGACCTGCGTTTGCTGACCGCCAACCGCGCCTTCCTTTTCTCCAACCTCGCGGCCCTCATCCATTACAGTTCCACCACCGCCGTGGTGTTCCTTCTCAGTCTCTACCTCCAGACCATCAAGGGTTTCGCTCCCGCCGCGGCGGGGGGGATCCTGCTGGTCCAGCCGCTGATGATGGCGGCGCTGTCGTGGTTCACGGGGGCGCTATCGGATCGCATCGAGCCCCGTTTCTTGGCGAGTTCAGGGATGGCCCTGACGACGGTGGGCCTGGTGTTCATGGCCTTTCTCGACGTCTCCACGCCGGTTTCCCGAGTGGCGGCCGTCCTGATCCTCCTGGGGGTTGGATACGGGCTCTTCTCCTCGCCCAACACCAATTCCATCATGGGGTCGGTGGGGCCCCGCCACCTGGGCGTGGCGTCCGCCGCCATGGGCACCATGCGCATGACCGGGCAGGTCCTGAGCATGGGCTTCGCGGCCCTGGTCCTTTCCCTGGTCATGGGCCATGCGCCCATCGTGCCCGAGAACCATCCGCTCCTGCTCTCCAGTCTCCGCCTGCTCTCGGGCCTCCTGGCCGCCTCCTGCTTCATCGGTATCTTCGTTTCGCTCGCAAGGGGGGGGCGCCGCGCGACGGTTCATTCCGCGCGGGCATCCTGATAGAATATCCTTCCGTCGTCGAATCCGGTCGTTCCCAAGGAGGGCCCCGTGGTGAAGGTCCAAGTCGCAAGGAAGACGGACCCCAAGGCCGTTCCGGTCTGGTTGGCCTACGAGAAGGAAACGGGATTCGCGAACGCCTTCGGCCGGACGGCTTCCCGTGTCCGTGAGCGCCTCGCGGAGGAGGGTTTCAAGGGCGCGGAGGGTCAAGGGGCGCTCTACCATCTGGGCAGTGAACCCGGACCCTCGAGGGTCCTCGTCGTCGGCCTGGGCCGTCGTTCGGAATCCGACATCGAATCCTTCCGCCGCGCCGGGGGCCGCCTGGCCCGCAAGTGCTCCGAGGTACGCATCGCCCATGCCTGCGTGGAATGGCCCGAAAGGGGCCTGAAGGGCGACCTGAAGGCGGCGGCCAAGGCCTTCGCCGAGGGGGCGATTCTCGGCGCCTATCGTTTCGATCGGTACATCACCATGGACCGGGAGGGATCGATCGGGCTGGAATCCCTGGACTTCACGGGTCGGGCCGCATCCCGCGTGGCCGAAACCCTCCGGAAGACCCGCTCCCGCTCCGAAGCGGTTCTCTTCGCCCGGGATCTCGTGAATCTCCCGGCGGCGGAGGTCACGCCGGCCCGGCTTGTTTCCGAGGCGCGTTCCATCGCAAGGCGCGGGAAGATGAATTTGAAGGTATACGGGCGCGCTGAACTCAAGCGCATGGGTGCGGGCGGCCTTTTGGCCGTGAACGCGGGCAGTGCGCAGGAACCCTACCTCATCCACCTGCATTACCGGAAGGGTGGCACCAAGCCCCTGGCTCTCGTGGGGAAGGGCATCACCTTCGATTCGGGCGGTCTTTCCCTGAAACCCGCCGGGTCGATGGAG
>CAZGWJ010000019.1:0-34375 GCA_964529445.1 uncultured bacterium
GAAGGTGGCGGAGGGGGAAGCCGTACCTGTGAATGTCCGGGTGGTCGTTGCGGTCTCGGTGGGCGTCGAGGTCCACGTGGAAGTGTTCGTGACCGTCGGGGTCGGTGTGCGCGTGGCCGAGGGTGTCGGCGTAGGGGTCGACGTGGAGGTGAACGTCGGTGTCTGGGTCGAAGTCGGCGAGAAGGTGGGTGTTCGTGATGCCGTGTGTGTCGGCGTCCAGGTGGCCGTCGCCGTGGGAGTCGAGGTCGGCGACCTTGTGTACGTGTAGGTCATAGGCGGGGGCATCGTCCCCGTGAAGGTCAGGGTCGGTGTCCAGGAGCGCGTAAAGGTCCCGGTGGCCGTCGGAGTCGGGGTGTTCGTGGCGGTGGATGTCGGCGTCTGGCTGTTCGTGCTCGTGGCCGTGAAGGTGGGCGTTCGAGAGAAGGTCGCCGTCGCCGTGAAGGTGGAGGTCGGAACGAACACCGTCACCGTCGCCGTCAAAGTGACGCTCCAAGTGGGTGAATTCGTGGTGGTCGGTGTGGGCGTCCGGGTGGATGTGGCGGTGAACGTGTTCGTCGCCGTGGGGGTGGAAGTCCGGGTGAAGGTGGGAGTCGCGGTGGTGGTGAAGCTCGGAACGAACGTCGTCACCGTCGCCGTAGGGGTGACGGTCCGGGTGAACGTGTTCGTGCCCGTCGAAGTGGGTGTGGAAGTCCGTGTCGGCGTGGGGGTCGGCGTCGAGGTGCTCGTGGGGGTGTTCGTCCTCGTGAACGTCGGGGTCGCGCTGGTCGTCGGGGTGCTCGAACGTGTCGCCGTGGGCGTCCCCGTGAACGTCGACGTGCTCGACCGTGTCGATGTGGGAGTGACGGTCCGGGTGAACGAGTTCGTGAACGTCGAAGTGGGGGTCCCCGTGAAGGTGCGAGTGGATGTGCTCGTCACGGTGAAGGTTCGCGTGAGCGTGAGGGTCGGCGTGGGGGATCGCGTGGCCGTGGAGGTGGCCGTCAGGGTCCGGGTCGCTGAGGGGGTGGACGTCCGGGTGGGAGTGCGCGTGAAGGTGGGGGTCCCCCCGGTCCCCGAGCAGCCGATGTTCACCGAGGCCGAGAAGGAATGGCTCTGCAGTCCCGCCCCGCCCGTGCGCGGCTCGAACCCGGTTTCCAGGGCCGTCAAATACCAGTTGGACTGGATATACCCGCGAGCCAGGAGATCGTCATAGAACGCCTTGAGGTTGAGGTTGGTCACCGAGGTGACCATGGAGGTCCTCAGGTAGGCGATGTAGTTCCAGGTCCCCACCGTCCCGAACCAGATGTCCCAATTGGCGCCCGCGATGGGTACGTTCGAAGCCACCCGGTTTCCCGCCGGTTCCGCGTCTCCGCGCCAGTTGAGCCAGATCATCAGCTCGGCCCCGTAGTTGGTGCCCGTCGAGGCGCGATTGAACCATATGTCGTAGGAGGCGTTCCAGTCACCGGAGGACGGAACCGTGAAGCTCCAACTGCTCAGGGAGCAGGTGATGCCGCTGGCCAAAACCGGCATGCCGCTGTTCGTCGTGCAATCGGCGCCCCAATGACAGCCCTTGTAGATGGCCGGGTAGGCCGCGACCTCGGGAGCGCAGGTGAAGGAGGAGGACGTGATCGTGAAGGCGCCGCTGGCGTCGTTCACATCCACGCACATGGTGCCGGAGCAGGCCGGGTTCCACGGATTGTTGATGACCCGGTACTCGTTACCAGTGATCTGGACGTTGTAATAGTTACCGTAACCGCCGCAGATCGTCTGGATGGCGGGCCGGGCCTCAGGCGCCATCGCCAGAAGAATAAGGAGAACGAGCCTTCCCCCCCAAGGGCGATTCGCGGATGAATGGGAATGGAGACCTCGCATCTTTGAATACGGTCCCTTCGCAGGAAGCGGATCCGGGAGAACCGGGAGTATGGCCGCTTGGATGGGACAATTATACCGCTTAAAGGAAAATTCAGACGTCGGACTGGCGGGGTGTTATCACGTTCTACCTGCAGTAAAAGGGCATCGATCAAGACCCCTAGCAGGATGCTGGATAAGTGTTTTGCGCATCCTGCCAGCAGCCAAGGGTTGAGCGGATCGAGCGCAAAAAGACCGCTTTTCCGATTGCGAGATCCGCGCATGACATGAAAAAGTCCCCTATGGGGACTTTTTCAGCAACCTGCTAGACTTTCAGGAACTCGAAGACCTTGTAGACGACGTAAGCCGGCCAGAAGAAGGCCTTCACGATCCCAAGAACGCCCCCCCAGAAACCCGCGCTGGTGTGGATGAAGTAGATGGCCGCGCCCAGGACGCCCATCCCGTATAGGGCACCACTGCTCTTCTCGATCCGGATCTTCTTAACCTCGGTCGACATGAACACCCTCCTCCATTGATGATCTCTCGCGAACCGCATTTCACCATTTGAACTCGGACCGTTGCGGATCGCCCGAGCGGTAAATGTTCATCAACGCACGCAAGGAATTGTCACCGCAGTCATCCCCGTCATCTCGGCCGATTTTCCGGAGGTAGAAAGTCACACCCTTATACGCCGGAAACGCGATGGGGATATTGGCGCCGACGAGCGGCGCATCAGGAGAAAACCCGTCGGGCATGACATACCAATCGCCCTTGGAAGTATTCAGCGCGATCCATTCACCCTTGATTTGCACCATGACAAACTGGTGCCCGTTAATCACTCCATCAGCGTCCTTCTCATCCCGCGCCCTTTCATAATCGTCAGACTTGCAGGAAACGACATAGCGCAGATCCGTTGGATGATTCGTCAGTTGGAGAGCCTTGACGCATCCGATGAAGGAACGAGCGTAATGTGAACAACCCAATGCCGCCCTGCTTCCGATAACCTCGTCGGCCGATGGTGCAAAGAATACGTCGGATGGTTCCTTCTTCATGAGTGATGCGTACCTATTCTTCAGTGCCGTTTTTTGCCCCGGGGTCAGCCCCAGCGTCACAAGAAAACCCAATTTCACCTTCTCCAGATAACCATATGAAACATATACCCTTGGCTTCGCCGCATGAACATGTATTCCAATCGCCGGATCGTTGAATATCCGGATAATGCTTTGGAATACCGACAGTTTATCTTTTCCCCGGGCGTTCCCCAATGCAGGCTGTAGAACGGTGATGGCATAAGCCTTCACGTTGGCGGTTACACCCACCATGGATGCCCGCTCTTCCGTTGCTCCAAGGCTTGAACAATGAAATAAACACACGACAGCAAACGCGGATACCGCGCCCTTCCAATGGGCGGAGATCAACATCCCGGATTCCTCAGAAGGCCATCTGGCATGAAATCGACGATCCCTTTTTCGGATCGCATCCCGTGCGGGTGGGGACGAAAGAGATGGCCGCGCCCAGGACGCCCATCCCGTATAGGGCACCACTGCTCTTCTCGATCCGGATCTTCTTAACCTCGGTCGACATGAACACCCTCCTCCATTGATGATCTCTCGCGAACCGCATTTCACCATTTGAACTCGGACCGTTGCGGATCGCCCGAGCGGTAAATGTTCATCAACGCACGCAAGGAATTGTCACCGCAGTCAGCCTCCCGCCTTGAATGGTAATACGCTTGTTAATATTCGAATGATGGTGGGGCGTCCTGGATTCGAACCAGGGACCAAGGCATTATGAGTGCCCTGCTCTAACCACTGAGCTAACGCCCCAATTAACCTGTTTCAGTTAACTCCAACATCAAAAATTGGGGCGCCATCGTGCCCCACAAAAAACCAACACATCAGATACTTAAGGGCACGTTTACGCCCCATGTGCTGTTAACAGGCGTCTGCAAGCCCCACTAATAAATTCAAAAACTAAAACACGATGGGCTTGCCTACGCCCCAATGACCCCCTCACCCTACCCCTGTCGCAGAGCGCTCCGCGCATGCTACAGGACTTCGCCTCTCCGTGTTTGCATCCCCCGAACGGGGGGCAAGCGGGTGAGGGAAAGTGAATCACCCCTGCACCCCCATGCGGCCCGCCATGCGGTCGGCCTCGGCAAGGCGCTCCGAATCCTCCCGGGGCAGGTAACACTCGAAGACACGGGCCACGATGTTCCAGCCCGTCCTCGGGGCTGGCACCACGAACCCGAGCGGGGGCATCGCGGCCAAAACCGGGTCCGAACCCGGAAGTTCGGACTGGCCCTTCTCCACCTTCACGTCCCTCCCGAAGATCGTCCGCTTCTGCCAGGCGGAGCATCCCCGGAACACCAGCACCGCCTCGGGCACGTCCACCTGTCGGATCTGCGCCCCCTCGCCCATGCGTACGCCCAGGGCCGATACGTCCAGGTGCAGATCATCCTTCTCGAACCATGATTTCCGCACGACGGAGTCCGGACCGAAGAGAAGCCGCTCGAAGGCGATGACATGGAGTCTCACGGGATGTCCTTTCCCAGAAAAAAAGGCCCGGCGGTTCCCCCGCCGGGCCTTTGAACGACGAAGCCCGTCAGGGTTTGACGCGTTTGTAACCCTGGGGTATCTCGAAAACGGAAGGCGGGTGATCGACCTTCGCCACTTCCTTCAGCACGGTCACGGTGACGACCGAGCCTTCCTTGAAACGCGCCTGGACCGGCACACCCTTCACGCCCGCCTCCTCGCGGTCGTAGGCCAGGCCCCGGGTGCGTCCCTTGGCCATCTTGGAGAAGAAGGAACTCATGTCCTTCAAGGCGGTCATGTCGGAAGCCCCGATGCCGAGGTTCCCCGCCGGAGCCGCCCAGATCGTCTCCTGACGGTCCCCTTGCGCCCATTCGAAACGATCGGCCTTCCACTTCCCCACCTTCTCGCCCGTCGCCTTGCGGACATACTTGCGGGCCGGCTCGGCCTTCACACCCCCGGCCTGCTTCTTCATCATCTTCTCGACCATGGCCCTCTGTTCCGCGGGCATGTCCTTCAGTTGTTCCTGCATCTGGGCCATCGCGCTGTCCGCCTGGGAGGCCATCCTCTCGACGTCCTGCTTCGTCATCTCCGTATAGGTTTTGGCCTTGGGATCACACATCCAGAAGACCTTCCTGTCGGCGCGGTAGATGACCAGGGCGCGGTCCGTCCCTTCGACCTCCATGCGCACGGCCTTCCCGTCCAGCAGGAAGCGGCTCACGACGGCCTTGCCCGACTTCCCGGTCGTGGTCTCCTGCACCATCAGGACGCCCGCCTGGGCGGCCACGACGGAGGCCAGCAAGATTGATATCCACAGAAAATTCTTCATGGGATCCTCCTAATTCGATCAGTCCAGATAACGCCGCAGCTTCCGGCTGCGGGAGGGATGCCGTAGCCCGTTCGACTCGCTTCGCTCGCTCAGGGTTTCGGCACCCTTTTAATCCAGATAGCCTCTCAGCTTTCGGCTTCTGGACGGGTGCCTCAACTTCCTCAGGGCCTTGGCCTCGATCTGCCGGACGCGCTCGCGGGTGACCTTGAACGTGTTTCCCACCTCCTCGAGGGTGTGGGGATACCCGTCGTTCAGGCCGAACCGCAGTCGCAACACCTCCGCTTCGCGGTCCTTCAGGGTGCCCAGCACCTTCGAGATCTGCTCCTGCAGGAGCACGAAAGCCGCCGCGTTGGCAGGGGAGATGACGTCCTTGTCCTCGATGAAATCGCCCAGGTGGGAATCCTTGTCCTCGCCGATGGGGGTCTCCAGGGAGATGGGCTCCTGCGCGATCTTGAGGATGGCTCGCACCTTCTCGACCGGCATCTCGAGCTTCTCGGCGATCTCGTCCGGAAGGGGCTCCCGGCCCAGTTCCTGCACGAGGTCCCGGGACACCTTGATGGACTTGTTGATGGTCTCGATCATGTGCACCGGGATGCGGATGGTGCGGGCCTGGTCGGCGATGGCGCGCGTGATGGCCTGCCGGATCCACCAGGTGGCGTAGGTGGAGAACTTGTAGCCGCGCCGGTACTCGAACTTCTCCACCGCGCGCATGAGCCCGATATTGCCCTCCTGGATGAGGTCCAGGAAGGGCAGGCCGCGGTTGGTGTACTTCTTGGCGATGGAGATGACCAGCCGCAGGTTGGCCTCGACCAGCTCCATGCGGGCCTGGTAGGCCTCCCGCTCGCCCACGCGGATGCTGCGCATGATGGCGTGGATCTGCTCGGAGGTGGCCATCGCCTCCTTGTCCATCTTGCGGATGGACCGCCGCGCCTCGTCCCATGCGTGGCAGGCCCGACGGAATTCCTCGCCTCGAAGATGGCTCTTCTTCTCCAGCTTCTTCATCTCGCCCTCTTGCGGATGCTTCATGAGCGAGGGCAGCTTGATGTACGCCTCAGGCGGAAGCCGCAGGTGCCGTTCCTGGGTGTGGAGGAGATGCTCCTTCTCCTCCAGCTTCTCCCCGTAATCGCGGAGATGATCGATGAGCCGTTCCTTGACCTTCTTCTGGAACTGGCAGTCCTTCACCAGCCAGATGAGGTCGATCAACTTCTCGTCCAGGGAGTCCAGCACGACCTTCTTCTTGTCGTGGTGGAGGGACTTGAGGGACGCCTGGTGCTGAAGTTTCTTGATCTGCCGTTCCAGGGTCTTGAGTTTCGCCAGGTTCTTCCTGAGTTTCGTATAGATCTGCTTCTCGGGGAGCGACGGCATGTCCTCGTAGGGATCGAGGTCCATGACCTCCTGCAGGGTCCTCTTCTTGCGGAAGATGTCGATGAAGAGCTGGTTCAACTGCTGGAAACCCAGGGCGGAGCCGAGGACGACCTTCTCCACCTTGAACTCGCCGGCCTCGATGCGCTTGGCGATGGCCACTTCCTGCTCCCGCGTGAGCAGGGAGATGCGGCCCATCTCGTGCAGGTACATCTTGACGGGATCGCCCATCCTTGATTCGACGCCCGCCGTCTCGAACTCCTTGTCGAAATCCTCACCATCCTCGTCGTCGTCGTCCTTCACGGCCACGCCGGCGCCGGGCACGGCGCCTTCCAGTTCCTTGTCGTCGTCGGTAAGGGCGGGCCCCTTCTCCTCGCGGTCCACGATCTTGATGTCGTTCTCGCCGAGCATCTGCAGGATGTCGTCGATCTCCTCGCTGGAGACGACCTCGTCCGGCAGGATGTCGTTCACCTGCTTGTAGGTGATGTAGCCCTTCTCCTTGCCGACGGCCAGGATGCGGGAGACATGGTCGGATTTCGGTTTGGCGACTGGTTTCAAAGTGTCATTCCTTCCATTCTTGGGGCTCGGCGCGCATGCGTTCCATCTGGACCGACTTCCTCTTCCATTCCGCGATCTCGCGGCCCAGTTCGGCCGCCTTGTCGATGTCGCCGGCCTTCTCGGCGGCGATCTGCTCGCTTCTCAATCCCTGCATGCGCCTCTTCTGGAGGCGCATCTCCAACGACGCGTACATCTGCGTGATGAGGGTCTTCTTGAGTTCGTCCCGCCGGCTCTCCTCCTTGCGGGCCGAGAGCAGGTCCTCCAGTTTCAGGAAGAACGGGGACAGGGCCTCCTGGCCCTGCAGTTCGGACGCTTCCACATCGCCCATGGCCAGTTTCGTGAAGAGGGTCTTGAGATCCTCCTCCATGAAAAGATCGGGCGAGACCTCCTGGGAGGCCCAATTCACGTACTCGCCCTGACCGTAGGCCAGAAGCGCCAGGAACTCCCCTTCCATCTGACGATCCCGGGGGAAAACCCCGGCTGACGATCCGTTCGAACCCGCCTGCGAAAGCCCGGCCGGAACCGGTTTCCCGCCGACCTTCCTCCGCTCTGAATTGACGATGGCCAGGAGGTCCAGGTTCCCGACACCCAGTTCGGCCTCGACGGCGGCACAAGCCGCCTGGATCGACGATTCGTTCGGCAGTCTCAACAGGAGAGGCACCAGACTTTGGACGGATCTCATCCGCTCCTCGACGGGACGGTCCTTGAGGGCCTCCCTCAGTCGCCCGGCCCGCCAGCGGAAGAAATCCGGCGCGTCCTTGACCAGGGCCTCGAGATCCTCCCTCGCGTGCTTCCCCAGGTATTCATCCGGGTCCTTGGCGTCCGGCAAGGTGAGGACCCGGACCCTCATCCCCGACTCCAGCAGGGGTTCGAACCCCCGCACGGCGGCGTCCTGACCGGCGGGGTCCGCGTCGTAGAGCAGAACCACCTCCTGCGTGTAACGCTTGAGAACGAAAGCGTGCTCCCGGGTCAGGGCCGTGCCCAGGGTGGCCACGGCATTCACGAACCCCGACTGGTGGAGGGTGACGGCGTCGAAATACCCTTCCACGACCAGGACGCATCCCTCGCGGCGGATCGCGTCACGGGCCGCATCCAGCAGGTAGAGGTTTTCTCCTTTTTTGAAGAGAGGGGTTTCAGGCGAATTGAGGTATTTGGGTCCCGGGCCGTCCCCGAGGGCCCTTCCGCCGAAAGCGATGATTTTACCAAAGTTGTTCCGAACGGGAAAGATGACCCTGTCCCTGAATTTGTCGTAATTGCGGCCCTTTTCCTCGTTGACGGCCAAAAGACCCCCGGTGAGCAGTTCCCGCTCCCCGTATCCGGCCTTCAGGGCGGCGGTCTTCAGGGCGTCCCAGGCGTCCGGCGCGAAACCGATCAGGAAACGCTTCGCGGTCTCCCCCGTGATCTTCCGGGCCTTCAGGTAATCGACCGCCTTCCGCCCGGCGGGAGTGGTGAGCTGCTCGAAGAAGAACCTCCCCGCGAACTCGTTCAGGGAGAAAAGACGCTCCCTCTCGCGCTCCTTCTCGACATCTCGGGCATCCTCGCGGGGTTTCGGCAGTTCGATGCCGGCCTTCTGGGCCAGCAACTGGAGGGCCTCCGGGAAGGGCATGCGTTCGATCTCCATGAGGAAGGTGATGGCGTTCCCCCCCTTGCCGCAGCCGAAGCAATGGAAGGAGTTGCGCGAGGGCGAAACCACGAAGCTGGGCGTCTTCTCCGAATGGAAAGGACAGAGTCCCTTGAAGGAGGAACCGGCCTTCTTCAGGGCGACGTACTCGCCGACCACCGCGACGATGTCGGCACTGTCCTTGACGCGCTGGATGATCTCATCGGGATATCTCAAAGAAACACCCCGGATTCACCGCAGAGGCGCAGAGACGCCGAGGACAGCAAAGATGTCTTGATTCCGATTTCCATCAATGATTCTTCCCCATGATCGTCGTTCTCTGTGCGGCGCAAAGCGCCCTGCGTCTCTGCGGTCCATGTTGTCGTTCCGTCGGTCAGTCCTTCTTCAAGTCGACGACGGTGACGCCGCTCCCACCCTGGTCGTACTCCGCATCTTGGCAATGACCGACCGCCGGATGGGCCTTCAGGGCCGCCAAGACGCCGATCTTCAGTTTGCCCGTTCCTTTTCCGTGCAACACCCTCACGAAGGGCAGACCCGCCAGCAAGGCCCGGTCCAGGTGCCTTTCCACGGCGGCCACGCCCTGGTCCACCGTGGATCCGCGGATATCGATCTCCATCCTGACGTCCCCGGCGTCGCCTTCCGGGAAACGGACCGCGGGCCGCCCGCCCGAGAACTTCTTGGACCCCCGTTCGGCCGGGGCAAGATCCTCGTAGCGGCAGGTGAAACGTGGTCCGTCACCGACCTGCAGGACCGCCTGGCGCTTGTCGTCGTCCGCCTCCAGCACGCTGGCGTTCATTCCACCGGGCTGGAAAAACACCTGATCCCCGGGTCGGATCTCGTCGAGAATCGACCGGACTTTCCGTTGGGAAAAGGCGGGACGAAGGTTCGTCAATTTTACCTCCACCTTCTCGCGCGCCCGCCGGATTTTTTCCCGGTCGGGCGTTCCGGGCGTCCCGACCCCTTGCAAGATGTGTTCCATCTGCCGACGCGTGTTCTTGAGGATACCCTCGGCTTCGACTTGGGCCTCGTGGCGGATTCGACGAGCCTCGTCCTTGATCTGTCGCCGGGCCGTTCGCAGTTCCTCCTCGGAGCGCCGCACCGAATCCCGGGCGCCTTCGGCCTCGCGGCGAGCCTTTTCGAGGGCCCGCCTCTCGGCTTCGAGACCCGCGAGGATGTCCGCCAGGTCCGCTTCCCCCGGGGGCAGGAGTTGGCGGGCCTTGTCGAGGATCTCGCGGGGAAAACCGATCTGAGCGGCCAATTCCATGGCGTGGGAGCGTCCGGGAAAACCCGCCGCAAAACGGAAGGTGGGCTTGCCCGTGGATTCCTCCATCAGCATGGCCGCGTTCATCATGCCGGACTCCTGCTGGGCCGAAAGCTTGAGGAGCGGTTGATGGGTGGTGGCGAACACGAAGGCGCCTCGCGAACGGAAGGCCTCGAGGCAGGCGAGACCCAAGGCACCGCCCTCTTGCGGATCCGTGCCGGATCCCAATTCGTCCAGCAGGAGCAGGGTATCGCCATCAGCGAGAAACAACATGCGCATCAGGGCCCGGAGTCTGGCCTCGTAGGTCGAGAGATGGTCGGCGAGGCTCTGCCCATCGTTCAAGTCGGTGTCGAAACGCGAAAAAGCCGGAATGCGGCTGGTCGGCGATGCAGGAACAGGGATCCCCGCGGCGGCGAGCACGCAATGAAGTCCCAGGCACTTGAGAGCCACGGTCTTCCCTCCCGCATTGGGGCCTGAAAGGAGGATGACGCGGATCCCCGGGGCCGCCTCCAGGTCGAGGGGAACGACTCGCTCCCGCCAGGCCTCACCCGCCTCGAGGCAAAGGAGCGGATGCCTCGCTTCCCGCAGGATGAGCGGGGCGCCGCTCTCGGGCTCGAGGGAGTGGCCTTCGAAACGGATCGCGAAATCGGCGAGGGCCTGGTGCGCGTCCACCTCGGCACAAACCCTGGCATCGCCCTCGAGGGCGGGGTGACAAGCCAAGGCCCGCTCCGTCAAACGGCGCAGGACGCGGCGCACCTCCTCGTCCTCGCCGGAAAGGGCCTCCGCCAGCGCGTTGTTCAGGGCGACGGCATCACGGGGTTCCACGAAGGCCGTGGAACCGGAAGCCGAGATCCCGTGCACGATGCCCGGAAAGGAGGATGAGGCGTCGCGCCGCACGGGCACGACCCACCGGCCGTTCCTCTCGGTGACGGTGCGCTCCCGAAGGACGTCCGCGAGATCCGACCGTGACAGGAGGCGTTGATAGAACGCGTCCGCCTCCAGGCGGGCCCTGCGCGAAACCCTGCGCGCCTCGGCCAATCCCGGCGAAGCCCCGTCGAGGATCTCGCCCTTCTCCGAAACCGCACGGGAGAGCTCCTCCCTCATCGGAGGAAGGGCATCGAGCCGCGACATCCAGTCGCGGAAGGGCGACTCCAGCCTCCCCTCCCCGGCCAGGTGCCGGCGCAAACGCACGATCCCGTCGAGGAAGGCGGCCAATCCGGCCAGTTCGCGGCCGTCGAGGCATTCCCCCCGCTCGCGCGCGGCATCGAGCGCGCGCCGGTTCCCGGAAGGGTCCGGGACGGGCGGGACGCCATAGCGGGCGACATGGTCCTCAAGGAGCCGAGTCCTTTCGAGCCGCTCCCGGATCTCCGCCTCGTCCGTGACCGGCCGAAGCGAAAGAAGAAGGTCCTTCCCGGCGGCCGTGGTGCAGGCAAGCGCCAGTTTCTCGAGCACTTTCGGGTACTCGACAGCCTGCAGGAAATTCCCCAGCCCATCCGCTTCCGTCGTCAATTCCCCGTTCCTCATTCCTGCTTCCGGTTCACCCCGGGGTGCTCGCATAGGTCCCAGAGCGTGGACATCCGGAGTGTCTTCCGGGCCGCTTCGAGGGACGGTTCCTTCGCCCCGCGCCCGACATGGGGGACCCACGGGAACCGATAGGTCCTTCCCGGCCGGAGCACATCCCCGTCCCCGGCGAAATGTCCCTCGTACCCGTCCAGACGGGCGTGCAGGAACGGCACAACGGTCGAGGGCCGCACCCTGAGCACAAGACCCCTTTCCTCCCGCGCCAGGGAGGCCCGGAAACGCGGTTCCACGAGACCGGCCCATTTCCATTTCACGGGACTCCAGTGGTTCGACGCGCTGGTTCCATCCCCTTCCGCCTCGGCAAAGACGCAAAGATCCCGCGGATCCCCTCCCCGCGCCAGGAATGCCATGGGAAAGCGCGCGATGCGTCGATTGTCTCCCGCCTTCAGCTTCGCGGAAAAACCCCGCGATGACACGAGCTGGCCCCCGAACCTCATCACGATCAGCCGCCCTTCGAGGGCCAAGGGACGGGGCAGGTCGCTGGTGGCCCAGACCTCCAGGGCATCCCCCTTCAGGGCAAGGGACAGGAGCAGGGGCGCGCAGGCGCGCCCCACGGCATGGTGCACGGCCTTCCAGCGCCCGAAATAGTCGATGGAACTCCAGGAGGCCACGGGCCAGTTGTCGTTGACCTGCCAGAAGACGGTCCCCATGCACCAGGGTTTGCAACGCCTCCAATGCTCGACGGCCGTCCGCAGGGCCAGCGCCTGGTTCAACTGGGACAGGCGGCAGAAGGATGCGAAATCCGAGGGCATCGGCATCTCGCGCACCATGGTGTTGGTGATGATGGCGTTGCCGTCGGGCGAGCGTTGGTGGTGCTCCATGGCCCGGGAGGAGACGTTGCGTTCCCCGGGCGGGAGCACCGCATCCAATGTGTCTTTGTCCGGGAACGACTGGAACCCGAATTCGGAGACGAACCGGGGGCGCACGGTGAGATAGTCCTCGAAAGGCCGGCGACCGTGCCACACCTTCCAGTAATGCACGTCACCGCGATCCGGATCATCCGTCTCCCCGGCCAGGGAGCCGTTGGAGGGGCTCGAGACCCAGAAGGCGCGCGTGGGATCCTCGTGGCGCGCCACACGCCCGAAGAGGTTCGTCACCCGGCGGTAGGCGCGTTTCAGCCGGGGAAAATCGGGAAGTTTCCTCCACCAATGCTGCATCCCCGAGAGGTTTTCGTTGTCGCCGCACCAAAGGGCGATGCCGGCGCGGTGCTGGAGCCGCCGCACCTGGTGGCGGGCCTCCGCCTCGTACTCGCGCATCAAAGCCGGCTCATCGGGATAGGCCGCGCAGGCCATCATGAAATCCTGCCAGACCATCAGTCCCATCTCGTCGCACAGGTCGTAGAATTCGTCGCGTTCGTAGCGCCCCCCGCCCCAGACACGCACCGCGTTCATGTTCGCCTCGACCATCGAATCGAGGAGGTGTCGCACGATTGGGATCGTCGCGCGATCCTCGTAGGCATCGGGGGGGATCCAATCGGCCCCCTTCATGAAGACGGCCCTCCCGTTCACGCGGAAGAGGAAACTCTCGCCGGGTTTCCCCCCCGGAGTGCGATCCTTCTCGCGCACCAGTTCCAGGGTGCGCAAACCGATCCTCCGACTCGGATATTCCGCGATGCCCGATCCGTCCGCCCATCGCAAACGCACCTCATACAACTCGGGCGCTCCCTGACCGGCGGGCCACCAGAGGCGGGGTTTCACGATGCGAACGGGCACCTTCCAGGCGTTCGGTCCAGGGCGCAACCGGCCGAGTGTTGTCGCCTCTCCGCCGTCCACCTCCAGGGTGAGGCAACCGTCACGAACCCCGGGCGAGTTCAAACGAACCGTGAATTCGAGGTCCACGTGTCGGGGGGCGCCGGGAGGACCGACGTGGGTCTGCCTGACCTGGAAGGACTCCAGCCGGGGATGGTCGGAACACTCGATGCGGGAGGGCAGCCACACCCCTGAGACGGGAAGGCAGGGGCCCCAGTCCCATCCGAAGTGACATTGCGCCTTGCGGATCCAATGGCGCTGGACCTCGCGGCTTTCCCCCGTTTGCCACTCGAAATGGGTGGCCATGCGGGGATAGCGGGTCCGCGATTCCCGGGCCCGGGTCCGGGCGTACCGGGTGGGACTCAGGAGAACGACGCGAATCACGTTGGTCCCGGCGCTCAGGTGCCCGCGGGCATCGAGGACGACCTCGCGGAACATGTTGGCGGAGCCTCCGGCCTTGCGGCCGTTCACGAAGATCTCCGCAACCGTGTCGATCCCCTCGAAGAGAATCTCCAGACGGGCCCGGCGCAGGTCCGCCGCCGAAAGTCGGATCCGGCGCCGCAGTTCCCAGTCCTGCTCGTCCACCCACTGAACATCCAGTTCGTTGCGTCCGACGAAAGCGTCGGGTATGAGACCGTGGCGTTGCAGGGCGAAATGGATCGTGCCGGGCATCGACGCCGTCCGCCAGCGCTTCAGGTCGAGCCCGTGAGGAACGACACCACGGGGGCTGCCGTGAAGACGGAACTGCCAGGTACCATCCAAGGTATACACAGCCATCACTCGTTCCCCCTTGTCGTCCTTCGCGAACCTGCACTCGCAGTTAAATAGAAAATCGAAGATAGAAGATTGAAAATCACGACAATGGAACCCACTTGACCCATCCTCCCCATTTCCTCTCTTCTATCTTGCATTTTCAATTTGCCGCTTTCTGCCCGGCGATGGTCGATCTTTTCCCGCCGGGACGGAGACGAAGGGGTTCCCCTTCAAGTAGAACCGCAACGGCTTGTCCCACCCCTTCGTAATGCCGATGCGGGTGGTCACGCCGATCCCCTCGGGTCGGCGGACCCGCTCGATGTGGAGTTCGCGGGTCATCAGGGAAGCCCGGTTGTGGTTCCGTCCCAGGCCCAGCGCCTGCACGAGTTTGGCGGGGCCGTTGGTGAGTGCCGTGAGCGGACGGCCGGCTTGAAGTGAAATCCCACGACGCCGGGACATGACGGCGAGTCCCCCGACGGGCTCCAGCGCCCGGACGAGAACGGCGCCCGGGATGCCCTCCCTCTCGGTCACGACGTTGAACAGGAAGTGGTTGCCGTAACAGAAATAGACGTAGGCCCGCCCCGGCGGGCCGAACATGGGTTCGTTGCGGGGAGTGCGTCCCCGGGCCGCATGGCAACCCGGGTCGTCCTTGGGAAGATACGCCTCGACCTCGACGATGCGCCCCGAGGCGCGTCCTTCCGGCGCGCCGTGGACGAGGACGCATCCCAGAAGGTCGCGCGCGACGCGCACGGTGGGTCGTGCAAAGAAGGAGAGTGGAAGCATCGCGGCTCCTCGGTGGTTCTGGAGGACCCGCCACACCGAACCGGACGGGACCCGCCGGACCGGGAATGACGAACCCGCTCAACAACAATTTCTAATTCCTAATTGCCGTCACGCTCCCAGGCGCGATTTGACGAGGGCGCTGACACGCCCCATGTCCGCGCGGCCCTTCACCTTGGGGTTCAAGGCGCCCATGACCTTGCCCATGTCCCGGGGTCCGGTCGCCCCAACCGCCTTCACGATCTCGGCCACCACAGCCTCGATCTCGGCGTCGGTCATCTGCGCGGGCAGGTACTTCTCGATGAGGGAAAGTTCGGCCTTCTCGGCGGCCGCGCGGTCGGCCGCCCCGCCCTTCTCGAACCCCTCGATGGACTCGCGGCGCTGCTTGGCCTGCTGGGAGAGGACGCCGATCACGTCCTCGTCCTTGAGCTCGCGCTTCAGGTCCACTTCCTTGTACTTCAGGGCGGACTTGAGCATGCGCAGGGCCGAGAGAGCGGCCTCGTCCTTGGCCTTCATGGCGGTGATGATGTCGGCATTGATCTTGTCAAACAGCGGGGATGCGCTCATTTTTATCCTCCATACCGCATTCTTCAACACGAAGGCACCAAGGAAGCCTTTGGGGTCAACGCATAACACCCGCCACCCGGCACCCTGAAGGAGGCAAGCCGATAGCCGGATTTTCGTCCCCACAAGACTTCTCACTTCGAGTCTTCGTGACTTCGTGGTGGAAACATCGACCTGAAAAGAAAAAAGCCCGCGTCCACAAGGGGCCGCGGGCTTGGACTGCGTGGACGGCTCTTCAGTCGCGGTTGGACTTCATCTGCCGGCGGCGCGCCTTCTTGCGGGCCGCGGCCTCCCTCTTCTTGCGACGCTCGGAGGGCTTCTCGTAGAACTCGCGCTTCTTCATCTCGGAGATGAGGCCGGAGTTCTGCACGACCTTCTTGAAACGCTTGAGGGCGTTCTCGATGGGCTCGTTCTCGTCGACTCGGACTTCGACCAAGGATTTCACATCCCTTCGGAATGGGGTCCTGAAAAACAGGAAAGGAGTTTAAGCCCACCCCCCGCCCCTGTCAAGAAATGCGCCATGGGGCCCCGAGCCTGTTTTATCGGCGTTTTTGATCCTCTAGGCCGTTAACTCCTAATTTCTCATTCCTAACTTATCATTGCTTTCAACCCATTCCCCCCTTGAGGGAGCGCCCACCCAGCAGGTGCAGGTGCAGGTGATACACCACCTGTCCCCCGTCGGCGTTGCAGTTCATGACCAGCCGGTATCCCGGCTTCGCGACGCCCAGTTCCCCGGCCACCTTCGCAGCCGCGTGGACGAGTTTTCCAACGATCAGGTCACCCGCCGGTACGTCGTTCACCGTGGCGATATGCTTCTTCGGGATGAAGAGGACATGGACGGGTGCCTGGGGCTGGATGTCGTGGAAGCCGTAGATCTCATCGTCCTCGTAAGCCGACTTCGAGGGGATCTGCTTGGCGATGATCTTGCAGAAGATGCAATCTGAAGACACGATCAACCTCCCACTTCACAGCCAACGCGAAGTCGCGAAGACGCGAAGTTGTTCTGTGAGTTCGTCACATCCCGCCCCAACAAGGCGGGATGCCCAGATCTAACACGAATCTTCCGGTGCTTTCCGGTTTCTTCAGACAGATCGTTCTTCGCGACCTTCGCGTCTTCGCGGTTACGATCGGTAGAGGTAGATGGTGATGTCCTCGGGGAGATAGCCGGTCACGGTCTTCCAGCAGCCCGGCGCCAACTCCTCCGCGAGCGCCGAGATGTCCGCATCCCTCGCGTAATACATCTCGGGATCCGTCCAACCACTCACCCGGCGGAGGATGTTGAAAGCCAGCGCCTCGCGAGCCAGGGGCAGGGCGGCCCCCACGACCTCGCGCACCTGGGCGAGATTGTCCTTCACGAGGTGGTTGAAAAGGCCGCTCATGAGAACCACGTCCCACGCCTCGTCGGGCGCATCGGACACGATATCGCGCTTCTCGAATCGCACGCCGGGGAAGCGAATGGAGGCCTCGGTCACCATGGGGCCCAGGAGGTCGAATCCGGTGTAGGCGCCGACCCATCCGCGGGCCTTCAAGTAGGCGTAAAGGCAACCCAGGCCGCAGCCCAGGTCGAGGATGCTCTTCCCTTTCAGGTCGGCGACGGCCGCGAGCGTGGAGAATCGGGCTTCCTGGTTCGCTCGGCTTCTCCATCCGACGCGCAGTTCGGGAAGGTCGAACTGGGAGAGCCGCGTGCGGTAGAACACCTGCCGGAACATCCGGTCCATCATGCTCATGCCGCCGGACATGGAAAAATCCCCCGCGATGGAGCTAGAAATACAGCCCTATCATCAGGCCGGCGTTGATGCCGCCGAAATCCACCTCGGTGGGACTCCCGTACTCGGAGGCGATGTCCTCGGGTGCCACGCCCACAAGTCCGGCGGGGATGCCCGCCGAACCGTTCGTGGTCACCAACTCCGCGTTGTCGGTGACATCCCCGAAAGATCCGCTTCCCTTGTAGTTCTTGACCTTCAGCATGCGATAGGCCACGAAGGGCGAGATCCTGATCGTTTCACCCATCGCGTAATCGATACCCAGGGAGATCCCGCCGCCGATGCCGCTCCCGTCCAGTTGGGCCGTGACGACGCGTTCCGGATCGGAATAGTCGCGAACGGTCGAGGTGTAGTCGATGCTGGAGATCAGGTAGAGGGCGGAGAGTCCCAGGAAGGGCCGCATTTTCTTGCCGGGGGCGCCGAGGAGGTAACGGAAGGAGAGCCCGAGGGGCATGGCGGAGATCTTCAGGGTCCCTTCCTCCGTGTACTCCATAACGCCTTCCTGACCGTTGGTGATGGTGACCTGGTAGTCCGACACCGACAGCATCTCCAGGTGCATGCCCAGCTCCGCACTGCCTCCCAGGGGCACGAAGGGTTCCAGGCCCAGGGCCAGGCCGCCTGAGGCGATCTTTCCCTCCAACCCGATGGAGGGGTCCATCTGCTGGAGTTCGACGGTATAGGCCGCCCGGGCGTCGGAATCCTTCTTCAGGTCACCCAGCGTAAGCATCTGCAAGCCCGGCATCAGGCGAATGCCGAAGGAATGCTTTTTCACGGGCGCCGTCGCGACGGCCGCGGCGGTCCCCGCCGCCGGGGTGGGCTTGGCCAGCTCGGCGTCCACCCAGGCCTGCTCTTCGGGAGTGAGCGCCGCACGGATGCGCTGGGCATAACTCTCCGCCGTGGCGTTGGGGCTGATGCGGGCGCTCCGCGAGAAGCTCAAAGCGGCGCCCTTCTTGTCCGCCGCCACGTACTGGCAATAGCCGAGGTAGAAATGGGCGTTGGCGTCGAGGGGATTCTCGATCACGGCCTGCTGGAAGAAGGGTTGGGCCTGGGCGTATTGCTTGGCGTCGAAAAGAGCCTTACCCTGGACATAGGAACCGGCGGTCGCAGGAGAGGCCGAAGGACCCGCGGGAGCCGAACCCGCCTGCGCCTTCAGGTTCTGGATGAAGGAGGCCAGTTGCGCGTCGTCCGGTTTCAAGGCCAGCGCCTTCTCGTAATAGGGGATGGCCTGAGCGGGCTGGTTCAGGGCCATGTGGCAGTTGCCCGCACCCTGCGCGGCGGCGGCCATGTTCGGATCCACCTTCAGGGCCGCGTCGAAATACTGGACGGCCTTGGCGTAGTCCTTGGCCTGGTAGAGTTGGAGACCCGCCTGGTAGTATTGCTGGGCGCTCACCTGGGCGTTCGCACCTGACAGCAACCCGAGCACGAGGGCGCAGAAAACGAATACCGCCGTTCCGGCCTTGATGAATGGACGCATGTTTCCCTCCCGAGATATGTCCGTTCCTGGAAAACTCATTCTACCCGCACGGCCTGGATTTGTCCCTTCCTGATTTTCCCGAGGCGAACCCTCGACTCGCCTCCCGGCTTTCCCCCTTTTCCCTGGAAAATGACCCTCAAACCCTCGGCGGTCGTACCCCCGGAATAACCGGGGGAATGATCCTCCTCGACAACCCAGCGGATCTCCCCTTCCGCCTCCCGGGCCGATGCCTCGACGATCTCCCGTTTGAGGGTCAGGAGCTCCGCGATCCTTTCCCGGACGACACCGACCGGGACCTTCGGCTCGATTCCCGTAGCCTCCGTACCCGGCCGTTCCGAATAGGGGAAGGCGTGCAGGTCGCGAAAGCCGAGTTCCCGGATCCGATCCAGGGTATTCCGGAACGCCTCCGGTGTCTCCCCGGGGAATCCCGCGATGACGTCGGTGGTGAGACCGGCACGGGAAATAGATCGGCGGATCGCGTCCACGACCCGCCGGAACCCGACGAGGGAATAAGGCCTCTTCATGGCACGAAGAATGCCCTCATCACCGCTCTGAAGGGGAAGGTGGAAATGCGGACATAGCCCGTCCTCCTCCCCGACCAGGGACAGAAGCCCCGCCTCGAAGCCGGCCACCCCGTAGGAGGAAAGCCGCACCCTCTTCACGCCCGGCACCTTCAACAAGGCCTCCACGAGAGGCGCCAACCGGGGCGCGTCCGCCTTGAGTCCGAGATCCAGCCCGTAGGAGGAGAGCTGGACCCCCGCCAGGACCAGTTCCCGGGCCCCTTTCCCGGCCAGAATCCTCGCCTCCTCCAGGATCTCCGCACGGGGGCGGCTCAAGGACCCTCCCCTCACACCCGGCACCGCGCAGAAGGAACACGCGAAACCGCAGCCGTCCTGCACCTTGAGGATCGGCCGTCTGTGGCCCGCAAAGGATGAGATCGGGATCGGCCAGTGGACGTTCCGTGTGTTCCCTCCCTCCTTCGTGCCTTCGCGCCTTCGTGGTGAAGCCTTGTCCTGGTCTTCAAGACGTTCGAACACCCGGAACTTGTCGCGGTTGCCCAGGACGAGGTCCGCCGGGAGATCCTGCACCCGGGAGGGAAGGCATCCCACCAGGGCGATCGTCGCTTGGGGGTTCAGGCGGCGGAAACGCCGGATCAATCGGCGGACACTCGTGTCGGCCGCGGCCGTCACGGTGCAGGAAACGAGGACCACGAGGGAGGCCCGGGCCGGATCGTCGACCCATGTGTAACCCGCGCGTTCGCCAAGCTCCCGGAGAACCTGGGAGTCGTACTGGTTCACCCGGCACCCGAGCGTGTGGATATGGACCGACTTCATACGAAAACTATGACCGCAGAGTCACAGAGTCGCAGAGAACAGCGCGCCCCACTCAACATCACTCCATCATTCACCATATTAAAAGGTCCTTCCTCCGCGTGGCGCGAAGCGCCCTGCGTCTCTGCGGTAAACCGTGTTCGTAAATAAAAAAGGGCCGCCGGAGTTCCGGCGGCCCTTCGCACTTCCCTCGATGCGTCTTAGAAGAATGCCGCGACGTTCAGGCCGACCTGCAGGCCGCCCAGGTCGATGTCCAGGGGGCGCAACCCGGTCTCGGGATCGCCATCCTCGTTGAAGACCACGAGATGGGACTCCTCGTGGACCATCAGCTTGCCGCTCGTGCTCTCGCCGCCCGACTGCTGGTCACCCGTGAAGTCGGTGAACTTGGCCATGCGGTAGCGGAAATAGGGGCCCGCGACCACGCTGGTGCCGAACTTGAAATCGAGCCCCAGGTCCACGTGCATCCCGATGCCGGAGGACTTGTATTCGCCCGTGTAGCCGTATCCGGTGGTGCCCGCGATGACGGACATGGTCTCCTTGATGGTGACCGAGTAGTAGTCCGCGCCCAAGCCGACCTTCGGGGAAACCTTGCCCTTCCCGAAGGCGTATCCCACGGAAAGCCCGATGGGCATCGTGCTCACGTCGTAGGCCTTCCGGATGCTGTCCGTGAGGGTCACGTCGTCGAGATTGGGGGACGTGATGTCCACCGAATACTTGCCGACCGAGAAGAGGCCGACCTCCAGGCCGATTTCCAGACCCTGGGCCGGACGGATGACCGGGCCGATGCCGAAATACAGGTTGCCGCTGGGGACGTCGCCCGTCATGCCGTACTGGCCCGGACTCCCGAAGTACATGCCCTGCAAAAACTCCGGCGTCGTTCCATCGCTGTTGGCCTCGTTCAAGGCGGCTTCGATGGCGGCCCCTTCGTCCTCGAGATCCTTCAATTTGAAGAGAGCAATGGCCGGCGAAAGCCGGATGCCGAACACCTTGGGCTTGACGGCAGCCCCGGCCGCTCCGGTGCCGGCGACGGCCACTCCGCCCGAGGCGATCTGAGCGTCCACCCACTGCTGGTCGGCCGGCGGGAGGGAGGCCTTGACCTTGTCGGCATAGGCCTTCAACTGGGCGTTCGGCTGCTTGGCATTGGCCAGGCCGAAGTTGACGGCGGCGTTCTTGCGGTCGCCGGCCCCGTACTGGGCGTAACCCAGGTAGTAATAGCCCTGATAGTCGTTGGGATTCTCGCGAACCGCCTGCTGGAGGACCGGGATAGCGGCCGCATATTGCTTCTGCTGGACGAGGGCCTTGCCCTGGGCCAGCGACCCGGAAGCCTGTGGTGAGCCTGTCGAACCCACCGCAGGAGCGGTGCCCGCCTGGGCCTTGAGATTCCGGACGAAGTTGGCGAGCTGGGTGTCGCCGGGATTCAACGCGAGGGACTTTTCGTAATACTGGAGGGCCTGGTCCTTGCGCTGGTACATGTAGAGGCAATTGCCGACGCCCTTGAGGGCGGCCGCGTCGTTGGGATTCATCTTGGCCGCGTACGCATAATACTTGTAAGCGTTCGCGTAGTCCTTCGCGGCGAAGCACTTGTCACCGGCCGCGCGGTACTGGTCCGCACCGGCCTGGGCGAAAGCCAAGCCACCAGTCACCACAAGGGCCCCGACGAGGAAAGCGACGATCCACCGTTTCATTGCGACCTCCGAATGAATCCCAAGGTTGAAAAGACGTCCGCGAACCGGCTTATTATAAGGGAAGGTGAAAACCCGTCCATGAAAAAGCCGGTCTTGTCGGACAGGTTACTCCGCGAATACTCCAATGAATAGTAGCCCCGCGAAAGATACCCCCACCCTCAAGGGGTCGACGAAATGCGTCTCGCCACGACGTCGGCCGCTTCCGCCTCGAAAACGCCCCTTCGACCTCCCGGGCGCCGCGAGGACCCAGTGCGCGCTACCCCTCCACCTCGGTGGGGATCGCCACGCCCTCGACCTCCCGGGCACCATCAGAGGGTTCGTTCACATGGACCTGGGGCGTCATGTTCGCCTGCTTCTTGTATTCGCGCTTGACCTGGTCCACGAAGGAATCGACGTCCTTCGCCTTCACCAGGGCGATGAGGTTCCCCCCGAAGCCGGGACCGGCCATACGGGCTCCCAGGCAACCCGGCGCCTGTAGGGCGATGGCGTAAGCCAGGTCGATCTCGGTGCAGGTCACCTTCAGTTTTCCGGTCAGGGAATCGTGTGAATTGCAGAGGATCCTGCCGAAGTTCTCCAGGTCCCCGCTCCGCAGGCTGTCCCGCGCCTTCAGGACACGCTCGTTTTCGTACACAACGTGGTCCAGCCTCTTGCGCACGATGATATCCAGGCCCTTGCGGACCGGGTCGTACCCCTCGCTCGTCACGTCCCTCAAGGACAAAACCTTGGGCACCACCTTGCGGATGTCGGGAAGCACCTGCTGGAAGAGGTCCAGGCGCTTCTTCATCTCCGCGTCCCTTTCCTTCAACCGCACGCCCGTCTCGATGGCAACGAGCTTCGCCTCCGAGGACGGGAACGGCACGTATTCCGGCTTGAAGGTCCGCGCGTCGAAAAAGACCAGGTGATCCTTCTTCGCCATCCGGCACGCGAAAGGAGAGAAATAATCGCCGCGCATGGACATGAACTGGTGCTCCACCCGCTGGCACAGCTTGGATAAAGTGGCATCGTCCAGGGGGTTGTTCCCGACGATGTTGCAGGCCGTCGCCACGGCGGTCGTGAGCGCCGCGCTGGCTCCCAACCCGGCCCCCTCGGGGATGTCGCTGGCCACCGCCAGCGATAGGCCGTCCAGCTTGCGTCCCGTGCGCTCGTAAAAATACACGACGCCTTTCAGGTAGTTGGCCCAACCATCCCCTTTCTCGTACTTCAGGGTGGAAAGGGAGAACTTGAGCTTCTCCTCGTAGTTGGAGGAATAAAACACGCATTCCCGGTCCGTGCGACGCTGGGCCGCCACCACCAGGGTGTGACTGCCGCCGGCCACCAGACTGAAGCCGTCCGTGGCCTCGGTGTACTCGCCGCCCAACAGGGTCAGCCGGGAAGGCGAGGCCACGAGAGTGACCCGTCTTCCGGGATCGGCCCCGAACTGGCGGTAGAAGGTCGCTTGGGTTCTCTTGACAACATCAGGTAGGCTCATGTTCTCGCTCGCAGGATGAATTGGATGTAGAAATACAGCACCGGCGCGTTGAACAACAGGCTGTCGATCCGGTCGAACATGCCGCCATGACCGGGCAGGAGGCTTCCGGAATCCTTGGCGGCGAAGGACCGCTTGATCATCGACTCGATGAGATCGCCGGCCTGCCCGAAGAACGAAAGCAGGAGGCCGAGGACCAGCAGATCCACGATCCGATAGGCACCCTGCACGACGGGCGCGAAGTGCCTGAAAACCAGGAGCGCCGCGACGGCCAGCACCACGCCCCCTGCGCAACCTTCCCAGGTCTTCTTGGGAGAAACCGATTGCGCCAACTTGTGCCTACCCCACGTCCGGCCCGCAAAGTATCCACCCGTGTCGTAGGCCCACGTGGCGACGAACAGGACCATCAAATGCCAGGGCCCTTCGGGCTGCCGCCTCAGAAGAAGGAAATAACTCCCGAGGATCCCGAAATAGAAGGCGCTGAAAAAGGTGGTGGCGGTGGCCGGAACGGTCTCGGCCAGGGGCCGCCTCCAGAGCAGGAACTCCGCGAACAGGAGCAGAAGGCCGAGGAAGAGCAGGCTGGGAAGGCTCATCCGGGCCAGGAAAGCGATCCCCGAGGCCGGCATCCAGAAGAGGAACAGGAAATACATGCCGGAGAAATAAAGGAGTGCCGTCGGTTTCCCCTTGGCCATCTGACCCACCTCCAGCAGGGCCACGGTGAGAACCGCCAGCACGACGACCTTGAACGCGAGGGTATCGGAATTGAACGTGAGATAAAGAACCAACGGGATGGCCAGGACCGCCACCAGCGCTCGCAGGAGAATGGATTTCAAGTTCGCCGTCCGCCCTTCCAGGTCCGATTCAGGTTCACAAGACCGCCGAAGCGCCGTTCGCGCTTCTGGTACTCCCTCAATGCGGCCACGAGGTGCTTAGCACGAAAATCGGGCCAGAGGGTTTTCGTCACGATCAGTTCCGAATAGGCCAGTTCCCAGAGCAGGAAATTGGAAAGCCGCATCTCGCCAGAAGTCCGGATCAAAAGATCCACTTCCGGCAAACCCGCCGTGGAGAGTGCGCCGGAAAACGTCGCTTCGTCGATATCCCCGGGGCGGATCCGGCCGTCCCGGGCCCGGGAAGCCAGAGACCGGGCGGCATCGATGAGGTCGGCCCGGCCGCTGTAGGACAACGCCAGGACCAGCGTCAGACCGCGGTTACCCGACAGGGCGGCGATGGCTTTTCGGAGCTCTTTCCGGGCGGGGGCCGGCAAGTCCCGGGTCCGCCCGATGGTGGCCAGACGCACGTTGTTCTTCATCAATTCCGGCACTTCCCTTTTCAGGTAGTGCCGAAGGAGCGCCATCAGGAGGGAGACCTCCCGGGCCGGACGCCGCCAATTCTCGGTCGAGAAAGCGTAGAGGGTGAGGGTCTCGATGCCCAGTTCCCCGCAAAGACGGACCGTCTCGCGGATGGAACTGACGCCCGCCCGGTGCCCCGCGATGCGGGGAAGGCCGCGAGTCCTCGCCCAGCGGCCGTTGCCGTCCATGATGACCGCGACATGACGCGGAAGAGGGGCCTTGCGTTCGGTGAGTCCGTATCTTTTGAGGACCGTTTCCCGGTCGGAATCCATTCGTTGCTCGGGGGCCAGGATGATGTCCGGTCCGCCATGGTCCGGCGCTTGCCGGGGCGGCCCGGCCTTAGAACTCCATGATCTCTTTTTCCTTGTGCTCGGCCAAGTGGTTCACTTCCTGGGTGAAAGTGTCGGTCATCTTCTGAACACGCTCCAACGCTTTCTTCACCTCGTCCTCACTGGCGGCCTTGTCCTTCTTGAGGATCTCCAGCGCCTTGTTGGCATCCTGGCGGATGGAGCGCACGGCCACGCGACCATCCTCCGCGTGCTTCTTGACGAGCTTGACCATCTCCTTGCGGCGCTCCTCGGTCGGGGGAGGCAGGGAGAGCCGGATCACCTTGCCGTCGTTGTTGGGATGCACACCGATATCGCTCTTCTGGATGGCCTTCTCGATCTCGGACAGGACACCGGGATCCCAGGGTTTGATCTCCAAGGTGCGGTTGTCGGGGATCGTGATATTCGCCACCTGGTTCAGGGGCATCAGGGAGCCGTAGTACTCCACTTTCACGCCCTCGACCAGCGCCGAAGAGGCCCGACCGGTCCGAACCGTGCCGAACTCCCGCTTGGTGGCATCGATGGCCTTCTTCATCTTCCCGTCGGCTTCGTTGAGGATCTGCTGGATATCCGCCATTTCTCCCTCGTTCCCGCCTACTCGCTCTCGCAGATCTGCCTCGATTTGCGCGGGCATCCTTCACCCTTCGGCCGGAGGACGAAAGGCGGTTCTTGTACTATTCACTCTTCACGGTAGTGCCGACCGCGGCGCCGTTCACCACCTTCTTGATGTTGTCCTTCACGTTCAGGTCGAACACCACGATGGGAAGCCGATTCTCCATGCAAAGGGTCAGGGCGGTGGTGTCCATGACCCTCAACCGGCGGTTGATGGCGTCGATATAGGTGAGACTCTTGAACTTGACGGCTTTCGGGTTCTTCTTGGGGTCGTCGTCGTACACCCCGTCCACATGGGTGGCCTTCAGGATGGCGTCGGCCTTCATCTCGACGGCCCGCAGGGCCGCCGCCGTGTCCGTGGTGAAATAGGGGTTCCCCGTGCCGCCTGCGAAGATGACCACGCGGCCCTTCTCGAGGTGCCGCATGGCCCGGCGCCGGATGTAGGGTTCGGCCAGTTTCTGCATCTCGATGGCCGACTGGACGCGGGTGTGGACTCCTTCCTTCTCCAAAGCGTTCTGCATGGCCAGGGAGTTGATGACGGTGGCCAGCATTCCCATGTAGTCGGAGGAAACACGGTCCAGGCCCATGCGTTCCCCGTCCGCGCCCCGGTAGATATTGCCGCCGCCGATGACGAGGGCCACTTGGACGTCCGATTCACGGACCTCACGGATCTGGGAGGCGATGGAGCGGACCACGGCGGCATCGATGCCGAAACCCCGGCTACCGGCGAGGGCCTCGCCGGAGATCTTGAGCATGATCCGACGATAAGCCGGCTGGGAGGGGGGGGACGAACGGCGCGTTTTCTTGGCCATGGAACTCCGCTCACGAGGATACGAGGTTTTCAGGACGGCGACCGGGCAGGTCCAGGCATTCTACAACAACCACGCCCTTTTTGGGCCTACTTCCGCCGCGAAAACGAACCCGTTGAAATCCCCCTATGCAAAACCGCTTCCCTCGCCCCCTGGACCCCCGTTCGGGATGGTTCACCGATCCGGAGCGCTTTCGCGGCCGCAAGACCACCCTCATCCCGTCCTTCTCCCCGAAAGGTGAGCCGGGTCGAATCCATCAAGGGGGGAAGCGGAATGAACGGCGGGATCATTCCCCGAGCTGCATCCTCACGAAACGCTTCACGGAGACGGCCCCGCCCAGCTTGGCGGTCGCTTCCTTCAGCATGTCCTTGACGGCCTTCTTGGGCTCCCGGATGTAGGGCTGGTCCATCAGGCAGATCTGCTTGTAGTACGCCTGCAGTTTCCCCTCGGCGATCTTCGCTTGGATGGCTTCCGGTTTGCCGGCCTGCTTGGCCTCGGCCAGGTAGATGGCGCGTTCCTTGTCCAACTCCTCGGCGGGAACCTCGGCGGGAACGACGAAGCGCGGCGAGGAGGCGGCCACCTGCATGGCCAATTCCTTCGCGACCTCGGCGGCTTCCGGCTTGGCCGCAACGGCGGCGTCAACGGCCAACTCGACCAGGACCCCCACCTTCCCCCCGTGGACGTAGGAACCGAAGAGTCCCTCGCCGGAGAGTTCGATCCGCTCGACGCGTTTCAGCGCGACGTTCTCCCCGAGCTTCGCGGTGACCTCGGTGACATGGGTGGCGACGTTCTTGGCCGGGTCCTTGGCGAGCGGCTGGGCCAGGAGCGCATCCCGCACGGCCCCCGAAACGGACAGGTCCGCCGCCTGGACTGCGAGATCCGAGGCCAGCGCCTTGAAGTCGTCCGTCTTCGCCACAAAATCAGTCTCGCAATTGAGCTCGAGGATCGCGGCGGCACGCCCCTTCACGAGGACGGCGACGAGCCCTTGGTTGGCCGCGCGGCCCGCGCGCTTGGCCACCTGGGCCATGCCGCGCTCCCTCAACCAGACCGTGGCCTTCTCGAAATCGCCCTGGCACTCGGTCAGGGCCTTCTTGCACTCCATCATGCCGGCGCCGGTCTTCTCGCGCAGTTCCTTGACGGTTGAAGCGGTGATCTCCATGGTTCTCGATTCTCCTGTCGGTTGGATACCCCCATGGAAAAATCCCCCTCTCCCCCTTCAGGGGGAGAGGGCAGGGTGAGGGGGCTCGTCGTGTTGTCTTTCGCGATTATTTGGTTGGCTTGTCGTCGCGAAGGCGCTTGGTGCGGATGCGCTCGACCTTCTCGATGGTCATCTCATCGGCGAGGTCGGACACCGTCTTGGCGTCGCCCGCCAGGTGCTCGACGTCGGGGGCCAACAGCTCGCCGGCGGCGCGCTTGGCTTCGGCCTCCCGCTCGGCGGCCAGGACCTCCTCGGCGGCCATCATCTCGGCACTGACCTCGCCCAAGGGCGCGGGAGCGGCGGATTCCTCGACCGGCGCCTCCTCGACGGCGGCCGGGGCGGCTTCGCCCTCGACGGGGACCACGTCGCGGCCCTCGAGTTCCTTGGAGCGGCCCTCGAGGACGGCATTGGCGACGGTGGCAGTCATGAGCTTGACGGCGCGGATGGCGTCGTCGTTGCCGGGGACGAGTACGTCCACCTCATCGGGATCGCAGTTGGTGTCCACGACGGCCACGACGGGGATGCCCAGCTTCCTCGCCTCCTGGACGGCGATGTGCTCCTTCTTCGTGTCGATGACGAAGATGGCACCCGGCAGACGGCTCATGTTCTTGATGCCGCCAAGGGAGCGCTCGAGCTTGGCGCGGTCCTTCAGGAGACCCGCCTGCTCCTTCTTGGAACGCTTGGAGAGTTCCTGCTCGGACATCGTCTCCAGTTCGCGCAGATAGGCGATGGAGTTCTTGATGGTGGTGAAGTTCGTGAGCATGCCGCCGAGCCAGCGGTAGTTCACGAAGTACATCCCGCAGCGCTCGGCCTCCTCCTTGATGGCGTCCTGGGCCTGTTTCTTGGTGCCCACGAAGATGATGGATTCGCCTGCGGCCGCCAGGTCCTTGACGTACTGGTAGGCCTCCTTGAGTTTCTTGACGGTCTTCTGGAGGTCGATGATGTGGATCCCGTTGCGCTCGCCGAAGATGTAGGCGGACATCTTGGGGTTCCAACGACGGGTCTGGTGGCCGAAATGCACTCCGGCCTCGAGCAGTTGCTTCATGGAAACGGACAGCATGGAAGACTCCTTGGTTTTCCACCGCGTCGAGGGGAAAACGCCCCGATCCCGATAGCCGGGACACCCGGGGCTTGAGCCCTGACGCGTGAGAGATGGGCGGGGGGCCTTGACCCCCCTGCCTTCCCCTCCGGGGGTCTCCCGGGGGGACGATGCTTATAACATGGAAAAGGGTGTCAACGCAATGGGGAGCCGGACAGGTGAAAAACCCTTGTGGGAAGGGCTAAAGGGCCTCGACCTTCATGTCAACGCAAAGGACGTAGACCCGGTCGTAGGCGTCGCGGAAGAAGGTCGAGAGGGTCACGCAGCGCCGGCCCGTAGCCAGGGAAACGTAAGGATCCGTGACGTGCGTCTGGTCCTTGGGGTCACCCTGGGCCAAGCGGCAGAAGAAATCCCGCAATGAGTGGTCAGTTCCCCGCTCCCAGGGCTTGCAGAAGACCCTCCGGTGCTCGGGAACATCGTGTTCCACATGGGCCATGTGTGTCACCTGGACACCCGCCTCGTCCAGGATATAGACGGCCTCGAAATCGGGATTCTCCTTCAGGAGATCCGAAATATGCCCGTCGAACGCCTTGGGCTTCACCTTCTTCAGACTCTTGCGAAGGGCCGCCAGGCGGGCCTCGCATCGCCGGTGCATCTCCCTCTTGTCGTGCAGGGTCCCGAGGAGCATGCTGCGGAACTTGCGGCCTACCTCCTCGATGAGATCCTCGTTGCGATCGAACAGGCCCCCGTCCATCCGCTGGGGCCTGGCGAAGTAATAGCCCTGTAGGATGTCGGCTCCCAGTTCCAGCGACCAGAGCGCCTCCTCCTCCGTCTCCACCCCTTCCGCCACGACGAGTGCCCCGATCTGCCGCGAAAGCCCCACCAGGGACCGGAAAACCTCCTGTTTATGGTATTCCTTGTGGAGGTCCAGGATGAGGGACCGGTCGATCTTGATGAGGTCGGGCTTCATGCGGGCGATGCGGTCGAGATTGGAATGACCGCTCCCCACGTCGTCCAAGGCCACCATGAACCCCCGTTCCTTCTGGGCCTCGACGAAACGCTCAAGAAGATGGGTATTCTTCGTCTTCGACTCCACGATCTCGATGGCCACTCGGGCCGGATCGATCTCGTAGCGTTGGGAAAGCTTGGAGAAGGTGTCGAGTTCGAGGGAATCCTGAGGGGTTTCGCCGCCCAGGTTGGTCTCCAGATTGACCGTGAGGATCATGCGGGGCTGCTGGTAGAACTGTTCGCGGAAGGACTGGAAGACCTTCTTGCGGAAAAGGGCATCGAGCTCGAGGGAAAGGTCCTCCTCGACGGCTTTCCGAATGAGGACGACGGGCGGGATGAGGCGGCCCGAGGGCATCTCGACGCCGCGCGAAAGACCCTCGAACCCGACCACGGATTTCTCCTGGATCGAGACGAGCGGCTGGAAATGCACCTCGATCGCCTCTTCCTTCAGGATGTCCTGAAGGCGCACGGATTCGTATTCGGCCTGGGACAATTTGGACCTTCTACCCTTGAACACGATTAAACGTCCTGAGCGTGGATTGGAAGTTTGACGTTTTCCTAATTATACCGCTATTACATGAATAACACGTTAAAAGAGGCCATAATTAAGCCCTTTTTAATTAGATGCACAAAATCCGGACCTGTCTTGGATAATCTTCTCGACAACCCGAGCATTCATGGGAATTCGGCTGATTCCGCCATTGATGAATAAATCAAAGGATGCCCAATTGAAGTCGCGCTGCGTCGGTCATGCGGCTCGCGTCCCAGGGGGGGTCGAAGACCACGTCCACCTGCACCTTCACCACACCGGACATCGCACGCAACCGGGTCTCGATGTCGGCCTTCAGGATGTCCGACATCCCGCACCCCGGAGCCGTCAGAGTCATGGCCACCCGGACGAAGACTCCTCCTTCAATGGGCTCGACCTGGCATTGGTAGATCAATCCTAGGTCCACGATGTTCACCGGGATCTCGGGATCGTAACAGGTCTTCAGGACCGACCACACCGCCTCCTCGGTGACGGGGCCCCCCGGCGTATTCAAACGAGCTTCCTCCGGCACGGGAAGTCCCAGGGCGTCGGCGTCGCTTCCCGCAACCCGTGCCATTTCGCCGTTGTTCAACTGGAGGGTGAAACTACCGCCCAGGGTCTGGGTGATGAACCCCTTCGTCCCCTCCTTCAGGACCGTGAAGATGCCGGAAGGAATCAGGATGGCATCGCAATCGCGCTGAAGGACGATTTCGCCACCGGCGGACATCAGACGACCTCCTCGGTGGAGATGTTCTTCGGGCCACCCTCATCGAGTGCGGCCATCAACGTATGCCAGGCCAGGGTGGCGCACTTGACCCGCACTGGATATTCCCGCACGCCCGAGAAAACCCTCAGTTTCCCGAGCGACTCCGCCGGGGCCTCCGTGCCCGCTCCCGCCAATAGTTCGTGGAAGGCTTCGAACAGGGCGCGGGCCTCCCGGACGGTCCTCCCCTTCAGGGCCTGGGTCATGAGGGAGGCCGAAGCCCTCGAGATGGCGCACCCGCTGCCCTGGAACCGGATGTCCTCGATCAACCCCTCCGGCGAAAGCCGCAGACCCAGCGTCAGGCGGTCCCCGCAGAGGGGATTGTGTCCCTCGGCCCGACGGTTGGCGTCGTGTAGTTCGCCGAAGTTGCGCGGGCTCTTCTGGTGGTCGAGAATGAGCTCCTGGTAGAGATCGCCGCCCTGGCTCATCGGAACACCTCCCTCACCTTGAGGAGCGCCGAAACGAGCGCGTCGAGGTCCTCCATCGTATTGTAGAGGCCCAGGGACGCCCGGGTGGTAGCCGGGATCCCGAGCCGCTCCATCACGGGCTGTGCGCAATGGTGTCCCGCGCGGACGGCCACACCTTCCCGGTCGAGCAGGGTCCCCACGTCGTGAGGATGCACGCCCTCCATCGTGAAGGAAAGGACGCCCGCCTTCTCGCGCGCGGTCCCGACCAGGACCAGGCCGGGGACCTCGAGGAGCCGCGCGGTCCCATGGGCCAGGAGTTCCCGTTCCCATTCCGCGACGCGGGATCGGCCGAGTCCCGTCAAGAAATCGAGCGCGGCCCCCAATCCCACGACCTCCGCCACCGGCGGCGTGCCCGCCTCGAACTTGTAGGGCGGTTTCTGGAAGAGCGTCCTCTCGAAGGTCACGGAGGTGATCATGTCGCCCCCGCCCTGCCAGGGCGGCATGGCCTCAAGGTGCTGCCTTTTCCCGTAGAGGACGCCCACGCCGAAGGGTCCGTACGCCTTGTGGCCGGAGAAGGCGTAGAAATCGCAATCCAGGTCGACGACATCCACGACCCGATGCGCAACGGCCTGGGCGCCGTCCACCACGATGGGGATGCCGCGGGCGTGGGCGAGCCGCGCCATCTCCTTCACGGGATTCACCGTCCCGAGGGCGTTGGAGACATGCGTCACGGCCACGACCTTCACGTCGGGGGTGAGCAGGCGCTCGTACTCGTCGAGGAGCAGGTTCCCCGCGTCGTCCATGGGGATGACGCGTACCTGCGCGCCTTTCTCCCGGGCCGCCAACTGCCAGGGCACGATGTCGGAATGGTGCTCCATCTGCGAAAGGAGGACGGCATCTCCCGCCTTCAGCCGGCTTTTCCCGAAGGAAGCGGCCACCAGGTTGAGGGCCTCGGTGGTGCCCCGGGTGAATACGATCTCGGAATCCGACCCGGCCCCCAGGTAGGCACGCACCTTATCCCGGACCCCCTCGTAGGCCGCCGTGGCGCGTTCGGAGAGCCGATGCAGGCCCCGGTGGATGTTGGCGTTGTCCTCCCGGTAGAAGCGTTCCATGGCCTCGAGCACCGGAAGCGGTTTCTGGGTCGTAGCCGCGTTGTCCAGGTACACGAGCGGCTTTCCATGGACCGTCTGGGCCAGGGCCGGGAAGAGGGCCTCGCGACCGGCCGCGTTGGGCAGGAGCGGATGGCTCATGGCCGCTCCTCCAGTCCCTCGAGCCACTTTTCCGCGGTCTGCCCGAGCGGATGATCCGGCGGGAAGACCTCCGAGACGAAGGCGCGCCGGAGGATCTTCCGGGCCTCCGCCTCGGCGATTCCCCGCGACCGGAGATAGAAGACGCCTTCCTCGTCGAGGGGTCCCGTGGCCGAACCGTGCGTACACCGGACGTCGTCGTGGTGGATCACAAGCCGCGGCTCGGAAAAGACCGCGGCTTCGTCGGATAGGAGGAGATTGCGGTGGGCCTGGTCCGCATCCGTGCCCCCGGCGCCCTCCCGGACCAGCACCTCGCCGTTGAAGACGAGGGTCGCCCGGTCCGCCGCGACACCCCGGAAGGTCTGCCGGGAAACGCAGGATGGTGCCGCATGGTCGATGAAGGTATGCAGGTCCAGATGCCGGTCCTTCCGGCCCAGCAGAAGTCCCCGCAGGGAGACCTCTGCACCGGGGCCCGCGAGAAGTATCCGCAAATCCTGGCGGACCCAGCGCCCCGAAGGAAGGATGAAATCGCCGCCGAGTTTCGCTCCAGCCTCCAGCCGCGCCTCGAAAAGCCCGATCCGGCAGGCAGACGGCGCTTCCGCGGGACGCTCGAGGATGTTCAGGCGCGACCCCTTCGCGAGAAGGACGCGCAAGGCCGGAAGGGAAAGGGCGTCCTCCAGCCCGGGTTCGTTCTCGAGGATCAGGTCGAGTTTCGATGCCTCCTCCATGATGAGGTGGAAGGAAGGGACGCCCAGACATCCCGGCGCGGGAGAGCGGTGCCGGAGAACGAGGGGTTTTTCGGGGCGGACCCCGCGGGGGACCCTCGCGATGGAGGCGTTGTCCCCCAACGCCACCTGCAGGGCGGCCAACGGTCGGTTCTCCAGGGGGAAGATCGCGAGGTTTCCCGCATCGAGGTCCGGCGAGGATCGCGGCCCGGACCAGAGCAGGCCCTCCGGTGCGGATATCATTTCGAAGGGCCGGGCCGTCTCGGCTGGCATGGTCCGACCCCAGAACGCGGAGGGATCGCTGTGCCGCCAGGATTCCCAGGTCCTGTCGGGCAGACCCTCCCGGAGGAGAATCCGAAGGGCCGCGGCCCTCGCCAGGGTGAGGGTGTCGGGCTCGCCGGGCCGGGGACGCGCGACCTCGTCCAGGAGGGGCTTCAAGCCCTCCAGGAAGGGCGGCATCGTTCGGAGCTCTTCGCGGCTCATCTCAGTCCTTCCCCCCGGCGATCCAGCCGTACCCCTTCTTCTCGAGCTCCAGGGCCAGATCCGCCCCGCCGCTCTTCACGATGCGCCCACCGGCCAGGACATGCACGTGGTCGGGAACGATATATTCCAGCAGGCGCTGGTAATGCGTCACCACGAGCGCGGCCCTGTGCGCCCCCCGCAGGGCGTTCACCCCCGAGGCCACGATGCGCAAAGCATCGATGTCCAATCCCGAGTCGGTCTCGTCGAGGACCGAAAACCTCGGTTCCAGCACCGCCATCTGCAGGATCTCGTTCCGCTTCTTCTCGCCGCCCGAGAAACCCACGTTGAGCGGCCTCTCGAGGAACGAAGCGTCCATCTTCAGGAGCGCCATGCGCTTCTTCGCCAGCTCGAGGAAATCCACCGCGTCGAGCTCCTCCTCCCCGCGGGCCTTGCGCTGGGCGTTCAGCGCGGCCTTGAGGAAGTAGAGGTTGTTCACCCCCGGCACCTCGACGGGGTACTGGAAGGCCAGGAAAAGCCCCTTCCTTCCCCGCTCCTCCGCGGAAAGGGCCAGGAGATCCTCACCCTCGAAAAGCACCTTCCCGCCCGTGATCCCGTAGCCATCGCGCCCGGCCAGGACGTGCGCCAGCGTGCTCTTCCCCGACCCGTTCGGGCCCATGAGGGCGTGGACCTCCCCCGGGCGGATCGTCAAGTCGACCCCCTGGAGGATCTCCTTCCCCGCGACCGAAACCTTCAATCCCTGTATCTCAAGCA
>CAZGWJ010000019.1:34475-38398 GCA_964529445.1 uncultured bacterium
TTCATCCCACGCTTCCTTCCAGCGTCACCGACAGCAGTTTCTGGGCCTCCACGGCGAATTCCATGGGGAGATGCCCGAAAACCTCCTTGCAGAATCCGTTCACGATGAGGTTCACGGCATCCTCCGGGGAAAGCCCCCTCTGGCGCAGGTAGAACAGCTGGTCCTCGCTGATCCGCGTCGTGGACGCCTCGTGCTCGGCCCGGGACGTGCGGTTTCGCACCTCGAGCGTGGGAAAGGTGTGGGCCCCGCAACCGGGGCCCATGAGCAGTGAGTCGCATTGCGTGTAGTTGCGCGCCCCCTCGGCGCCTGGGCGGATGCGCACGAGTCCCCGGTACGTGTTCTGGCCCCTTCCCGCGCTGATGCCCTTGGACACGATGGTGCTGCGCGTTCCCTTCCCCAGGTGCAGCATCTTGGACCCCGTATCGGCCTGCTGATGCCGGGCCGTCACGGCCACGGAATAGAACTCCCCCACCGAATGGTCGCCCTGCAGGATGCAGGAGGGGTATTTCCAGGTGATGGCGCTCCCGGTTTCCACCTGGGTCCACGTGATGCGGGAGCGCGCCCCTCGGCAGGCGCCGCGCTTGGTCACGAAGTTGTAGACGCCGCCGCGCCCCTCGCGGTCACCGGGATACCAGTTCTGCACCGTCGAATAGCGGATCTGGGCATCGCCCAGGGCCACCAGCTCCACGACGGCCGCGTGCAGCTGGTTCTCATCGCGCGAGGGGGCCGTGCATCCCTCCAGGTAGCTCACGGAAGCGCCCTCGTCGGCGACAAGCAGGGTGCGCTCGAACTGCCCGGTCTTGGCGGCGTTGATCCGGAAGTATGTGGACAAGTCCATCGGGCATTTCACGCCCTTCGGCACGTAGCAGAAAGAGCCGTCGGAGAACACCGCGCTGTTCAGGGCGGCGAAAAAGTTGTCCGTGGGCGGCACGACCGTTCCCAGGTACTTTTGCACCAGTTCCGGATGTTCCCGCACGGCCTCGGAGAAGGAGCAGAAGACGATGCCCAATTCACCCAGCTTCTCCTTGAAGGTGGTTCCCACCGACACGCTGTCGAAAACGGCGTCCACGGCCACGCCGGCCAGCATCGCGCGCTCCTCCAGGGGCACGCCGAGCTTCTCGTAGGTCTTGAGGATCTCCGGATCCACCTCGTCGAGGGAACGCGGGGCCTTGTCCATCCGGGGCGCCGAATAGTAGACGATCGACCGGTAATCGATGGGAGGGTAATGCACCTTGGCCCACTTCGGCTCCTTCATGTCCAGCCAGGACCGGTAGGCCTTGAGGCGCCACTCCAGGAGCCAACCCGGCTCGCCCTTCTTGCCCGAGATGAACCGGATGATTTCCTCGGAAATCCCGGGAGCGATCGAGTCGGATTCGACGGGCGTGACGAATCCCCACTGGTATTCCTGGTCCTCGATACCCCGCAGGGCGTCGTTCGCATCAGCCACGGGCGCCCTCCTTCAGGGATTTGAAGACATCCGGACTCTCGCGCGAGGCGACGAGGGCGGGTTCCACGCGGGTCGAGACCCATCGCCTCATCCGGACGGGATCGGCGAGATCCGAGAGCATGCAACGGGAAAGAACGCCGCTCAGGAGCCCCCCCAGGACGCCCCAGAGGGATTCCATGGAACAATCCCCCCTGTGGATGCAGGACGCCCGGTCACCGCCCTGCCGACTGCAGATGCGATCGAGGTCGAAGTGCCCGCCCACGGCATCGAGCACCTCCTGAACGGAGATCTCCCCTGCGGATCGAGCCAGGACGTAGCCCCCCTGGCTTCCGCGTTGGGAACGAACCACCCCCGCCTGCCGGAGCAAGCGCATGAGCTTCGCCGTATTGGGCACGGTGAGCGCCTCCAACCGGGCGAGTTCGGGAATGGTCGAGCTTGATCCTTCGCCCTTCTTCACCATCTGAAGGACGCATCGCAGGCCATATTCCTCAAGGGTGGTCAGTTTCATCTTTTACATCACCTCAACGAATTCACCGCGAAGTCGTCCGCCGTTGTCGAGACCTCGCCATCGCTGGTTTTCGATGGCGGGCGAAGGACGCGAAGAAAAGCATCTTGGGAACCCCTTTGAACCTTGGACTCAGTGAACCCTTTATGCTTCACATATAGAGTGCATATACTGTATAAATTAGTCAAGATTAGGTCCCCTATATATATCCAAGCAATAATACCTGGATCAACATGTCACTCGGATGTACATTTGGATGTACAGGAGGAATTCATGAAAATCACGACATTCACGGAGTTCCGCAATAACGCTCGGGAGTATTTCGACGCGGTCGAAAAGGGGGAAAGCGTGGAAATCTATCGTCACGGCAAGCCCGCGGCGATCCTATCTCCCGCCGTCCGCGAGAACTCCAAGGAGTATTGGAAGAACGCCAAGCCCCTGATGAAGTACGAAGGGATTTCCCTTTCCGACCTAGTCATCGATGGACGCGATTGACCGATGCGCCTTTATCTGGATACATCGGCGTATGCCAAACGATACCTGGGAGAGCCCGGAGCCTTGCGGGTCATGGATCTCCTGGGTCAAGCGGATGAGATCATCCTCAGTTCATTGACCTTGCTTGAAATGGTTTCGGCATTGAGCCGCTATGTGAAAGACGCCTCACTTCACAGGGACGACTACACCCTGTTCAAGAAGCAACTCCTCCGGGATCTCGGAACCATGGAGATCATCTCTATTTCGGAGGACATCATCTCGGAAACCCTCCCCTGTATCGAGCGGGGAGCTTTTCGCGCATTGGACGCCATCCATCTCGCAACAGCAAAACGAGCTGATTGCGACTTGTTCCTGACGGCAGATCAAAGACAATACCAGATGGCCGTCTCCCTAGGGATCAAGGCGGAGCTGGCCATTTGAACCCCCCCCTCTTCTCGGCCGACTTCGGTTTCCGGGGCGGCGCCCTCTCCTTCCGGGACCCGGTCCGGGTCATTACCTGTTCGGATCCGCGAACCTTGAAGGACGCCTTCGCCCGATGCGAGGAAGCCCTGGGGGAGGGCCTTTACCTCGCCGGGTTCCTTTCCTACGAGGCCGGATACGCCTTCGAGCGCAAGTTCGCGTTGTCCATGCGTTCCCGGTTCCCTCTCCTGCACTTCGGTTGTTTCGCAACGCCGCAAAAGATCCCGGAAACCCCGCCCGGCGCCTTCGAGGTCCGGGACCTGCGCTTGAACGTCACCCGCGAACAATACGACTCCTCCATCGGCCGCATCCGGGACGCCATCGCGTCCGGCGACGTGTACCAGATCACCTACTGCATCAAGCATCATTTTGACTTCACGGGCGATCCTCGCGGACTCTACCGGGCCCTCGGGAAGCGCCAGCCTGTTCCCTATCCGGCCTATCTCTCAAACCCCGACTTCACGATCCTCTCGCTCTCACCGGAACTGTTCATGCGAAAAGAGGGGACCCGGATGGTGACGAAACCCATGAAGGGCACCTGGTGGCGCGGCAAGGGTTTTTGGGACGACCTGAGGGAGCGCTGGCGTTTCCGGCACGACGAGAAGAACCGCGCCGAGAACGTGATGATCGTGGACCTGTTGCGCAACGACCTGGGGCGCGTGGGACGGGGCGTTCACGTGCCGAAGCTCTACGAGGTGACGGGTTATCGGACGCTCTTCCAAATGACATCGACGGTGGAGGCCCGGGTGGAACAGGACCTGCCCCTCTGGGACCTCTTCCAAGCGATCTTCCCTTCCGGCTCCGTCACGGGAGCACCCAAGATCCGCGCCATGGAGATCATCCGGGAGATCGAGACCGAGGAGAGGCACATCTATACGGGAGCCATCGGATACGTGACGCCGAAACGGGACCTCTATTTCAACGTGCCCATCCGCACGATCCTTTTGAGGGACGGCAAGGGCGAGATGGGCGTGGGGGGCGGGATCGTATGGGATTCCACCGCGGAGGGGGAATGGC
>CAZGWJ010000020.1:0-37238 GCA_964529445.1 uncultured bacterium
CCGACGGCAACGCCGACGGCCTCGCCCACCGAGACCCCCACTTCAACCCCAACGGACACGCCGACTTCCTCGCCCACAAACACACCCACCGACTCTCCAACGAACACACCGACCTCGACTCCGACCCCCACGGACACCCTCACCGCCACCCCGACTCACACGCCCACCGACACCCCGACTCACACCCCCACGTCCACGCCCACCGAGACCCCCACCGACACGGCAACCCCCTCCGTCACCCCGACCGATACCCACACGGCCACGCCGACGCTCTCCCCCACCGTGACGCACACCTTCACCTTCACCCTCACCTACACCCCCACCTGGACCTTCACGCCCACGCCCACCCCGCCTCCCGAGGTGCGCATCTCGAAGTCCGCCGCGCCTTCCCGCGCCGCCAGCGGCGAGGAAATCCAATACTCCGTCCGCCTTCTCGTCGTCCAGGATGACGCCTTCGGCGTCACCGTCTGGGACACCCTGCCCGCCGGCCTCTCCTTCGTGTCCGTTCCCACGCCTCCCTTCCCCGGCTCCTCGGTCGCGGTCGTCCCCCTTCCCACCGCCGGACCCACGCCCGGTTCGGGAACCCTTCTCGTCTGGACCTTCCCTTCCCTTTCCCCCGGCTCCTATGACCTGCCCTTCACGGCCCGCCTCGACGACCATCTCCCGGGCAACTCCGTCATCGTCAACACGGCCGCGCGCGCCTTCCCCGTCGATCCCGTCCCCGCCCTCGCCCAGGCCCCCGTCACCGTCCGTGGCGACCTCCTCATCCATATCGGCGTGTACAACCAGGCCGGCGAGCTCGTGAAGGAGCTTCTCCTCACCCAGGTCTCCCAGCCCTACGTCGACGTCTCGATCGCCCCCGACCCCGTCCTCTCCTCCCTCGCCGACCGCGTGGAGGTCCTCAATGCCGGGGCCCTGCTCACCGCCTGGGATGGCACCACCGCCTCCGGCACGCCCGCCGCCAACGGCCAGTACTACATCAAGGTCGACAACACCGACGAGATGGGCAACACCCAGTCCGTGGCCCGCGAGGTCACCGTTTTCCGTGTCCTTTCCGTCGTCCAACTGCGCGTCTTCAACTCCGCGGGCGAGGTCGTGCGCACCCTCTCCCAGTCCGTGGCCGACGAGGGCACCGTCACCACCGGCGTCGTGCTTTCCCACCGGGTCATCCAGCCCTCCTACGGCCCCGGCAACACCAACTCCACCCTCACCATCACCCTCGGCGACGGCACCCAGATCCCCTGGGACGGCCGCAACGATTCCGGCACGATCGTTTCCAGCGGCCATTACTACATCGAACTGCGCACCTCCGACGAGGAAGGCACCGACCTCGTCATCATCCGCGAGGTCGAGGTCCAGCGCCCTCCCCAGACCCTGGCCGAGGGCGGCATCCTGGCCTTCCCCAACGTCGCCGGCCGGGACGTCGACTCCGTGCGTTTCCGCGCCTCCTCCTCCGAGCGCTCCTTCACCCTCACCGTGCGCATCCACAACGTGGCGGGGGAGCGCGTGAGGACGATCCACGGCGAACCCGGGACCAGCGAGGCCGTCTGGGCCTTCAACGGGAGGAAGCCCGCCAGCGGCCTCTACATCGCCCGCGTCGAGGCCCAGGAACCCGGCGGCGCCGTCGAGATCCGCGCGCTCAAGGTGATCGTCCTGCGTTGAAAAAAAGAAAGCCCGGGCCCCCGCGAGGGGACTCGGGCCTTTCGTCTTCAGTAAATCCTCACTTCTCACAGAAGGTCTAGTAGAGCACGATCCCGCAGGCGGAATGGGCCGGAATGTTCAACGACAGCGGCTTCTTCGGGTCGAACTTCCCCTGGTAGGGGGGAATGTCCTTCACCGGGAAGGGTCCGCCGCCGCCTTCGAGTCCATCGACACCGTTGAAGCTCACCTGTTTCTCGAGGACCCCTTTTCCCGTCAAAACCCATCCAAGGAAAGCCCCCTTCGCCGCAAGGCCCGAGACCTCCACCTTCGCCGTGCGCGGTTTGTCCATCTCGTTGACGAGGATGAGCCCCACCTCGCCCCCCTCGAAGGTTGACGCGTAGGCCTTCACCTTCGGGTCATCCGAGGAGGACTCCACCATCCTGTCGCCGAAGGCCCGGTCGTAGAGGACGTAGGCGTAGTAGGCCGGTCGCGGCGTGCCGTCCGGAACGTCCTGGTCGCCGGTCGAGAGCAGGGCGTGGTCGCCTCCCAGCTTCGCGTCCAGACCGTTGCGCCAATCCCAATGGTTGGAGCACACGTAGCCCGCCTTGATGTGTTCGCCCAGGACCTCCGCCGTGAAAAGCCCGTTCAGCAGGGTAATGGTCTCCTTGGGGGAGGCGTTCACCAGGTTGAATTCGGTGAGCGCGACGGGCAGGACCTCCGCCCCATCCGCGTACTTGGCCGTCGAGGCCTTCACGTTGTTGAAGGCCTCGCCCAGCTTGGGCAGGTTCGCGAAGAATTCCTCCGGCTTGGGGTTCTTGTAGTTGTTCGCCTGGTCGAAGGGCCACATGAAGTACTGGTGCAGAATGAGGTAATCCGCCGTGTCCTGGACCTGCGGAATGAGTCCCTTCATCCACCAGCGGTAACCGGTCCATTCCTCGCCGTTGTCCTGGTCCACCGCCACGGCCCCGATGAAGAGGTCGGGATCGGCCTTGCGCAGGGCCTTCGCGAAGACCTGGAAATCCTTCCCGTACATCTCGCCCGTCAACTGCTCCTTCCCCTTCATCTTGTTGCCCTCTTCCCAGGGCCCGTAGTTCTCGTTGCCGATCTCCCAGTAGCGGACCTTGAACTTCTGCTCCTGGTTGAACCACTTCACCCACTTCGCGGCGTAGGCGGAGGCCCGCTTCACGTCGAAGTAGCGTGCCATGGCGTAGTTGGCCGTGACGATGGCCTCGGAACCGGTCTTGCGGCAGAACTCGATGAACTCCGCGCTGGAAACCGCCCATTCCCCCGTCATGCGCGTCGGGTCACCCGACCCGCTCTCCTCCTTCTCGTGACCCTTGAAGTCGCCGTCCCAATGGTAGTTGTCGGAGGAGGACCCGCCCGGCCAGCGCCAAAACCGGATCCCCGACTGCCGGGCCTTCTCGAGGATGTCCTCGGAGAGAAGCCAGTCGCTGTGGTTCCACCAGGCCACGTTGCCGCCGAAATGATAGGGGGTCACCGGAGCCAGGACCTTCGAGGCGTCCACCTTCACCGAGAGCGCGGCGCCGCCCTTGAACCCCCAGTTCGCCCCCTTCACCGCGGGATCCGGGGCCTTCTTCACCCAGGGGGCGGGCTCCGCCTGGTTCGAGGGCGGCCAGAGCTCGAAGGGTCTTCCCTTCGGGCCCTTCGCGTCTCCCGCGAGAACCGGAACCGCGAAAAGCAGGACGAGAAGCGTCAACAGGGTCTTGCGCATGGGAACCTCCGCAAAGGAATGGGACCGGCAACGATTGGACGATGGAAACGAGTCTTCGGGGCCTGACAAACCGCTGAAAATACGTTTTCGGCGGCCTGCCAGGCATCGAGGATCACCGGGGGCCTGAAATCGACCGGGCGGGGCGCGCCCGCCTTCGGAACGCGCCCATCCCGGAAAAAGAGGGGCCTAACAAGCGCTCCGGCGCCTCAGAACAGGTATCCCACGCTCAGGCCGAAGCAGGTCGACTTGACGTCGTAGGAGATGGGGTCATCCTCATCCTCGTCCTCCCAGGGCGCGTCGTAGAGGTCGGTCAACCCCAACTCGGCCCTCACATCGACCGTGAGACGCTGGACCTTCACGCCCGCCCCGACCACGAAGGCCAACTCCAGGGAAGTCGCGCTCTTGATGTCCATGGAGAATTCCTCCGTGACATCCCTCACGTAAATGGAATCCGCGTTGCGGGTTCGCATGCTCCCCTCGTAGGTGCCTCCCAGGCACAGGTTCAGGGAAGGGCCCGCCAAGGCGAAGAACTTCTTCTTCGGATCGAGGTACAGCTTGACGAGCGGCGCGAGGGCGACGAAGTCGAGACTCGTGGTGGCTTCGGTCCACCACTCGTTGGTGGTGCCGATCCAGACGAGATCGTCCAGCGCGTATTCCTCGTACTTCGAGCTCTTCTTCATGTAGGCGACCTCGCCCTGCAGGGAGACGCGAGGGGACAACTCGTATTCCATCATCCCGCCGATCGCGAGGTTGAGCCCGCCCTTCACGGACTGGGAATACTCCGTAAAATCGTAGTCCTCATCGGTCGAGGGGATCGAGAGGCGGGTCATGAGGAGGCCGATCTTGGGTCCGAAGGAGATCCTCTTCGCCTTCGCCGGGGCGGAGGCCCCGGACGACGACTCCGGAGCGGTTGCGGGGGCCGTGATCCCCTGCGCCTTGAGGGAATCCACGAATTGCCGGACCGAGGGGTTGTTGGGATTGAGCTCGAGGCATTTTTCCCCGGCTTGGAGGGCGCCGGCCTTGTCCCCGGCCTGATATCTCGAAAGACAAAGCACCTGCCAGGCCTGCCAGGAGGAGGGGTTCGACGCGACGGCGTCCTGCATCGCGGCGGCCGCCTGGGCGAACTGCCTGGCCTGGTAGGCGGCTACTCCCGCCTTGTAGGATTCATCGAAGGTGGCCGCCGCCATCGAGGTGGCGACAAGGACCAATGACGTGGTGATGATCAACGAGAGGTGTCTCATGGGTCCTCCTGAGGACCTGGGATCATAAAACGTTAACAGCACGATTTAACAAGGATAAGCGTGCTCATTCTAGCTGGAATCCCGCAGACAACATTGCATAATCAAAGGGACAATGATCATCACCCGATGAAATCCCTTCCTCCGCTTTCATATCGGCTTCTCGGGCCAATGGTGTTTCGGATACTTTCGCGATAATTCCTTCCTCACCTGCGGATAGTGGTTCCTCCAGAACCCCGCGAGGTCGGAGGTGACCTGCACGGCCCGCTTGTTCGGTGCGAGAAGATGCAGGGTCAGGGAAACCGCCCCCTCCGCCACCTTCGGCCCCTCCCGCATCCCGAAGAAGTCCTGCAGGCGCGACTCGACCCAGGGCGGTTTTCCCTCCTCGTAGTGCACCTCCGGCGGCCTGCCCTTCTTCAATGAAACGCGAACCGGGGCCAGACGTTCCATCAAGGCCGCTTGTTCCCCCGAGAGGGTCGCCCGGAGGGCGGCCACGCCACCTTCCTCGCGCAACTGCTTGAAGCTCCTTTTCCCCTCGCAAAGGCGGGCCAGGATCGCGTCCAGTTCCTCCTCCCCGAAGGCCGGGAAACCCTCCGTCCGGGAGGCGACGAACCGCGCGCGACCGATGAAGGCGGCCGCCTCGTCGGGGTCGCACCAGGAGCGAAGACCTGCCGCTCGAGCCTGCTTGAGGAGCAACTGGGAAAGGGCTTCGGTCCCGGACCCCGCCCTCAAGGACCCCTCGTCGAGGATCACCTGCCCGTACTTCATCCTTCGCTTACCTTCCGCCCGCTCGGCGTCCGAGTCCCACAGGACGACATCCTCCTCCGTCACGTCGCCCGGGACCAGGTCCAACAACCATTCCGGCTCGATGGCAACAAGGGAACGGGCCTTCACCTGTGCCCGGGCTCCCGGTTCATCCCGACCCCTGGACGCATGGCCGGTTCCCTGGGCCTCCACCACCACGAAGAACTCCCGCGAACGCGTCAAGGCGTCGTCGGCCGCATGAGCGCTTCCGCCGCCCGAGAGGACCAGTTCCCGGATCCTGGCCGTCCCATGGCGCCGTTCCTTCCCTTCCCCGCCTCTTAGGCGTCCCACGCGATCCGGGTATCCGGCAAGCAGGGCCTTCGCCAGGAGCGCCTCGCCCTCCGTGTCCGGCTTCCGTTCCGCTCCCCGCGGGACGTCCAGGGACCGCTCCAGCCGTTCGACCAGCCGTTTCGCGCCTCCTTCGGGACGGTACCGCTCGAGTTCATGGAGGAGGTCCTGCGCCTCCGCCCTTTCCTCGCCGACGAGGGCGGCCATGCGGCAGGCGGCACGCCGCAAGTTCGGATCCCTCGTCGCCGTTTCGACCTCCGTGAGGAAACGGGACAAGCGCGGTGCGACCGGGAATTCGGCCATGCGGCGGCCCCGCTTCGTGAGAGCGCCTTGGGGGGTCACGGCGTCCAGCCGCCTCAGGAGGGTCTGCGCCTCCTGGAGCGCAACGGGTGGCGGAGCCTCCAGCCAGGGAAACGCAGCAGGATCCGGGATCCCCATCGCCGCGAGGTCGAGGATGACGCCGGAAAGTTCCGTCCGTTGAAGTTCGGGCACGTCGAAGGCGGCGCGATGCTCGTAGTCGAAACGGTCGTAGAGCCGCACGCAACGACCCGCTTGAAGGCGGCCGGCCCGGCCGGCCCGTTGGGTCGCGCTGGCCCGCGAGGCGGGAACCGTGACGAGATGCCCCACACCCGACCAGGGCGACACGCGATCCTGGCGGGTGAGCCCCGAATCCACCACGGCCCACACGCCGGGAACCGTGATCGAGGTCTCGGCCACGTTGGTGGCCAGGATCACCTTGCGGCGGGCGGAGGGCGCCAGGACGCGCTGTTGCTCCGCGACCGGGAGGTCTCCGTAGAGGGGAAGCACGTCCGCGTCGACGTTCGAGAGCGCCGAATGGGCCCTGCGGATCTCTCCCACTCCCGGCAGGAAGACCAGGACGTCACCCCGGGTTCCCTGCACGAGGAGGGACCTCACCGCCGAGCGCACCTTGTCGTGCAGTTCCTTCTCCTGGGGAAGGGGCTGGTATTCGATCGTCACGGGATGAACGCGTCCGGGGCTGTCCACAACGGGGCATCCCCCGAGGGCCGCAGCCACCGACCCCGAGTCGAGCGTAGCGCTCATCACGAGGATTCTCAGGTCGGGCCGGGTCGTGGCGCACAGGTGACGCAGGTAGGCGAAGGCAACGTCGAGGGCCACGCTTCTCTCGTGGAACTCGTCGAGGACGACCGCGCCGACCGGGGTGAGGTTCGGGTCCATCCGCGCCAGGGGAAGCAGCATCCCGTCCGTCATGAACCAAAGCCGGGTGCCAGGGGCACCCTGTTTTTCGAAGCGAAAATGCCATCCGCAAGGAGCCCCTGTCTCTTCCGACACCCTCAGGGCCGCGAGTTTCGCCGCGATGCGGCGGGGCTGGAGGACCCAGACCTCACGCCCCGAAAGCCCCGGAAGGGACAGGAGCGCGGGCGGGACCCGGGTGGTCTTGCCGGCCCCGGGCTCGGCCGTGACCACGCAGGAACCCGTCGCTTCGAGGGACTTCAGGATCTCGGGAATGCGAGCATCGACGGGGAGGGTAACGTTTGCCATGGCCGCCCATGATAGAACAAACCATCCGGCCTGTCGCTGGTTCTTGAAATGGAGGCTTCATCCCGGGGAAAATGAAATCGGTGGCGATCTTCCGGGGCGGAGGTGGACATGACGACATCCGCGATGCGGGATTGTTTCGAACGCGCCCTTGCGCTCGAGGGCATCCTGCGGGATTTCTATCGCAAGGCAGCCCTCGAATTCTCCCACGAGGAATCCGTTTTTCGATTCCTGCAGGCCCTGGCGGCCGACGAGTCCTGCCACATCGCGGTGCTCGAAGCAGCCCGAAGCCGGACGGAAGACCCCCTCTTCGACGCACCCGACATGAGGGACCTGCTCTCCCGCATCGAGGTCCTCGACGCCCGGTTGAGGGGAGAGACCTCGAAACCCTACGCCGATTTCAACGAACTCTACCTGCGGATCACCGCCCTCGAGACCTCGGAGATCAACAACATCTTCGAGATCCTCACGACCGGCATCCTGAAAGACCCCGGCGATTCCGGCCCCATGCGGGACCTGATCAAGGACCACATCCTGCGGGTGACCGATCTCGGGAAGCGGCTCGACCGATCCGCGCGTCTGAAGATGCTGTCCCGACCCCTGCCCCGGGGACCGGCGGACTGACCTTCGGACCCCGGATGGGTCATCCCCGGATCAGGGCAAAAAAAAGCCCGGCCCCTCTTCCGAGGGACCGGGCTGATAATGCGGTCCTTCTAGGTCGCGTGGTCCGGCAACGAATCGCACAAGCCCCACCAGTATTCGAAGGGCCCGTAGAGCGACTCGATGACCACGTAATAGGTCCCGGGCTCCAGGTACACGTACAATTCCGACGCCCCGGGGGAAAGGGCCCCGTCGACGATCGCCCCCTCGTCGTTCGGGTCGCAGTTGCGGCGGACGGTGAGGCAGGGATAGCCCTCCCCCACGGCCACGATGTTGACGGTCATGGCGTAGGGAATGTTGATGGCGAATACCTGTTCCGGACTGCCGTACTCGCCCCCGCAGTCGGCGAACAGGTCGTCCGAATCGTAGGTGTCGTAGTACATCTGCCGGCACCATTGGTCCATCCCGATCGTGCCCATGAAGTTGCTCACGGCGCAGGGATTCGACGCCGGCGACGGCATCATGGCCAACGCCGCCTTCTTGGCGTCGCGTGGCTTGCAACCCGTCCCGGCCAGGACGGCCGCCAACAGGACCAACCCCGCGACGAATGCGATGCTTTTCCTCATTGTGATCTCCTTGTATTACAACATCAGCCGGAGGCCGCCGCGAACGGGGACCAGGCTGATGTAGTAGCTCTCCCAGATCATGGCTTCCACGAACAGCCCCATCTTGTCGTTCACCCCGAAGTCCAGCCCGGCTCCGGCGTGGATCGCCATCTCGGTGCTGGAGGAGGTCACGTGGATGTCCTCCCGCTCCTGGTCCACCAGGATGTTGACATGGGCGACGCCCACTCCGGCCAGCAGGTAGGGCATCACGGAATAGCGGTCGCAGGTGCGGATCTTGGCGTGGATCGCCAGTTCCGTGATCTTCATGGGGCTCACGCCCTCGATCTCGACCTTGTTGGGCAACTGCCGGTGCGACAGGTCGGCCCGCAGGGCGATGGAACGGTTCAGGGGACGAAGGAAGAAGGCGCCGGCTTCCCATCCCGTCTTCTGGCCGTAGGTCCCCTCCTCCGCGGTCTCCCCGCGGGGCACGGTGGCCCCCACGAAAAGGCCTAACTCGTCGACCGCGAAGGCCGGCGTGGAAAGACCGACTGCCGCCAGGATTGCCGCAACGGCGATGAAGCGTTTCAAGTTCCCCTCCTTTTTTGGGTACTGCGTCAGGTCATGCCGCACGCCGGGCAGAACCCGGCGGCGGTGTTCAATCCTCGATCAGGATCTCCACGCGACGATTCTTGGCCCGCCCCTCCTCGGTATCGTTGGAGGCGATGGGCTCGGTGGGACCCTTCCCGTCGGTCTCGACGCGACTGCCCTTCACGCCCCCCGCCACGAGACGGTTCCTCACGGACTGGGCTCGGTCTCGAGAAAGGCGCATGTTGTAGGTGTCGCCGCCCCGGTTGTCGGTATGGCCGACCACCTTGATGTCCCGGTAGTCCTTCTTCACGAACTCAGCAGCCAGCTCGTCCAGGACTTTCTCGGCCCTTCCGGACAACTCGGACGAACGGGTGTCGAAGGAGACGTCGCCTTTCAAGCGGATCTCGATGCCTTTGTCGGTCTTCGTGGTCTCGATGACATCGCTTGTCCTGTTGACGGGCGCCTTTTTCACGGTACCCCGTTTCGCCTGGGGACCATAGGCACAACAGCCCGACAGGAGGAAACTGGCGGTGATCAGGCATAACGCTGCTTTCATCATCGTGTCTCTCCATTCATGTGGGGTGATTCGAACGAAAGGAAGATACCCCAAGCCACCCGGCAAGGCAAGGGGAAAACGATTGCTTTCAGGGCAATATCGCGCTCGGCCCTCCGAAAATTTCCGTTTTTAAACGATAAAATCAGAAACCCCTTGGCTCGAGCGGCCCGAATCCTCGCCCCTTCCGGCGAAAAGGGCTATTGAGCCACCACAAGCATCGCCGAGAAGGCTGGGACGCGGACGCGGACCCGGTTCCCGGAGGCCGCCCGGGGAGCCGAGGCGAAGATCCTCTTGCCCAGGGTCTCCGAGAGCGTATAGGTCGTGTAACTTGCGAAGGGTGCCGGGAACTCGACGTCGGTGTCGAAGGCCTGATCGGGGTTCCGGTTCACCAGGACCACGTGGTTCTTCGCACCATCCCGCGTCCCGAAGGAATAGAGGTCGGGTGAGGAAGAGGTGCAGTCGGCGTAATCACCCAGCACCTTGCTCCCCTTGCCGTCGTAGTTGGAATAGAGCTGGTGGCCGATGAAAACATAGGTCCCCTCCCGCGCGCCGCCCCAGTCGCAGGCCAGATCCATGCCCTCGCGGATGTAGATGCCCAGCTGAACAGCCAGCAGGAGCCCGCCGTGGTAATGGCTCCCGGAAGCCGGATAGTACTCGGACACGGCCAGCTTGGTGCCCGGGTAGTTCGCGTCGATGAGTTTTTTCAGCTTGGGGACCAGTCCGACCCAGGGCGTCCAGAGCTTCTCGGCGTTGCCATCGGCGTAGCACCAGCTGTCGGGGTTCACGAAGGTGTCGTCCCAGAGGACGCGAAGCCCTTCGAACTGCTGGGGCGTGAGGACGGGATCATAGGGGTGATCGCCCATCACGTTGACCTTCTCACCCTTCGAGTTCTTGCCCCACACCTCGGAAAAACCGTGATTGTCGAAGTAGTCGATGAGACGGACCCCCGCCGCGTCCGAGCGTTTCTTCATCTCGCGCAGGAAGAACTCGGCCTGCGAGAGGTCGCCGTGCGCCTTGCGGTCGGTCCACTTGTCCCCGGTCGTTCCCTTCTCATCCTTGATGCGGATGTTCTTCTTGCCGCCCGGGACGTAGTCGTAGGGGGAACCGGCGAGTTCCATGATGCCCCAGGACACCATGCCGAGCGTCTGGGCGGAGGGGTCCGCTTCCTTGACCACCTTGGCGTACTTCGCGGTCAGTTCTACGAGGTCGTCGTAACCGATGCCGTCGGGACAAACGTCCCGGTGGTTCCAATGCCAAAGGCCCGTCTCGTTGTCCATGGACCAGAACTTCACCCCGCCCTTGTCGGCGGGCCCGAATTCCTTCACCGCGGTCTGGACCCATTCCTTCATGAAGGCCGGGTCGCTCTTGATGTAGTTGTAGTTGGGATCGTTGCCCCAGACGAGCTTACCGTCCTTGAGCCTGCCGTTACCGCAACCCCCATCGTTGGCCTCCTGGTTCGGGAAGAGCGACGTGGGATAGGAACCCAGCTTCTGGTCCTTCTCCGGGGCCTTGGCCACCCAGCCGATCATCGGGATCGTCAGCATCTGTTGGGCGCCCGCGGAGAAGGTCTCGGTGGTCGTTTTATGGTACAACTTTTCCTTCTCCGGGGCGCCTTTCGGGGCGTAGCCCACGTTCAGGAAGTACCAGTCCATGCCACGGTTGTCGGCGTCATCCTTCCAGTTGTAGTTGGTGGTGGCGTTGCCGCCCATCCGGTTCAGGGTGCCGCCCATCTTCCTCAGCGCCTCCCCCGACATGTAGTTGACGCCGTACACCCAGGGAGAGACGGGATGGCGGGTCTTGCCCGACACCGTCACCCGCGCTTCCTTCACCGGGTGCTTCCCCGCCGTGACGGTGACCCCCATGACGGCGCTCGACTTGCGGCCCTTGACGGCGGCCACGCCCACCACGCGGGGCTTGCCCGCCACGGAGGCGAGGGGAAGGGTCACGCGGCGCAGGGTCCCCGCCACGCGGGCCGCCGTTTTCCCGTCCACGCTGACCACGAAACCGGTGACTCGCTCGTTCTCGGCCTTGTCCCAGGTGAGGGTGATGCCCTCGGGACCTTCCGTCCAGCCCAGGTTCCCCACGGGGGTGACGATGTCGGCGGCCGAAAAGTAGATGTTGTCGAACTGCACGGCGCACTTCACGTTCTCGGGATAACCCTGCACCAGGTCGAAGCGCAGCATCTTCAACTTGGTCAGGTCAACGCGCGACAGGTCCGGGATCGAGGTGAAGGGGATGACCACGCGGGTCCATTCCTTCCCCAACTTCCGCTTTTCCGCGAACTCGCTGATCTTCACCGACCCCGACGCAGAGCTGTCCGTCTCCCCGGCCAGGCCCACGGTCATCTCGAGCCCCTCCGGCTCGCTCTTGGCGTCGAAAACCAGGTACTTTGCGGTGCTCACGTCGATGGAGGTCCAGGAATTGTTGAACGCCACCCCGCCACCCGCCCAGCAACGCCCCCAGAACTTGTCCTTGTCGGTGGTGACCCAGGTGAACTCGTAGGAAAGAACCGTGTCCACCTCGGAATAGACGATCCATTCCGGATGCCGGTCCGCCGTGTCGTCGTCCGGCTCGCCCGGGCCATCCCCAGTGCGGATGAGGAACTTGTGGTTCTCGCCCGCCGTGACGATGGAAACCCCGCCCTTGCCGTCCCGGCCCGAGGAATCGCCCCAACTGGGTTGGTAGAACCGCAGGACCTCCTCCTTCGCCGCGTGAAGGACGGCGGGGATCCCGAAAACAAGGAGGGTCATCGCGAGGAGAATGCGGCGCATGGGCGGGTCCTTTCGGATACTCGTTCTGTTCCCCTCGCCCCTTGTGGGAGAGGGGCGATCCTTGGGCGCTTCCGAGGGGGACCCTCGGTGCCTCAGGATGGGTGAGGGGATTTCTTCAAACCGGCGATGGATTATACAACCGAACCGCCGCAGGCCCTCCCCCGAATGAGGACCCGCTCCCGATCCCGCTGAACCGATTTCACAAGGTGAAGGATCGCATTCGTTCCGCATCCTTCGGGCACGCGAAGAAGAAGCCCGGTGCCGCTCCAAAAGAAGCGCGGATATCGGCGAATTTCCGCCCCCGGACTGTTTTCCGGAAGAATAGGGTGCAGGACAAAAATAACAGGTGTCTAATGGGTCGTTGTTCCAAAACAAGGAGGTTGATCTTATGAACAACATCATCGGCTTGGCCATACTCATCGCGGACATCTGGGCCATCATCCGGATCTTCAAGAGCCGCGCTTCGACCGGCGCCAAGATCCTCTGGACCCTTCTGGTACTGATCCTTCCCCTCATCGGCTTGATCATCTGGTGGTTCATGGGGCCGAAGGGCAAGTAGCAACAGCCGTCGATTTCACAAGGCGGTCCCGCCCGGGGACCGCCTTTCTCATTTTCCGCCCCGGATCCCTGCACCCTCCAGATCGACCAGCCCGTACGCTTGGCTCATGCCCGGTAACTCCACGGGCTTCCCCACCGCTATCACCCATTCCAGGATCCGACGGTTCGGCCCATCGGGCGTCCTCGATCCCATCTGGCCCGACAGGACCCTTTCCCTCACCCCGAAGAGCGACAGGAAATAGCGCAGACGGCCGGAACGCACGAGGTCCCGGAACTCCTCGAACGACATCGCCCGGTCCCGGCCATGGAAGCCGCCCAGCACGAGCACGGGTGCCTTCGTCCGCAGGATCAGGGGTGCCCCGATCCCCTGGGCCTCGAGAGTGGCCGCCAGGAACCCATCCCCGGGGTATCGCTCCATCAAGTAACGCGCCAATGCGTCCAGCTCCGCGGAACGCTTCTGCCGGTAATCGTTCATGCGCGAGTGGAAATCTTTCCTCAACCGGGGACCCGCATAGGGGAGTTGCTCGTGACCTCCCCAAAGAACCGGCATGAGCGACCAGGATGCCGGAGCCGCGAAGAGGAGGGCGAGGGCCGAGACGACGAACCGCCGTTGGAAGCGGAGGGGGATCGTCAGCGCCGCGATCGAGGCCACCAGGGCCCCCGCCGGGAAGACCAGAAGCCATCGGAACTCGTCTCCCGTTCGGAGAAGAAGGGTGGATTGCAGGACGGCCGTCAGGGCGAGGGTTGCTTTCAGGATCACCCCCTCCGACCGGAACGCCATGAAGGCCAACGCGGAGAGCACGGCATAGGGCGCCGCCATCATGACCAGGTAATGGGCGTGGAGCACACCCCGGCTCATCGAGAAGAAAAGGGCGTTCGAAAGTGCCCAAAGGGACCAGAAGCAGAGGGAGGCGTTCTGGGGGAACGAACGCCTTCGCGTCCAAGCCAGGGCGGCCCCCAAGAGCACCAGCGGAAGGAACCAGGAGACCTGCGGCCCCAGTCGCGCGTTCAGCGTGCGTCCCGGCTCCCAAAGCGGCCGATCGACGTCCCGTCGCATCGTGGCGATCCCGGGCAATCCCCGGCGGATCGGAGTCAGGACGCGGCTTCGAAGGTTATGCCCGAGTGCCAATTCCAGGGCCGAATCGTTCTCGGTGGAGCCCACGAAGGGACGTCTCTCGGGAGGCGTCAGGTCCACCACCAGCACCCAGGCCAGCGAGGCCGCCGCGGTGACCGCCGCGGCCAGCGCCAGACGGACCCAACGCGTCGGGACGTCCCTCGTTCTCGCGAAGAGGACCCAGGTGACCGCCATGGCGGGGACCGCCATCAGGGCCTGCGCCATCTTGACGTTGAAACCCATGCCCGTCAGCAGGGCCGCCACCAGGAGGTCCCGAAGATCGCCCCGCTCGACGGCCCGCAGGAAGAAATGCGCCGAACCGAGGATGCAAAGGACGAGGACCCCGTCCATCGTGATGTTGCGCCCCACCGCCACCGCGATGGGCGTGAGGGCAAGGATGAGCGCGGCCAAAAGCCCGGCGCCCGTTCCGAAAATGCCCCCCACGAGCCGGTACAAGAGGGCCACCGAACCCACCGAGGCGAGGGCCCCGGGCAGGTGCAGGGACCATGAGTTGAAACCGATCACCTTGGAGAAGGCCACCTGCAGCCACAGGCCGAGGGGCGGCTTGTCCACCGCGAGAAAACCGGCCGGGTCCAGGGAAGCGAAAAAGAAATTGTGCCAGCTCGTGCCCATGCTCTGCACGGCGGCGGCGTAATAGGGATGCCCCAGACCCTCGCGATCGAGGAAAAGGACTTGAAGCACGGCGGAGAGGGCGAGGATCCCCCCAAGAAGGAACGGGGCTCGCCGAGGGTGGAGGGTGAGGTCCATCGGTTGCGGGTTAATCCGCGAATTCCGCGACGAGGAACGTGTGATCCGACGGCTTCTCGAGGGCGCGGGGTTCCTTGTCGATCCGGATCCTTTTCAACCTCTTCACCATCGGGGGCGTGCCCAGGATGAGGTCGATGCGCCAACCGATGTTGCGCTCCAAGGTGCCGGGCTGGCGGTAGTCCCAGAACGTGTAATGGCCCCCCTCCTTCACCTTTTCGCGGAAGAGGTCCGTCCACAGCGTGCCCGCGCACTTGACGAACGCCTCGCGGGCGTCGACGTGGAAACAGACGTGATCCTTGTTGCCCTTGGGGTCGTAGAGGTCGATCTCGGTGGGGGCCACGTTCAGGTCCCCCATCCAGAGCGCGGCCGCGGTCGGCTTCACTTCCTTCCGGAACTTCCTTCCCAGGTCCGCGAAGAATTCGAGCTTGTACTGGTACTTTTCGGATTCGATGTCCGCGCCCTGGGGGATGTAGGTGTTGAAGAGCCGCACACCGTCGTAGTCCCCCGCGATGAACCGGGCGGGCTCCTCGTCGGCCTTGGGATAAAGGCGGGTCTCCACGTTCCTCAAGGGGTTCTTCGAGACGATGGCCACGCCGTTGTAGGCCTTCTGGCCCCGGAAGGCCACCTGCCAGCCCGCCTTCTCGAACGCCTCCCTGGGAAACAGCTCGTCCACGACCTTGGTCTCCTGCAGGGAGAGCGCGTCGGGCTTGTTGACCCTCATCCAGTCGAGCACGATGTCGAGCCGCGAGCGGATGGAGTTGCAGTTGAACGTGGCGATCTTCATATTGAAAAACCCGGAACGGATAATTCACAGCCAACGCGAAGACGCGAAGACGCGAAGAAATACTTTTCATTCTTTGGGCTATATCCGAGTCTGAACAATTCCTGATTCCTCATTCATAATTCCTAATTGCGTTCATCCTTCCCAATCCACCACATGCCGTGACTCGCACACCTGGTTCACGAAGGTCACGACCTCCTGGTGCGCCGGATGCTTCTGGTAGGCCACCAGGCCCATCAGATCCTCGAATTCGGAATACAGCGCAAGGTCGCAGGCCTGGGAGGACGGGTTCATGTTCGCCCCCACCTCGAAGCGCAGGATGCCCGGCACGCTCCCCGGCAGGGCCTCCAGGCGGCCGCGCAGGTCGAGAAGGTTCTCCTCCCGGGTCCGGCCCCCTTCGCTGGATTTCAACTTGAACAGGACGACATGCTTCAGCATGGGACACCCCCTGGTGCCGCCATTCTATCAGGAGAGGACCGGTCTTTTCCGGCGGCCAACCCCCGGAAAGCCGCGCCGAAAGCCCCGTAAAAACCGTAGCGGACCGATCCCGGGGAGGCGTGCTTGACCGCTCATCAAGACGGGTGTATAAGTATACAGCAGTATAACTATACGGATGTATAGCGAGGTGTCCATGTCCCGACCCAAGGGCGACAGCGATCGGAAGCTCATCCAGGCGGCGGAGGAACTGCTCGACGAGCGGGGCTTCACCGGACTCAAGATCCGGGAGGTGTCGCGGAAGGCCGCCGTGAACCTGGGCATGTTCCATTACCACTTCAAGAGCAAGGGGAACTTCCAGAAGCGCGTGATGCAGGACCTCTACGAACGCTTCTTCGCCGACTTCAAGATCGAGTCCTCCACGGGCGGTTCCCCGCTGGAGAGGCTTCGCCGGGCCATGGTGACCGTGAGCCGCTTCGTGAGGGACCGCCGCCTCATCATTCTCGGGCTCCTGACCGACGCGGTGCACGGCGACCGCGAGGTCCTGAAGTTCGTGACCGCCAACTTCCCCCGGCACGTCCTCATCGTCTTCACCCTCATCCGTGAATGCCAGAAGAAGGGGTTCATTGAGCGCATGCCCATGCACCTGGCGGTCAGCGTCCTCTTCCCCGCCATCGTCGCCCCCAATGTCGCCATGGCCGTGGTGGAACGCAAGGAGGTGCCGACCCTCGTTCGCACCGTGGTGAAGGGCGTCCTGTCGGACGTGCTTTCGGACGCCACCATCGAGAGGCGGGTGGACCTGGCGCTTCGCGCGGTCGGCGCCCGCGCCTCCGGAAGGAGCTGAACATGACAACCACAAGCGACTCCATGAGCCACCGATGCACACGGATGAACACCGATGTTTCAAGAAGAGGACGTTACCCATTGTTGATTTCGTATCTGCGTCCATCCAATCCATCTGTGGCTAGATGGTTGTTCGTTGCGTTGTTCCTGACCGCGGTTCCTTCCTTAGCCGCCGACCTGCGGATCACCTTGAGGGACGCGGAATCGGCCGCCCTGGCCAACAACCCCACGCTCGCGGCCGCCCGGTTCGAGGCCCAGGCGGCTTCCCGGCAGGAGACCTCCCAACGCTCCTATCTTTTTCCCACGCTCTCCCTTGACGGTTCCTACCGCTGGGTGGATGAGGTGCCCTCCATGCAGGTGGCCCCGGGCCGCACGATCGAGCTGACCGACCACCGGTCCAACACGATCGGCGTCGGGGCCTCCTGGCAGATCTGGGATTGGGGAGCGGCTCTTGAGGCCTGGAAGAGCGTCCAGGCCCAGACCGAGTCGCGGCGCCAGGCCCTGAGGGCCTCGAAGCGGCAGGCTCTCCTCGCCGTACGTCTCTCCTATTTCCAGGTGCAGGCAGCCCTCGAACAATCCCGCCTGATCGCGGACACCCTGAAGCTCTCGCAGGCCCAGTACCGCGACATCCATACCCGGTACAAGGCCGGGACGGCCTCGAGAGCCGATGCCCTGGCCGCGCACCAAGAGGTCCTGTCCTGGTCGCGTCAGTTCCGCGCCGCCCGGGGTGAGCTGGCGGCCGCCCTGCGCGACCTCTACGCAGGCATGGGGATCGAACCGGAATCCGATCTCTCGCTCCCGATGGATTCCCTCACCGCGAAGGAACTCCCGGCCGACACGGCTCCCCCCTCGGTCGTGATCGCGTTCGATCCTCTTTCCGAAAACCTGATGACCCTGGCACAAGACCCGGCCACGTCCCCCGAGCGGGGGGCCCCGGACGCGTCCCTGCCCCAGCCCGCCCAATTGGACGCGCTTGCGCAGGGTTCCCGGCGCCAAGCGAAGGCGCAAAAGGCGCTTCTGCTCCCGAAAGTCCAGGTGACGGCCCGCGCCTCGTACGACTACCCCAATGGGCCGGTCTTCGAGACGATCCAGCAGAACATGGTGGGGGTTTCGGCCTCGATGCCGCTCTTCGACTGGGGACGCACGCTTTCGCAATCAAGGGCCGCTTCCGACCAGGCGCAAGCGTATGAAAAGCGACGCGACCAGGTCGTTTTGGACCTCCAGCGCGACTGGCTCAAGACCCAGGACCAGTTGAAGTCGCTGGAGGACCAGCGCGAGCTTAACCGGCAGTCGGTCGCGGAGACGAAGGAACTGGCGGGGTTGGCCTACGATTCGTACAAGAACGGACGGATCGGGTTCACCGAAGTGGAAAAGGCCAATTTGAAGGCGCTCCAGGCCGCGGTACAGGCCGCCCGCACGGACGTCCAGGTCCTGGTGCAGAGGGCGTTGCTGGCAGGGCTGTCGAAAGAAGACTAGGCGGGAAAATCGCCCCGCAGATAGAAAGTAGAAGGTGACAGCAAGGCCCCGTCGCCACTGATCAAGGGGATAACCGATACGACCCCCTCTCCCTTTATCCCTCTCCCGCTTGCGGGAGAGGGCAAACTTGCCGAGGCAACGCCGAGAGCAAGTTGGGTGAGGGGACGCCGTTTAGTTCCGAGCAAACAACGTGGAGGTAAGAAATGGACAAGAGAAAGATCGCGATACCGGTGGTTCTCATCCTCGCGGGAGTGACGGTCTGGACCCTGACCGGCTGTTCGGATTTCCGCTACGCCGGCACGGTGGAGGCCACCGAGGTGGACCTCTCGGCCCGCGTGGCCTCGGTGGTGGCCGCCTACGAGGTGAAGGAAGGTGATCTCGTCGCGGCTGACCAGTCCCTCGTGCGGCTCGCCTGCGAAGACGTGAAGCTGGCGGCTTCCTCGGCCGCTTCGGACTTCGCCCGGGCCGAGCGCGTGTACAGGAGCGGAGCCCTGCCCTTCGAGGCCTTCGACCACCTGCGGGTGAGACGCGATGACACGGCGCTTCGCGCCTCCTGGTGCACCGTGAAGGCACCCCTTGCGGGAACCGTCCTCGACGTGTACCACGAAGCCGGCGAGTGGGTCACGCCCGGCGTGAAACTGTTGACGTTGGGGGACCTCTCCACCGTCTGGGCCGTCTTCTACGTACCCCAGACCTCCCTGGCGAAGATCCGGCTCGGGATGGAGGTGAAGGGGACCCTTCCGGAGATGTCCGACAAGGTGTTCGAGGGCAAGGTCACGCACATCGCTGATACGGCGGAGTTCACCCCCAAGAACGTGCAGACGCGGGCGGAGAGGACCCGTCTGGTGTATGCGGTCAAGGTGACGTTCGACAACGCGGAGGGCACGCTGAAACCGGGCATGACCCTGGAAGCGAAACTTCCGAATTGATCCCTCTAACCGCAGGGAACGCAGGGAACACAGAGAAAAGTCCCAAGGTGAATTGGATATGATTCCGATTTTCCAACAGACAATGGCCGTTCTCTGCGACCTCTGCGATCTCTGCGGTAAAAGGTGTGGGTGTGAACATCGGCATTGAGGTCTCGGACCTCCACAAGCGAATGAAAACGACCCCCGCCTTGGCGGGCGTTTCCACGCGCTTCGAGCCCGGCACCCTGCACGGCCTCATCGGCCCCGACGGGGCCGGCAAGACCACCCTGATGCGGCTCCTCATGGGACTGCTCAAGCCGGATGCGGGCACGATCCGCTTTTTCGACGACGGCGCGGAAACCCCCTTCGCCCGGGTGCGCGAACACGTGGCCTATATGCCCCAGCAGCAGAGTCTTTACCCCGATCTTTCGGTGGGCGAGCATCTCGACTTCTTCAGGGACCTGTACCGCATCCCGTCGCCGGTCTACCGGGAAAGACGCGAGGAGCTCCTGCGCCTGGCCCGGCTCACGGAATTCGCCGATCGTCCGGCCGCGAAACTCTCCGGTGGGATGTACAAGAAGCTCGGACTCCTTTGCGCCCTGTTGCGCTCCCCCGCTGTCATCCTGCTGGACGAGCCCACCAACGGGGTGGACCCCATCAGCCGCCGCGAGCTCTGGGACCTCCTGTACCGCCAGGTGGAAGCCGGGGTGCTGATCCTGCTTTCCACGGCCTACATGGACGAGGCCGAGCGCTGCGGGAAGGTGCACGTGCTGGATGGAGGAGCGCTGTTGGCGAGCGGAGAGCCGAGGGAGGTGCTAGCGAAGGAAAGGGCCGAGTCGTTCGAGGAACTGTTCATGCGCCGCGAAAAGTCGGCAACAAAATGAAGACTCTCACCGCCAAGAACGCCAAGGGCCTTCGGCCCACGCCAGGGACGACCTTTTCACCACCGATGGACATGATAACCACTGATACAGCACGACATCATTCGCCACAGATGGATGGGATGAACTCAGATAAGACAACTTTCTTTGATCCTGAAGTCTCATCTGCGTCCATCTGTGTTTATCTGTGGCTAAATCGCCGTAGCCACGAAAAGGCGGCGACGTCATGAACAACATCGAACGAAAACGATCACCGCAGAGTCATAGAGCCGCAGAGAACGACGCTACTCCTGGTAACGGAACTACTGTGATATGCCCGGTTCTGAGTATCGGAATTCATGTGGAGTGGCTTACATGATTCCAGAGAATTCTTCTCTGCGTCTCCGCGTCTCTGCGGTTCCCGTTTCCGTAGAGGCGCGCGATCTCAGCATCAAATTCGGGGATTTCACCGCGGTCGACCGCGTGAGCTTCGCGGTCCCCCCCGGCGAGATCTTCGGCTTTTTGGGCGCCAACGGCGCGGGCAAGACCACCACCATCCGAACCCTCTGCGGGCTCCTGATCCCCACGAGCGGCGAGGTCTTCGTAGCGGGTTTGAGCGTGCGCGAGAAGGCCCAGGAAGTGAAGTCCCGCGTGGGCTATATGTCCCAGAAATTCACGCTCTACCAGGACATGACCGTCGAGGAAAACCTCACCTTCTCGGGGAACCTGCGCAAACTGGAGCCGGATTACGTGAAGGCCCGGACCCGCGAACTGCTGGACTTCATCGGGTTCAAGTCCCCTCTGACCACCATGGTCTCCGCCCTCGTGGGGGGGTTGAAGCAGGAAGTAGCCCTCGTGGCCGCGCTTTTGCACGACCCGGACGTGCTTTTCCTCGACGAGCCCACCTCGGGTGTCACACCCACCGCCCGGGCCCGGTTCTGGGACCTCATCCGCGGCGTGGCGGCCCGCGGCAAGACCGTCTTCGTGACCACGCATTACATGGACGAGGCCGAGCAATGCGGCCGCATCGCCCTGATGCGCCAAGGCGCCCTCATCGCGCTCGACACGCCGGAAGGTTTGAAACGCCATGCGTTCCCTGTCCCCCTCTTCGAGGTGGAGCCCCTGAAAAAGGAACCGGAAGCCCTGACCGCCCTGGCCCTTTCCCCCTCCGTCGGAAGTTGGAGGCCCTATGGGAGGAGATTCCATGCGGCCGTGAAGGACCTGCCCGCCTGGGAGAGGACGGTGAACCCCGGCGTGACGGAGGGGAGATGGACCGTGAGACGGATCCAACCTTCACTGGAGGACGTGTTCCTGGAATTGGTCGAGGGCAAACCATGAAACCATTACGACTCACAGCGAAAAGACCCCTCTCCCCGCCCTCTCCCGTAAACGGGCGAGGGATATCGATATTTCTTCCCTCTCCTGCAAGCGGGAGAGGGCAAACGCGCCGAGACGAAGTCGAGTGCGTGTTGGGTGAGGGGGCGTCGTCGCAAACCACAGCGTACAGCTACCCCCTCACCCTTCCCTCTCCCGCAAGGGGCGAGGGGATTAGGATGGCTTTCATATGAAAGCCTTTGATATTGTCCGCGCACTGTCCGTGGCGAAGAAGGAGGCCCGTCACATCCTCCGCGACCCCTTCACGACCGCCATGGCTTTCGGCTTGCCCCTCTTCATGGTGATCTTCTTCGGGCTCGTCATCGACTTCAACGTGAAGGACATCCGCCTGCACGTCTACGACCGCGACCAGTCGCGCGCTTCGCGCCAGTTCCTGGAGACCTTCGGGACCTCCGGCTCCTTCTCCCTCCACGCCGGGCAGGAACCGGGCGCCCCGGCCCTGGAGCTCGACCGGGAGCAGACCAAAGCGGTCCTGCTCATCGAGAAGGGCTTCGGGAAGAAACTGGGGGCAGGGGGGGAAGCGCGAGCCCAGGTCCTCTTGGACGGGGCCGACAACTCGACATCCGGCGTCATCCTGGGTTATCTCGAGGGCGTGAAGCGCTCCTTCAACAAGAAGACCGCATCCTCCACCGTTCCTCTACCGGATCCAAGGGACGCCCTTCGCACCCGGTTCCTCTACAATCCGGAGCTCAACACCCGCTGGTTCATCGTGCCAGGCCTCGCGGCCGTGGTCCTGGCCATCCTCTCCATCCTGCTCACGGCCCTCACCGTCGCGCGGGAATGGGAGAACGGATCGATGGAGATGCTCCTTTCGACCCCCGCCCGCCCCGTCGAGATCGTCATCGGCAAGCTGATCCCCTACAGCGTCATCGGTCTTTCCGCCACGGCCCTGGTCTACTTCGCGGCTCGGCTGGGGTTCGGCGTCCCCTTCCGGGGCAGTCACATCCTCTTCCTGCTATCCACCTTCCTTTTCCTCTCGGCCTGTCTTGCCCAGGGTCTTCTCATCTCCGTCGTGACCCGACAACAGGCCCTCGCCATGCAGTTGGCCATGCTGTCCGGCATGCTTCCCACCATGCTTCTCTCGGGTTTCGTCTTCCCCGTCGAGAGCATGCCCCGCTTTTTCCACTACTTCACCTCGATCCTTCCGGTGCGATGGTTCATGAAGGTGGTACGGGGCCTCTTCCTGCGTGGAGCCGATCTTTCGGACCTCATCGTCCCCTTCGTGGCGCTCACGGGTCTCATGATCCTGCTGACGACGGCCGCCACGAAACGCTTCAAGAAGGACGTGGAACCATGAACCGCACGGTCCTGGGATTCTTCCGCAAGGAACTGGTGCAGACCCTGCGCGACAAGCGCATGAGACTGCTCCTTTTCGTGGCACCCGTCGTGCAGATGACCCTGTTCGGCTTGGCCCTGACGAACGAGATCCGCAACGTCAAGTTGGCCGTCTTCGCTTCCCCCGGGGACGCCCCGGCTCGGCGCGTCTATGAGCGTTGTTTGGCCTCGGGGTATTTCATCGCCGCCCCGGTGAGGGGCATGGATCCCAACGAGTGGATCAGGAGTGGAGACGCGGACGTGGTCCTGGTTTCCCCCCCGGGTGGGCTTGCACGAACCCTGGAGCGGGGCGGCAACGGCCTGCAGGCCCTGGTGGATGCCAGCAATGTCCTGAAGGCCCGGGCCGTGGAACAATACGTGGGTGCGGCCCTGGCGCGGATCGCATCGGAACGGGCCCTGGACATGCCGAGGCCGCCACCTTCGGGGGTCGCGCTTGACGTGCGCGTCCTCTACAACCCCGAGATGCGGGCGGCGGTCTTCATGGTGCCGTCCGTGCTGGCCATGATCCTCTGCCTCATCACCATCGTGCTCACGGCCATGGCCATGGTGCGCGAGAAGGAGATGGGCACCTTCGAGACCCTCGTGGCCTCCCCCGCGAAACCCTGGGAGATCCTGATGGGAAAGACCCTTCCCTACGTCCTGTTGGGGATGCTGGACGTGCCCCTGGTGCTCGGCGTGGCCGTCTTCGGCTTCGGCGTACCGATGAGGGGTTCCTTCCTGGCGCTTTTCATCTCGTCCCTGCTCTTCGTGGTCTCGGCGGTGGCGATCGGCATCCTCATCTCGACCATCGCCCACGGCCAACAGCAGGCCATGATGGGGAGCTTCATGTTCCTTTTCCCCGCCCTGATGCTGTCCGGCATCATGTTCCCCGTCGAGAACATGCCGGCCGTCCTGCGCGTCACGGCCTACCTGGACCCGCTGAAGTATTTCGTGTCGCTGATGAGGAACATCATGCTGAAGGGCGGGGATTGGGAGATGCTGGCGGGCAACTGGGCCGCCTTGGCCGTGATGGGCGCCGTCGCGGTGGCCGTGAGCTTCAAGCGATTCCGCAGGACGATCGACTGATCCTGCGCGGGATAGATCCACAGCCAACGCGTATTCACGAAGTCCAGTATCCGTTACGCCCCCTTTCGGGGGCTTCTTGACGATGTGTACGTAATCACGTACACTTTGCTTGGAGGCTTCCATGACCACCTTGACCGCAACCCAGGCTCGCGCCAACCTTTTCAAACTGCTCGATCAGGCCGCTGAATCCCACGAACCCATCCAGATCACCGGACGACGGCAGAATGCGGTGCTGGTCTCCGAGGACGACTTCCGCGCCATGCAGGAGACGCTTTATGTCTTGAGCGTTCCCGGCATGAAGGAATCGCTGTTGAAGGCCAAAAGGGCCTCTCTGAAGTCCTATTCGAAGAAGCGTCCCTGGTGAGTTGGCAACTGCTTTATAGCAAGGCCACCCGTAAGGATGCGGCCAAGCTCAAGTCCTCCAACCTGCAAACCATGGTGGACAAGCTTCTGGACCTGTTGGAGAAGGACCCCCTCACCAATTCGCCTCCCTATGAAAAGCTGGTCGGGGACCTGGACGGGTTCTATTCGCGCCGTATCAACATCAAGCATCGCCTCATATATCGAGTGGACAAGGCCCATCGCCGGGTTTTCATAGAACGGATGTGGACGCACTATGAATCAATTGAACATAACGCGATTTGATTGGACAGTCCGTTCTACAACAACGAGAGGACCCATACCGGCTATCGCTGCCAGGGGCGCACTTCTCGGCAGACCTTGAATGACCTGACAGTCGTTCGGCCCCATGCCCGCGGCGTTCCCCTCGCATGTCCAGGGGAGCTTTGTGTTCTCCTATTACGCGGATTATTGCCCGTGAGGAAAAAAGCCGGCATTTCGGCCCTGAAATCGGCGGCGGCATGATTGTGACGCCCGACCCGCACGCTTTGAGGAGTAAAGCGATCCTTGAACATGGAGAGACTGAAGGATATGGACAAGACGGTGATGGCCAGCTAACTGCCCTGCTTCACTAGAGCGCCATGACAACAACTCCTCATTCCGCATCCCTAATTGCCGTTTTACTGTGTCATTGCCGTAACCTTCTAATTTCTACCTTCTATCTTCAACCTGCCGCGCTGTTCCTTTGCGGTTCCGTTCTGTAGTGCCGTGCAAAGTCGTTCGCCGTAAACTCCTAATTACTAACTGTCGTTTAATAGTTTCCTTTCCCCGGTATAACATGCCTCACTCCACCTCGAGGTCGCTCAACATCACCTCTTCGTCGGGGTATTAGATGTATATGAAGGTGGAAGATGGTCTGCCCAGCCGTCTCGCCAATATTGATGCCGATGTTGTAGCCGTCCGGCTGCTGGAGCGAATCCAGATGCTTCTTGGCCTTTTCGACCATGTCCCAGAGGGCTTGGCGTTCCTCGGGGGTGGCGTCGAAGTAGTTGGCGACGTGGCGCTTGGGGATGATGAGGATGTGGCCTTCGGTCACGGGGAAGATGTCCCATTTGGCGAGACAGAGGGGGGAATCCAGAACGATCTGCCCCGGCGGGATGTGGCAGAAGGGGCATGTCTCGATCTCAGATATCATGGCACGCATTTTAGCATCATCATGGACCGCACGAATTGTCGCTTTCGTCGCAGTTATTTACTGATGCCGATGGACCATGGCAAGAACGGCCACGCGGTATAATCGGCTCATGCAATCCGGGATTAACTCGATTCTTGAGAAGTACATCCGCCAGTTCGCCGCCCTGCGGCGCGCCCAAGGGCGCATGTGGGGTCCGGATACCCGCAAAAAGGCTCCGCACAAACCTCTCCTTCTCCTGGCGATCATCGACCTGGTCGAGCGGGGGTCCCTTTTATCCCCCGTCGTCGTCCTTGAAAACCACCTCGTCGAGCTCAACGAGCTCTTCACGAATTACTGGCGGCAGGTCGTTCCCCTGTCCCAACAAACCAGTATCGCCTTCCCTTTTTCTCGCCTTTTCACAGAGCCGTTCTGGAAGCTGATCCCCTTGCCCGGGAAGGAGATCAACCGGGCGAATGTCGATCAGATAACGGCCGTGAGTCAATTGAGGAAATTGGCTTCCTCATCCCGCATGGATGAGGATCTCTTCGCCCTCATGACCGATCTGAAAGCCCGAAATATTTTGCGATCGATCTTGATCGATTCCCATTTCTCCCTTGCAGCCGGCAAGGCCCTGTGGACACAGGTCATGGTTCACACCCAGTCCTGGGAATATGCCGAACAGCTGGAGATGGCCGCCAAGGAACCTTTGGTCGATAAGGTCATCAAGGAGCGGGAGGTCACGGAGCCAGTCCGGGACCAGGGATTCCGGAAGGCCGTCGTCGGGACCTACGATCACCGGTGCGCGCTCTGCGGAATGCGGGTCATCACGTCGGAGGGTCATACCTGTGTGGACGCGGCCCACATCATCCCCTGGAGCGAGAGCCACAACGACGACATCCGCAACGGGATGGCCCTTTGCAAGCTGTGCCATTGGGCTTTCGATCATCGCATGGCCGCCGTGAAACGGGATTACACCGTGTTGATCTCCCGCCAAGTCCAACAAACACCCAACGTTGCCGATAGTCTTCTACGACTTCAGGGCAAACCCCTCCACAAGCCCGCCAACCAGCCCTTCTGGCCCGCGCTGGTATTTCTGGACAAACACCGCCTCACAAGGTTCGCCGGATGAGCCCCGGAATCGACCAGCGTGTGCGGCTGACGGCTTTTGAGTTCCTCAAAGGCCTCCAGAACATCCATGGCGAGCTGCTTCCCCGGGAGAAACTGGTCAAAGGCTTCCTCTACGAAGACCGCCGGGTCCCTTTGATGGGTCCCCAGGGCATCTTCAAGCCTGCCATCCTCCCCGAAATTCCCATCAGCATCACCACTTCCCCAGTAATCGAAGGCCGTAGCCGCCCTTACGAAGACAGCATCGATTACGGGGGCTATCTCCGATATAGATATAGAGGTACTAACCCCCAACATCATGAGAATATCGGTTTGCGATCCGCCATGACCAGCAAGACCCCCCTGATTTACTTCCACGGGATTGCTAAAAGTCTCTACCTTGCCTTCTGGCCGGTCTTCATTGTCGGTGACGACCCCCGCACGCTCACCTTCACCGTGGTTGTGGACCAGCCCCAGCAGTTGGCCGCCGCCCAGGAATCCTTCTCAACCCCCGAAGCTGACGCCCGACGCCGCTATTGCACCGTCGAGGTCCAGCAGAGGGTCCACCAGCAGGGCTTTCGCCACCGGGTCTTGAAGGCCTATAGGGAGACCTGCGCGATTTGTCGCTTGAAGCACACCGAACTGCTAGAGGCCGCCCACATCCTGCCCGACGGCCATCCCAAAGGCGAGCCCACCGTCGTAAACGGTATTTCACTTTGTAATATCCACCATGCCGCCTACGACAAGCAGATCATCGGTATCCGACCTGATTACCGGGTCGTTGTCCGTGAAGATGTCTTGAAAGAAGTCGACGGCCCCATGTTGCTGCATGGTCTGCAGGGTTTCAATAATTCGAAGCTAATATTACCCGCCCGCAAGTCCGAGTACCCCAACCCCGAGTTTCTCGCCGAACGCTTTGCCGAATTCAAAGCAAGCTAGTCCCCATTAAATTAAGAGGATTACACATCATAATGTGAACAAGGGATGCCTTTTCTGGATAACCAATAAATAAAGAACCGCACCAGCCATATACATAGCTACCTTGGAACCATTCAGGCGGGACTTTAATTCGGTCGAAAAACACTTGGTCAGGTCTTCGAGCTTCACCCTAGGACGATGCTGATAGATCAAGATAGATTTCCCCATCTTCCAGACGGCCTCGACCTCATCCCACGCCACATATTTGCTGTAATTCTTCCGTCCGAACGGGACGGACTTCACCTCGATGCCGTTGTCCGGATCGAAAAAAACCCAATCGGCCTTCTTCACCTCTTCCAGCATCCTCACCCTCCACTTCAGCCGCTCCTCCCTGCCGTCCGGGACAGTGGCCGAATAGAACCCCGTCCTCGGCAGGATCTCGGCCTTCTCGATCAGCCGCACATTGGGTTTTTTCATCGATACCGTCTTTAACCATGCAAACAATTCATCATCAAAGCCCAAAGTGAACGGGCAGTTAGAAGTGAATCGTGAGGAATTTTCTTTTCGCCTTAAATACCCTCGGATCTGCCCGTCGTTACGCTTATCATTAGGGGTGAGCATCCACACGACCAATAGCCTCAGATCATTCCCCTTCTGCAGCGTCCTCAGCAGACTGTACTTGCGGAAGTCGTTGATATCGCCGAAGTACTGGTCCTTCACAATCTCTTCCTATGCCAGGAATCGCGTTTTCTGGTGCCACTCCAAGTACTCGCGCGCGGGTTGGTCCATTGCATGGTCCGGAAGGGCCCTCAACCTCTCGCCTTCCAGCATGTAATACACCTTCCCGTTCTGGTACTGTTCCCTGAGTTTCCCGCTCACCCGGACCTTGAGATCCTGGTCCACCCCGATGTAACCCCGGTCAAAGAGGATATGGATATCCGAGCGAAGCAAAAGCCCATTATTGATCTGATGCGGCCCATTCTCCGCGTACGGCTTGATGTGCGCCGCTTCGAGGACCGGGAGAGTCTTTTCGCCTGTCATGGCGCATCGCCGCCGATAGGCATCCGTCACCAGGACCCGGAAAGTCCCTTGCCCCAGTCTCGGCGTATGCAACTGCGGTGATCCATATCGCGGTGCTTCTGAAGTCCTGGGGTTCTCCCGCCCCACCCTGACGAAAACGCCTTCCCATATCTCCGACCCCATGTCCCCATCCTCGGAGTCGAGCGTCTTGCCCTGGACGATGTTCTTCGGCCACGCCTTGGGGACGCGCACCCAGTCCTGCCGCTCCAAGAAGAACGGTTCCGCCAGCAGGGTGCACCCAATGACGGGATCGGGCTCCTTCACCGCTTCCCTTCTGTAATGGATGATTGCTTCCCGGAGTTTCGACTGGGATTCGGTACCGTTCTTCTCCTCATAAGCCAACCACGCTAGGGACAACGGCAAGGTCGTGTGCTTCACGAAATACCCGCCACCCACGACATAGTCGTTCGGACTGTGTAACTTGAAGAGGAAAGGCGCGCCTGGCGGCACCGGCCCCCAAGCCGTCTGAGACGCCCCAGGACGCCAGAAATTCACCTCGTCCGGTTTCTTCCCGGCAAGGAACCGGAACCAATCGTCGTCGGTAACCCCGACCCAGAATCTCAACTCCGCCCCTCCCCGAGAACGGCCACGAACTCGGCAATGACCACCAGATCGTCCGCTTTACGGACCTCGATCGATCCATAGTCCGGGTTCAACGGCTCAAGCACGATGCGCTCGTGTTCCCACTCGTCACCCCGCACCCTCTTCTCGGAGCGATACCTTTTCACCGTGTAACTTCCGCCCGTTTCAGGATCCGCCATGTCCCGGCATTGGGCCAGAACGATCTTTCCCTGTCTCGACCCCTGGGGTTTCGCCCGAAAGACGCAATACGCGCCGTCGCGAATTCGCGGTTCCATGGAGCGTCCCTTCACCTGAGCGATAAACATGTCCTTGTTCAGTCTTCCCATCCCCTCGGCCCTAATCCACCCCGTCGCCTCCACAGCCTCCCCGAACCCGAAATATCCGGCCGCCGCCTTGAGGGAATAGACCGGCAGATGATCCACATAGGCGCCGCGATCCGGCCGATCAACGATCCGGAAAGCTGTCCCCTCCGCCACCCGCCGGTTCGTCCTTGCCAGATCCAGTCGCCCCTTGAAGTATTCCCGCAGTCCCGGATCGGCGCACCAGACATAACAGCCCTTCCGTCCGCGTGAAAGCAGTACCTTATAGGTGCTCTTGATGATCTCCTGGACCTTTTCGAGAACATCCCGTCTTGCCTGTTCATTTTTTCCGGCCTTCTGTAATTCCCCCTTCCAACCATTGAGCGAACTATCCGTCTTTGCCCGCTTCGCCGGGTCCCCGGTGACCTTACCATCCCTGAAGACCAGGTCGGCTCCGATCAGGATGCCCACCCAGTCGAATTCCAGCCCCTGACTGGTGTGGATACACCCGACCTGTTCGATCCCGTCGCTCGCCCCCGCCCAGCTTTCCCCCGAATAATTCCACGGAAGGGACAATCCGTCCGCCTGCACGTGGCGGACCGGCGTCCCCCTCTCCCTGCCCTTGGTGGGCCACTCCCAGGAGTAACCCGCGATCAGCCGGGCTTTGTTGTCGGTATTCCTGGCCTTCAGCGCCTCGTAGAGGTCCTCGGCCCGGTTGAACACCCTGAAATCGTACTGACCATCCCCCCAATTCTCGTAATTCCCTGTTTGGCGCATCTGCAACACATCATCCAGCCAGTTCAGGTATCCCGTCGAACCGTTGCATCTGAATTGAGCGGTCAATTGGAAAGGAGGGTGGAACCTGGCTTTGTACTTTTCCGCGGCAGCCTCGATCGCCTTGATCGATCCCGTGTCCTTCCAACTCACCCGCTGTGTCTCATCGATGAAAAAGACGCTGATCCGGGAGGCCCGAACCATGTCCTCGACCATGCTCTTGCCCTTGTATTGATACGCCTTTTCCTTGAGTCGGTGCGCCTCGTCCACGATCAGAATCTCGCTTCGCTCATCCCGTCGGTAATCCGTCTGTGCAAAACTCCATGATGACCGGAACAAGGCTTGGCCGTCCTCGCGATACCGCCGGTCCCCCCGGGAGAGGCTCTCCACCAGCGCGTTCCTGAACGCCACATTGGGCGCGACAAAGAAGGCCATGCGTTTGTTCTTCAATACTTCCGCCATCAGGCGCACTGCAATCACCGATTTCCCGGTACCTGGTCCGCCCTCGACGACGAAAACGTGTCGATGGGTCCGCTCCTTGAGATCGAGGATCCCGTGACGGATGATCCGGAAAGCCTCGTCCTGCTCATCAAGAAGGAGGAATTCCTCGTTGCCGTCCAGCATGCGTTCGACCCGGGCGATCAGTTCGTCGGCGGGACGCCACCGTCCCTGGTCGAGCAGGAACAGGACATCGTTCCCGCACTGATGTGGGATCAGAGCCTCGATGTACTCGCGCAAAGCGCCCACATCCCCCGCGAGGAACAGACGGGACTCGGCCAGCCATTCACCGTAACGCTCATCCTCGAGAGGTTCAGGCGTCCGCCGATGCAGGTTGAAAAGATAGGCAGAAGGGTGCAAACGCACGCCCTTCTCGACCACGTCCTGGTTGAATCGAAGGATCAGTCCCTTGTATTGGGTCGCCTGGAGACAGGGATGCCGGACGATCCTACCACCTCCCACCGGCGCGTGGACCATTCCCTCGATCGGAGTGGCTTCAGCCCGATCCCATGCCTTGAGTTCGATGATCAGTGCGTTGTCATTATTCCCGTCATTGCCCGCCAGCAAGACGTCGATCCTGCTTCTTCCGATCGAAGAGACGTGGTATTCGATCGCGACCTGGATATCGTCGGAAACCCGAGAGCGCCTCAGAGCGCCAGAAAACCGGGCATACTCGGACGCCCAGACGCTTCGGTCCGCAGGAACGGAACCTGTCTTCTCCCGAAAAGCGGTCTCCAAGCGTGTCTGGAGGACGTTGTTATCGACATCATCCACGAACCCGGCGCGCGTATTGCGGTAAATGATCATTACTTCCGTCCCTGGCGATCACCCTTTGAGTATTCCGTATACTTGAGATTGTGGCCCTTCACGCGATTCACGGGATATTTCCTGCCGTTCACGCGGACCTTGCGTGTCAATTCCTGATATAGATCAAACTCATACATCTGCGCAAATCGGAGGAGGAAATACAGGACATCGGCCAGTTCCTCGGCCACTTGCCGCCTCTTCTTCTTGTCCTTCAGAAGAGCCTTCGACTGGACCTCCGACTTGAAACGAAATAGATCGAGAAGCTCCGCCGCTTCGGTTACCACCCCAATGGCCAGGTCCTTGGGACTGTGGTACTGGTCCCAATCCCTCTTCTCGCAAAACACTCTCACAAGGTTCTTTAGTTTCTGGACGCTGATATTTCGGTCGGATTCATGCATATTTCCATTTTAGCCCCAACCCAAGGAGATGGACCTGCATATTTGCAAATTCCATACTGTACATTATGCCGCCGTTGGCCTGTCATCCAGAGGAAGGTGTCGACATGTATCAGGCCATGAAGCAGAGATCGGCGATCACGATTCAAGATAAGCCCTGTAGTAGATCTTCGCTCACGACAGGTCAGGCATGCGTTATGCGTACCTGGCACTGATACCTGCTAGACAATGAATTATCCGCTATTACCGAGAATATTCTGCGCGAACGGTTGCGCACGATCATCCCACCTGACGACCGACGCCCTCACACACGACACGGTGGTATAATCCTTTCATTCGCCATTGAAAGGTTCACCATGAGGAATTACTGGATCGTCATGGTTTTCTCCGTACTGATCGTCCTATCCTCGTCCTGCAAGAACCCAGCGACCCCTCCATCGGCGGCCGCATTGGGCGACACGGAAACCCCCACCCCCACGCAAACCTGGACACCAACCGTCACGTCCACGCCCACTCCTCCTTGCGGCTTGGCGACGTGCACCTCCACGGCCACGCCCGTCGACTACTACATCATCGATGATCTCGAGGACAATGACATTTACCTCAACCCGAACCTGGTCGGAGGGGGCAACGGTTTCTGGTGCCAATATGGTTACGTCGCTACACCGATCCCCACTATATTCGTGGTCCCGAATACCCTGTCGGGTGGGCTCAACACGACCGCTTATGCGTTGCGGATGCAGGCATCGCTGACGGATCCGGCGGACGGTTCCTACCCCGAGGTATTCCTCAGGGGATGGTTCCGCTCGATCGTCACGAACCGATACGACGCGTCGCAGTTCTCGGGCATCAAGTACCTGGTCTATGTGGGGGCGGGGGACAATGCCGTGAAGCGCAAGTTCCATATCCGAATCGCCGACACCACACACATCGCCGATAGCGGGACCTGCTTCACGAACTGTTACGACCATTTCGGCATCGCGATGCCTTCCGTTCCGACCGGGGGATGGGTCTCCCAGTCGGTGACGTTCTCGACGGCGGTTCGTGAGGGATGGGGCAACCCGATTATCCCGACGACCTTGTCGGGACACCATCTTCAGGAATTGTTAAGTCTGGATTGGGTCGAATCGAGGAACAATGTCGCCGGAACATCCACCATCGATTTCTGGGTGGACCAGATTGAGTTCATCCCCTAGTAGCAGAGCGGTGTCAGGCCCCCGAAGTAGAGTTGCCTGCGGCAACACACTTCAGGGCAGACGTGAATTATGAACTTTTCAAGGATCTGGCTCAAACCATCAACACCTTATTCTTGCCCGGCTCTATTTCCCGCTCCCCTCAAGCCTTTTCACTGAAGTAAGGGACCGGGCCTCACCCCTTCGGCAATTCCGCGGGTTATTTCTCAAATCTCCGGAAGTCCTGCAATAACCCCAACAACTTCCGCTCATTCGGAGGGTCATCCCCATGAAAGACATGGTTCCGGACGTCGTTGGCCGCGCCCAGCACCTTGAATTTCTCGCGGTCGATGCGCCCCTTATCGACCAGCATCTGCACGAACTTCCAGTTGGAATGCGGCCGTTCCAGGTCGCCGTTGGTCTTCTCGTACTCGTCCAGGATCAATTCGTACTGATGTGAAAGGTAGAGAGCCGCATCCTCCAGGAGATGCCGATTCAGGAAGAACTCCGCCTTGTCCAGCTCGCCCCCGGTGAGGAACGTGTTTCGCACGAACTGGTTGATGGCCTGCTCGCGGATCCTCGCGGCCTCCTCGATGACCGGGAAACTCCCCTTCCAAGGGACCCTTCCGTCCTCCACGGGCAAACGGAACTTCCGCTTCGGGTCGAACAGCCGTCTCTCGGGCGACCGTTCCTGCACCAGCAGGGGATACAGAAGCGTCACCGCGAAATCGAGCTTCTTGCCCGTCTTTGCGTCCAGGAGATCCCGGTAGTATTCTCCCTGGGGATTGGGCTTGATGTCGCTCAACTTGAACCAGTACCCGCATTCGTGACGCAACCTGCACTCGGGCTTCCTCTCCCGGCAGAACGAGCAGGCGTTCTCCTCCTTATGGTGGAAGTAATAGGCGGGGATGCGGGCGCAGGCCGGCCGCCCCTGGTCGTCGTCGGGAAGCGACGCGGATTCGCCGTAATGGACGTCCACCATGTGTCCCACGTGGCATTCGGTCATGGGCGGGTTGGGGTTATGTATATAGAGGCGAACCTCCTCCCCGTCCCGGATCCTCCGCTTGAAACCCTCCACCTCCCGGACGGCTTCCTCGCCGGCCTTGGACTCGCCGTAGGGTTCGTACTCCTCGCCCGGGACGCCATTCTCGTCCACCGGCACGCGGAACTTGCCCCACCAAGCCGTGCCGTCGTCGTCGGAACCGTAGGACACCTGCTGGATGATCTTCAGGTGGTCCTCGACGGCCCGCGCGACGTAGTCGGGATTCCAACAAACCAAGTAGTGAAAAGCCCTGGCCTCGGTCACGGAAAACTCCCGAGGCAGTTAGGAGTTAGGAGTGAGGAGTTAGGTGTTGCCGGCAAAAAGGCTAAAGGGCAATGAGGAATTAGGAATGAGGTATTCGGAATTGGTATCAACAGATCGAAAGATCCGGTCACGGAAAACCCCCGTTAATCCAGAATCAACTGCACCTGACATGACTACATCATATTTTCCTACAAATCGATCAAATCCTTTCCATCCCGAAGATATTTGAACCTAATAACCGCATTGATCCCGGATACTTTCCGGACTAAATCGACTATTCTCCTGAACCATGCCGTGTATTCGGCCATATATTCCTCTTTATTATTCTCGTCTATCTTATAGCACGGCGCAGAGAAATCCGTAACCAACCACACCTCGAACCCATCCGTCCAACGTTTGCTTCCCTCATACAAATACGCAACAACCTTTCCGATCATCTGTCTCCATTCGTCATAACCGACTACATCGACAATCACGTGTTTTCCGTCGATCATTCCAATATAATCCGCATATAAAGATCCCCAGTTATATTTCTCGCATCCACCGCCTTCATATATCTTCAACAGTTTTGCGCCATTGACATCCTTGCCACTGTCAAACGTGTTTTCAATGTAACGAACCAAGTCCAACAATTTGCCCTCGTGCTGTCCCATGGTCCCTCCTGTTTACTTCAAAACCTCAAAAAGCTTCACCATCGCCATGGTGTCCTGGCAGCAATAGGCGAGCAGGTCTTTTCGGATCTTTTCCGCTTCCTCCTTGGGCGTCCTCTCGTCCCTCATCTTCTGGTAAGCCCTCACCGCCGCCTCGCCGTCACCCACTTCCATCCCATCGTACGTCATGCCGGGGATCATGGCCGGCAAAACAACTTTCAAGCTGGCGCTGCCTTGAAATTCGGGATAAACGATGTGACGCCTATAGAAAGGTATGATCAAGTCCTGCATCCTCCGGATCGCCGAACGGAACAATTCCCCGTGTTCAGGAAACAAAACCGACAAGCCATCCAAGACGTCCTTTTCATAGGCCGCCCAATAGGCCACCACCGACCCCTTGTCCCTCAACACCCCGGCCAAGCTGTCCGCCAAGGCCTTTCTCGGATCGCTCTTGCCGTCGGCGAGGAATTCGTGATGTATAGGTTCTGCGCCCGGCTTTTCCACGATATGCATTGAGTATTGGAACGCGATCTTCTGACCCGAGAAGGTCCCGTCATAGAGCGGGATTCGTGGATTTTCGGCCTCGAAATCCAGGAATTGGATCGGATATTCGATCTTCTCGACGAAATTGCGAACCTCCGCATCCTTCCAGATCTTCTTCCCGGTCTTGGCGGCCTCCACCTGGATCCTCTGGTTCTTGCCGAGCTTCGTCCCCGCCGGTATGTCGGTGATCCGGATGATCCCTTCGTGATACAGCCTCTCAGCGACAGCGGAGGAACCGCAAAGGGTGAAGACGTTATCCTCCGGCATTCCCTTCCAGCAATGGTCCTTGAAAGGGCAACCATAGGGCGTATCGCACCGGCTTCCGATGGGGATGTCTGGTGCTTTCTTACCGTCTGCGACCTCAAGAAACGTTTGTACCTGTTTCGCGATCCCCGGCATGAGGCGGCGGACATCACGCGTGATATCCGTCATCTTGAAGAATTTCGGCCATTCGATGTCCCCATGCCTGACGTATTCCCTGTCGATATGGCAGAGGATGCTCTTTCCCATCTTGAAGCCGGCCCCCTCGAAAATCCACCGCTGGATGGCCATGTCTTGGAACTGGTATTCCTTGATGCTCGTGACGCTCTTGACCTCGACCATGTCCCATTTGCCGCCGTTATTGACCAGGACATCGGCCCGCGCCATGACGCGGCCAAACTCGGCCGCCGGCTCGAACAGGATCTTCGCCCCATCTTTCACGGCCTTTCGGGTCGAGAGCATGGCTTCCGGGATATGGCGGTGGTCCTCGGAGATGAGAACGCCACCCGGAAACAATTCCTGGGCCTGGACGCCGATATCAGTGCCCTGCTCGAAACGGGCCAATTGCCAATCGTCGTAATGCTTCAAACCGGGTTTGTGGACCTCCAGCCAGAGGCGTTTGACGCATTGCAAGCCGGCGGTGTATTTGGATTTGGATAGCATCATGGGCATGGCGAAACACCACCCGTGAAGCCAAATGGAAAATAGAATATCGAAAAGAGAAAATGGACGTTCATCGATCTGGTTAATGAAAGATTGAACACATCATTCCTTTACATTGAATCTATACTTGCACTTACTGCCCCAATCACGATCGTGATATGCCTTAGTCACGAAAAGCGTTTACAGGTAAACCCCGTCTAAGCAAACACGGGCCACGGCCTTCTGGTTAAGATGACTTCTGCGAGGAAGATCAAACTTAGCCAAAGGAGAAGAGCCATGACCCGTGACATGTATGTTATCAAGAGGAAGCTGAACGTCCTAGACCTTGGCCGCGAGCTGGGGAACATCTCGGACGCCTGCCGGAAGCTGGGAATCTCCCGCCAACACTACTACGACATCCGAAAAGCCGTTTCAGAAGAAGGGGTTCAGGGACTTGTCGAGAAGTCCCGCAAGGTGGCTCGTGTCCGCAATCGGGTCGAAACCGATGTGGAAGAGGCCATTTTGCAGTATTCCCTGGAATATCCCACCCATGGTCAGGTTCGCGTGGCCAATGAACTGCGCAAGAAGGGCTTTGATATCTCCGCTGGCGGGGTGCGATCGGTTTGGCTCCGCCACGATCTGGAGATCAAGGCCAAGCGTCTGAAGCGGCTGGAGCGTTGGGCGGCAGAGAACACGGCCATCCTGACCGAATCCCAGGTGGATGCCCTGGAACGCGTGAAGGAGGTCGAGGAGGCCCACGGCGAGATCGAGACGTTCCACCCGGGGTTCCTGGTGGCCCAGGACACCTGTTACGT
>CAZGWJ010000021.1:0-36773 GCA_964529445.1 uncultured bacterium
ACGCGGTCGAGTACCTCCTGGCGGGCGCCACGGCCGTGGCCGTGGGCACGGCGAACTACCTGGATCCCTTCGCGGCCCTCAAGGTCGTGGATGGCATCGCGGATTACATGAAGAAGGAAGGGGTCACGGACGTGTCGCAGTTGACCGGGGCGCTTGAACTTCCATGATCTTTCACCACGAAGGCACGAAGACACGAAGGACGGCATCCGTCCTGGGAACGACGATCCTGATGACGGGCCTCTTGTCGATCTCTTGCGTGCCGATCCGGCAACGGACGGGATTCGTCCGTTCCGGGTCGGACGCGCCGCCCAAGGCCGCCAGGGCGACGAAACCCGCCGACAACGCCGGGGGCGGCGGGACCTCCGCAGTCCTCTCCGCCACGAAGAAGTCCAACGCCTGGGAGGACGAGATGGAAGGGCTCGCCTCCTGGTACGGGAAGGATTTCAACGGGCACCTGACCGCCAGCGGCGAGGTGTACGACATGTACGAAATGACGGCCGCCCACAAGACCCTGCCTTTGCAGACGGTCGTCAAGGTGCACAACCTGGACAACGGCAAGACCATCACGGTGCGGATCAACGATCGGGGTCCCTACGTGAAGGGCCGGGTCATCGACCTGTCCCGCAAGGCCGCGAGGGCCCTGGGCATGCGCGAGGAGGGCACCGCGAAGGTGAAGCTGGAGGTCCAGAAATGGCCCGCGAAGGATTTCTGAATACAACATTCTGACCGCAGAGGACGCAGGGATCGCAGAGAGACCTGTGTGTTCAGTAGACGACACAAGGTGGAGGATGGGTGAAGACACCTTTGGAATACGAGATCGATAAGCGGTTGCCCGAGGAAATGAATGTTCTTTCGGGACGGGTTATCGAGGCGGCCATTGCGGTCCATAAAGCCCTCGGCCCTGGCTTGCTGGAGAATGTATACGAAGCGTGTTTGGCATATGAATTGGCGAACCGCAAGATTCCTTTTGAGGTCCAGAAGGCGATACCTGTGACTTACAATGACGTTAAGTTGGACGTCGGTTTTCGGGTCGATATCCTTGTCGGTGGTGTGTTGGTCGTCGAACTGAAAGCGGTTGATGGATTCAACCCGGTCCATATGGCTCAGGTGATCACTTATCTCAAGTTGACGGGGTGTCCTTTGGGGTTGCTGATAAACTTCAATGTCCCCTTGTTGAAACAGGGCGTCAAAAGAGTGGTCCTGACCGATGAGGGCAGTGGGGAAGAGGTCGATCGATGAGGAGTCGTTCTCTGCGTGCTCTGCGATCTCTGCGGTGAGGAGGTGGTTTTGAAAGGGTTTTCTGAACGACTGAAGAAAGCCGTGAAGCGCACCGGCGGATGCCTCTGTGTGGGGCTGGACCTGGACCCCGCCAAGATCCCCTCCGAGTTCCCCAAGGACAAGGACGGGGTCCTGGCCTTCGGGCGGGGCATCGTCGAGGTCACCCAGGACCTGGCCGCCGCCTACAAACCCAACCTCGCTTTCTTCGAGGCCCTAGGCGCCGGGGGCATGGACGTGCTGCTCGAACTGCTCAAGGCCATCCCTTCGGAGTGCCTCGTCGTGGCCGATTCCAAGCGCGGCGACATCGGCAACACCTCCAAGGCCTACGCCGAGGCCTTCTTCAAGGAGATGAAGGTGGACGCTGTCACCGTGGCTCCCTATATGGGGCGGGACTCCGTGGAGCCCTTCCTGCAGTACGAGGGGACCTGCGTCTTCGTTCTGGGCCTGACCTCGAATCCCGGCTCCGCCGATTTCCAGATGCTGGAGCTGAAGGAGGGCGGCAAGCTCTACGAGCGCGTCATCGCCACGGCCGCGAAATGGGGAGAGGGCGCCAAAGGCGAGGTGGGGCTGGTCGTCGGAGCCACCCAGGCCGAGATGCTCACTGACGTGCGCAAGCTCGCGCCCGATAACGTCCTGCTCATCCCGGGCGTGGGCGCCCAGGGCGGGGATCTCGAGACCGTGATGAGATTGGGCAGGGCCCGTGACGGTTGCGGCATGCTGGTGAACGCCTCGCGCAGCATTCTCTACGCCTCTAAGGGGGCGGATTGGAAGGACAGGGCCCGGGCGGAAGCCGAAAAGACCGTCGCCCAGATGAAGCCTTTTTTGAAGTGACTTCCTGACCGCGGGGAACGCAGAGGGCGCAGAGGACGACTTGTTGTTCATAATGAGAAGCAACGTCTTTCCCCGCGTTCTCTGCGTTCTCTGCGGTGAAGAGGTCGTCTTGTCATTTGCGTAGGAATTAACGCGCGAGAAAGAGGTTTCCGTGAACACCGAGGAAGTTTTGAAGCACTTCGAGGAGACGAACGCCCTTTTGAAGGGGCATTTCCGCCTGTCGTCGGGGCGCCACAGCGACCGCTACCTGCAATGCGCGCTCGTGATGCAATACCCCTGGCACGGGGAGAAGCTCTGCCGCGCGCTGGCGGAGATCGTGAAGCCCCTGAATCCCCAGTTGGTCGTGTCGCCGGCCCTGGGCGGGCTCATCGTGGGCCAGGAACTGGCCCGCGCCCTGGGCGTGCGCGCCCTCTTCACCGAGCGGGCCAAGGACAACGACGAGATGCAATTGCGCCGCGGGTTCTCGGTCGAGAAGGGCGAGAAGGTCTTCGCCGTCGAGGACGTCATCACCACCGGCAAGTCGGTGAAGGAATCCATCGCGGTGATGCGGGCCCTCGGGGCCGACGTGGTGGGCGTCGGGGCCCTCATCGACCGGGGCGGCGGATCGCAGGGTGTGTTCGACGTGCCCCTGAAGTGCCTGACCACCCTGAAGGTGGAAAGCTGGGAGGAGAAGGACTGCCCCTTGTGCCAGCAGGGTCTCCCGGTCGTGAAGCCGGGTTCGCGCGCGAAATAAGTCTGACGAAAACGGGGACCGCAGAGGCGCAGAGACGCAGTGAAAGTCTGAATGGAATGGGCGAAGATATGCGACCATTCGTGGTTTGCGAAGTGCGGATTCGATTTGTTCAAAGGTCGATCGATGTTAATTTCTGCGAGGCGCGAAGCGCCCTGTGACTCTGCGGTCAATGTGTCCGTTAAGATCGTGAGGTGGGAAGATGTCCGATAAGAACAAGGGGCCCAGGGTGCTGGAAACGCCCATGACGCCCTTCATGGAGTACTTCTGGGCCAACGTCCTCTTCTGGGGTTTCCTGGCCGTCCTGGCCCTCGCCACCTACGTCGTGACGGGCGGCATCTGGGACGACGTGATGCGCAAGACCCTGAAGTTCATCTTCGGCGTCTTCGGAGGCGGCTTCACGCTGGTTTCGGTGCTGGATTTCCTGTACGACAAGTACGTCTCCGCGGACCCTGGGTTTGAAAAGTGACAAAAGTGTGAAAGGTTTGAAAAGCATGGAAACCTTCAGTCGGTCTTCTCGTCGCGCGATCGTATTTCTGCTGATCCTGAACCTCGCCTCTCCCGCGGTTCTTTTCGCGGCGGCGACCCCCGCTCCCGCGAAGGGGACCCCTGCGACCGAGGAGAAATCCGAGCCGTCCCCGGCGCCTTCCAAGCACGTGAAGACCCTCAAGGCGGCCGTGAAGGCGGGCCTATTGGGCGAGGAATACCTCGCCCAGAAGGCGATGACCGACGTGGAGGTCACCGACGCCCTCGTGGCCCTGTATCCGGTGGTCACCTCGATCGACGTGAAGACCCTGAAATCCGGCGAGGGAAAGGCGGAGGCCGTGACCTACGAGGCCCTTCTGGACCTGGTGTCCGAGAAGAAGGGCGCCCTCCGCGACCGGAAGGTGTCGGCCTATACGATGGAGAAGCGCCTGCAGGGGATCGTGGCGGCGTTGACTGAAACAGAGGGTGTGAACAGTTTGAAAAGTGAGAAAGGCGGGAATGGGAACGGATCAACGACTGAAAAACCGGTCGTTTCATCCCCTTCGGATGCGGACCTGAAGGCCGTCCGGGAATCCATCGAGAAGGTGTCGGCGGAGCTGGCGGATTACCGGAAGGCCCAGGAGGCGCGGCTCAAGGACCTCGAGAAGAACCAGGCCGACGACCGGGTCAAGGTGGCGGGTGCGCAGGACGACCTGTCGCTCATCCGGGACAACCTGGATGCCCTGCAGGGGAACCTGAAGAGTCTCTCGGAGCGGGAGGCGGCCCTCGAGAAGAAGGTGGAATCCGACGGGTCCTTCGCCGATACCCAGAAACGCGAGTGGTCCATCATGCGCAAGGATATCCGCGACCATTCCCAGGACCTGTCGGTCCTCAAGCAGAAGGTCGAGCGGCTGATGGCCCCCGAGAAGCAGTCCGCCACGCCCCTCGACCGGGCCCTCTCGTCCAAGTGGGTTCCCGGAGCCGCCATTCTCCTCTCACTCACCGCGGTCGTGCTGTCCGCTTCGAAATGACCCTCCGCCCTGCGCCGGTTTATCCCGCCCAGCGGGCCGCCGCGGCGGCCAGTTCCGGCCGACCCGTAGCCCGGTACAGTCCCGCCAGGTTGTCGTAGAGTTCCCGCCTCGTTCCCCGTGATGCCTCGATCATGCGCAGGGTGATGGCCTCGGCCACGTCGGGCCGTCCGGTCAGGTAGGCCGTTCCCGCCAGGTTGGCCAGTCCCGTATCGAAGGTCCGTTTCCCGGCGAACCCCTCCAGCCAGTACCGGAAACCCGATGCCGGCTTTCGCGCGAGGATCCCCAGCGCCTCCAGCCGCGTCACGGGACGGATGCCCCGCGCCGCGAGAAGGCCGTCCCAGTCCGGGGCTGGCAGTCGGTCCGATTTCGCCGGGGCCGCGTAGAGGAGGGCGCATTCCTCGGCCGACACCAGGCGCCATCCGGGAAGCCCGGGCACCTTCCCGGCACCGACATCGGGGTTCGTTCTCGGGTCGAGCACCAGGAACTCCGCACTCCAACGTTCCGCGGCCCGGGCCAGCCCTCCCGGCTGCCGGAAGGCGAGCAGGTCCCGGTAGGCCTCCTCGCGCAGGGCCTCGAGCCGGCCGTCCACGAAGACCTTCATGCCGCAACGCCATTGAAGCCAGTTGCCCGAGGGGATGTCGTTGAGGATCCGCTCCCCGGTCAAGCCGTTCTTCACCATGAAGGAAGCCGTGCGTTCCGGAAACTCGGACGGCTTGATGCCCAGGCCGAAGGCGCTGACGCCGCGGCCCTCCTCGTACCAGGCGCCACTGATGACGCGCAGGCCCATCAGCAGGCAGAGCACGGCCAGCCCCCAGGCCGCCGGGGCGGGAGCGCGCCGGTACCGCTCCGGAAGGATGCTCGTGAAGACCCGGAGCGTGACCGGCAGGGCGACCAGGACGAAGAGGGGGACGTTCCTCGCCCCGAAGGCGGAAAGCGCGAAGAACGAGGTTCCCAGGAGCACGTCGAAGGGGCGCCGGATCCGCCGCCCCAGGAGCGCGGCCAGGAACGCCGCGGACAGGAGGTAGTAGGGCCAGAATTGGATGAGGGCGTCCGAGGGTTTTTCCGAGAAGAGCAGGATCCAGGGGGAACGGAACTCGTCGATGGTGGACCCGAAGATCCCGCCGGTGAGACTGCGCCATTGAACGAGGGGGAAGAGGGCGCCCCGGAGTCCGTAGGGGTTCAAGAGCGTGGCGGCGAGGCAAGCGAGCGCCACGGCCGAGAGGCGTCGGTCCCAGCGGCCGCGTTCGAGCCGGTCGTCGACGAGCGCGAAGAGCAGGACGCCCAGGCCCAGGATGAAGAGCGCCTGCGTGTTGGCCCAGAGGGCCATGAGAAGGGGAAGGGGCCAAACGGGCAGGGGGGTCCTGTTCCGGCGTTCCCGGTCCATCGCCCGTAGGAAGACCGAAAGAAAGGCCCAGGAGACCACCTCGGGGCGCAGTTCGAAGCGCCGTTCCATGGCCAAGGCCGCCAGTAGGATCCCCCCGGCGGAGATCATGGGCGGCACCCCGGAGTCGCGCAGGCGCAGGGCCAGGAGGAGGAAGACGGTTCCCAGGACGACGGCGTTCAGGAGGGTCAGGGATTCGAGTCCGCCCACCCGGCGAGCCCCGGAGAGTGCCGCCTGGTAGAGCCCATGCGGGTCGAGGAGCGGTCGTCCCTCGCCCGTGTAGGTCGTCTCCTCGACGCGGGGTACCGAGCGCCGGTCCAGGATGCGGTCGCCCTGGTTCAGGTGGAACCCCAGGTCGGGGTCGGTGTTCTGGCGCAGGGCGAGGAGGAGCGCGACGAGCAGGGCGGCCGCAAGCGCGACACGGGGGGCGAGGGATTTTTCCATGGCGGTATGATAACCGAGCCCATGGCGGATAGGGGATCCATACCTCGTAACATACGCCTTCGACCGACCTTGTGATGGCCCTACAGTTCCACCACGAGGCTCCGCTCCTTCGTCATCGTGACCATGCCCGCCGGGGCTCCCGGGATGCGGCGCACGTATTTCTTCTCCGTATAGCTCACCGTGACTTTCGTTCCCTCCTTGGCCCTGCTGTGGGCGGCCGCGTATTTCGCGGCGGTCAGCACCAAGTCGTCGGTGTATTTCGCGCCGCGCCCCAGCTTCCTCAGCACCACGTGGGCGCCCGGATAATCGCGGGCGTGGAACCACAGGTCGTCGGGCTGGGCCAGTTGGAAGGTGACGTACTCGTTGGCCACCGCGGAGGCCCCGGCGCAGAGTTCGATGCCCGGTGCGACCTTCTCCCGGTGCACGTTGGGGGTCGGGGTCCGGTCCTCCTTCGGCTTCGCGGCGCGGTGCTCCGGGGGCTTTGCGGCCGGGAAGAGGTCGTGGTGGGCCTTCTTCACCTCGGCATGGCTGACAAGGGCCGGGAGGCTCCTTTGCGCCGACTTCAACTGGAGGATGCGCGCTTCCACCTCCCGCTCGCGTTTCTCGACCAGGGCCAGCCCGCGCTCGCCCTTGCGGGCCTTGTGGAAATAGTCCTGCGCGTTCCGGATCGCCGTCATTTCGGGGTCGAGCGGTATGCTCACATTCGTGTCCGTGCCCCGCACCACGTCCGGCAGTTCCACGCCCGGGGCATGGGGCGGTACCCGGTGCAGTTGGGCCATCAGCAGTTCGCCCCACCATTGGTACTGGTCGGACCTCTCGGCCCGGGCCCGGTCCCCCTTCAACTTCGCCTGGATGCGCTGCTCGCGCTTGAGGGCCCGGCGGATCTCCAGTTCCAGTTTCCTGCGGACCTGGGCGTATCCCCGGGTCGCATGCTCGGCGTCGTAGAGGCGGCAGGCCGCCTCGTGAACGTCCGACAGGAGGCGCGGGTCCGAGGGGTCCGGCGGGAAGAGCTTGAGGACCGGGTTCGCCCCTTCCGGGAGCGCGACCGGTCCCCAGGTGTTCCGGAGGGCCCGGTCCCTCAGGGCGGCGGCCTCCCCGAAGGGATCCTCCCGGGAGGCGAGGAAGTGGACCGTCTCGGGGTCCGATCCCCGAAGGCGGTCGCGGAAGAAGAGCGGGACCTCGGGTTTGCCGGCCTTCTCCCATTCCGCGCGCATCGCGTCGGCGGTCAGTTCCCAGAGGGACGGGCGGTCCAGGGGTTGCGGAGGCGGACGGTACGGGGAGCCTGCGAGGACCGGGCGCTCGACCTCGTCCTTGTAGCGATGGGCGCTGACAATGGACGCGTCCGCGTCCGCGAGGATGAGGTTGGGATACTTCGGCAGGGCCTCGAAGGCCAGGGTGAAGGCGGCCTCGGTCGTCCTCAGCCGCAGGAGGACGATGCGCCCGCCGGGGTCCTGCTCGACGGCTTCGATCCGGGCGTAGCCGATGTTCTTGCGCAGGGAGGACACGAAGTTGGAGGGTGCCTTCTTCGACGCCCATTTGCGATCCGTCAGGAACAGGAAGGGGCGGGTGGGGAAGAGCGCCAACACGAGGTGCAGGTTGCGCCGCTGGGGGTGGTAGAGGGTGAGTACGACCGTCTCCCCGTCGGGCTGGCCGATATGGGACACGCGGCTGCCCGGCAGGGCCCTCTTCAACTCGTGCGCAAGAAGGGTGATCAGGAGCGGAGTCATGCGGCCATTGTACCAATGACGCATGGACAATGAGGAATTAGGAGTGAGGAGTGGACGACGAGACGTCCCCTCGCCCAGTCCTGCTTCGCCGGGAGCGGCTCAGGCAGGACTTGCCCTCTCCCGCTTGCGGGAGAGGGACAAAGGGAGAGGGGGAAGTGTGCCGGATTTGGTTTCGGAGTGTTGTGTCGTATCGGTGTCCGTCACCGAATGAATTCGGTGATGAGATCTCGCCAAAGGCGGATCCATCCCCATCCATCGGTGGTTGATAGGTCGTTCTCCGGATCTCCGTTTCTCCGTGGTGAAAAGGGTCTTGTGGCAGTTGTCTTTCCGCTTCGCCCCCGCCCCTCGGCCCTGATAAACTAGCCCCATCCTGCGCGGAAGGCGGTCCATGGAAGACAGGCCCTGGTACACCTCCTACGAGCCCGGCGTACCCCGCGAGCTCGCCTATCCCTCCCACGCCCTCCCCGAGGTCCTGGCCGACACCGCCCGCCGTTTCCCCCGCAAGACCGCCATCCACTTCTTCGGCCGGGACATCTCCTATCGGGAGTTGGACCGCCTGGTCAACCGCTTCGCCAACCTCCTGCGCTCTCAAGGCGTGAAGCCCGGCGACCGGGTGGCGCTCTACCTTCCCAACGTGGCTCCCGTGGTCATCGGCTATTACGGCATCCTCCGGGCGGGGGCCGTGGTGACCCTGGTGAACCCCCTCCAGACCCCCCGCGACACCATCCACCAGTTGAAGGATTCGGGTACGAGGTTCGTCGTTGCGCTGGATGCGTTCGTGCCGGTCCTGAGGGACCTGGCGAAAGAGGTGCCTCTTTCGCGCGTTTGGATCACGCGCATCGCCGATTATCTGCCTCCCCTGAAGGGTCTCCTCTACAACCTCAAGAACAGCCGGGACAAGAGGAACTGGATTCCCTGGCCCGGGGAGAAGTGGTTCGGGTCCTTCCGGAAGGAACTCGCGGCTTCCTCCGACCGGGATCCCGGCCTGCGTTCCTCGCTGGATGATCTCGCGCTCCTTCAATACACGGGAGGCACGACCGGGCTTCCCAAGGGCGTCATGCTGACCCATCGGGCGGTGCTGGCCAACGCCTGGCAGGCCAAGTCCTGGGTGGTCGGGATGACGGAAGGGGAGGAATCGGTTCTCACCGCCATCCCCATCTTCCATTGCTATGGCATGACCGTCGGCATGAACCTGGCGGTGGCGCACGGCGCCACGATGGTGCTGGTGCCGAAGTTCATGGTGCGTCAGATCATGAAGCTCATCCACGACACGAAGCCCTCCATCTTTCCGGGCGTGCAGACCATGTACGTGGCGATCAACAACCATCCCGACGTGGCGAAGTACGACCTGCGATCCATCAAGGCCTGCATCTCGGGTGCGGGCGCCCTTCACGTCGAGGTCCAGCGAAAGTTCGAGCAGCTCACGGGAGGATATCTCGTGGAGGGGTACGGTCTCACCGAAGCCTCGCCCGTCACCCATTGCAACCCCCTGAAGGGCGTACGGAAGGTCGGGTGCATCGGAGTTCCCCTTCCGGGGACGGACTCGAAGATCGTGGACCTCGAGACCGGCGAAAAGGACCTGCCTCCCGGCGAGATCGGCGAGATCGTCCTGAAAGGGCCCCAGGTCATGCAGGGATACTGGAACCGCCCGGAGGAGACCGCGAAGGTCCTGCGGGACGGCTGGCTCTACACCGGCGACATCGGAGAAATGGACGCCGACGGGTTCTTCAAGATCGTGGACCGCAAGAGCGACATGATCAAGGTGGCGGGCGAGAACGTCTATCCCCGGGAGGTCGAGGAGGTCCTTTTCCAACACGACGCGGTCCTCGATTGCGTGGCGGCGGGCGTGCCCAACGAGACGCTGGGCGATATCGTGAAGGCCTACGTCATCCTGAAGGGAGGCGCGAGCGTCACGCCCCACGAACTGCTCGTCTTCTGCAAGAAGCGACTGGCGAAGTTCAAGTGGCCCAAGGAGATCGAGTTGCGCGCGGAACTGCCGAAGAACATGGTGGGCAAGGCCCTGAGGCGTTTCCTCAAGGCGGAGGAACTGGAGCGCATCCAGGTCCGCCGGAGCACAGGGCATCATCACGTCACCGGGAAGGCGGGAGTGCGATGAGCGGCGGGAGGACATTCGAGTCCCTTGGGCAGCTTTCGGCGCGGCGCCAGCGCGGGCGTTACCGGACCGGTTTGGCCTTGTCGGGAGGCGTGGCGTTCGGGCTGGCCCAGATCGGCGTGTTGAAGGTTCTGGAGAAGGCGGGCGTGTGCATCGACTGCATCGCGGGCACCAGCGCCGGGGCCATCATTGCGGCCGGGTACGCGGCGGGCGTTCCCCTGGACGAGTTGGAGGCCATGGCCGTCCATACTTCCTGGGGCCAGTTGTTCGCGCTGAGGCCGTCCCGCAAGGGCCTGGTTTCCTCCGAACCCATCGAGAGGTACGTCCGGGACAACTTCCAGGTCTCCCGCTTCGAGGAACTGGTCATGCCCCTGGCCGTGGTCACGACGGATATCTGTTCCGGGGAGGAGGCGGTTTTCACCCGGGGGCCCCTGGACCGCGCGGTTCGGGCTTCCTGCTCCATCCCGGGGATCTACAGCCCGGTGGAACTGGATGGTCGCCAGCTGGTGGACGGCGGCCTGGTCGAGAACGTGCCCGTGAAGGCCCTTCGGAGCCTGGGCGCCGAGCGGGTCATTGCCGTGAACGTGATGGGGCATCGCAAGGTGTTCAAGAAGGCGTCCAATGTCGTCCAGATCCTGATGAGGGTGTGGAATTTCTTCGTCCAGGAGAATCGCTCCTGGGAGCAGGGGGCGGACGTCATCCTCGAGCCGGACCTTCGCATCTACGATCTTTTCGACTTCTCCGCGGCTTCCGAGATCATCCGGGTGGGCGAGAAGGAAACCAGGTCGAAGCTGAAGCAGATCAAACGATTGACGGGGAAAAGGAAGTATTGAACACCGTGGGAAACGGTAAAAACAATGACCGGCAGGGCGGGAGCCATCGCCAAAACATAGATGGCCCGGGTTCAGATGGATGGCTTACCGCTTGGATTATCTGGGAGAGTTGGACTCTGGTGGTCCTGGGCGTTTTGTCGATCGCATTTGCAATCTATCTGCTGGCAGAATGGCTCGGCCTGACTGGATCTCGCATTTTTAATGACAGGAACCGCTGGGGTGGGATCCTATTTTTGCCAGTGTTGGGAGTGGTTTTGATCGGATTGGGGAAATATTCGTTGAAAGTAACAAAGGTCGATGTCCGGCGCCACAAATGGTGGGCGTGATAAACGGTGGTTAATTGCTTTTTTTAGTAGGGTCGTTTTAGCCATTGTTTATCTTATTTATTAGTGGGTGCTTAATATCCAATAACGACAATGGTTTTAAGGCTTGCCCGAAACCCCTTATGTAGCAATGCTTTGTGTTGCCATCCCCGCTATTTAGTGCCATAATCTTCAAAACCCGCTACATCTTGAGGTCGATCGCAAGATGGGTTTAAAACGGCTGAATCGGAAGGGTTAAAGCCGCTTTTCCGAATGAATTTGAAAAACCTCGTTTTTTGAGGTAGCCGATTCAGGGAGGCAACATGACAAAAGACGAATTGGTGGCCAAGATGGCCGAATCTTCGGGCGTCAAGAAGGTGGACGTCCAAAAAGCGCTGGATGCGATGATCCAAACCATCATCGAGACCATCAAGACCGGTGACAAGGTCAATATCACGGGTCTGGGGATCTTCAAGGTGAAGGACAAGAAGGCGCGTTTGGCCAGGAACCCCAAGACGGGGGAATCCATCCAGGTCCCGGCCAAAAAAGCCCCGAAATTCATTCCTTCCAAGAACCTGAAGGAATCGGTCAAGTAATTCAAGCTGTTCTGGGCGGCAAGGCGGTTCGATCTTTACTCCGTGATCCCATGGATCCGGGGTGAAGGTTGGGCCGCTTTTTCTTTTTTCGGGACTACGCGGGCGATCCTTCCGGCCGTCGAACTCCAATGACGGGACCGCCCCAAAATCCAGTTCATGCGGGCCGCGAAGTGGTCGGGCATCCGGCCGCAATGGCCGGTGAGCCATCTTCCCGGGTTACACGGATCGGCCCTTGACTATGTTCGCGGGCCTTCCTATAGTCCCTTTTCCCGTTGGCACTCCTCCCCGTTGAGTGCCAACCCCTCGTCGTGATGCGAACGGGAAGATGCCGTTGCTCCGGGGTCCATGGGGTCGGAGCCCCTATGGGGATGGCGCATCGGAACCAGCAAAACAATTGGAGGCAGGCATGAAAATCCGTCCTTTGCATGACCGGATCCTGGTCGAGCGCTCGGCCGAGGAAGAGAAGACCAACAGCGGGATCATCATCCCCGATTCGGCCAAGGAGAAGCCCCAGAAGGGCAAGGTCGTGGCCGTCGGTTCCGGGAAGATCAACGAGAAGGGAGAGCGCGTGAAGATGGACGTCAAGGAGGGCGACGCCATCCTCTTCGAGAAGTACGCCGGCAACGAGATCAAGATGGACGGCAAGGAACTCATGATCATGCGGGAAGAGGACGTCCTGGCCGTGATCGAATAACGGAGGTCCCGGGAAACCCGAAGGATCTACTGAGAACGGAATACCCCAAGGAGGGAAAGAAATGGCCAAGCAGATCATCTACGGAGAGGACGCCCGGCGCGCCTTGCAGCGCGGCGTCGACAAGCTCGCCAACGCGGTGAAAGTGACCCTCGGCCCCAAGGGCCGGAACGTGGTCCTGGACAAGAAGTACGGCGCCCCCAACATCACCAAGGACGGCGTCTCGGTGGCCAAGGAGATCGAACTCGAGGACGCGTTCGAGAACATGGGTGCCCAGATGGTCAAGGAGGTCGCCACCAAGACCTCGGACGTGGCCGGCGACGGCACCACGACCGCCACGGTCCTGGCGCAGTCCATCGTGAAGGAAGGCCTCAAGAACGTGACGGCCGGCTCCAACCCCATGGCCCTGAAGCGCGGCATCGACCGCGCCGTCGAAGCCGTGACGGCGGAGCTCAAGAAGATCTCGACCCCCACCAAGGGCAAGACCGAGATCGCCCAGGTGGCCACCATCTCGGCCAACGGGGACAAGGAGATCGGCGGCAAGATTGCCGAGGCCATGGAGAAGGTCGGCAAGGAGGGCGTCATCACGGTCGAGGAAGCCAAGGGCATGGAGACCACCCTCGACACCGTCGAAGGCATGCAGTTCGACCAGGGGTACCTCTCCCCCTACTTCGTGACCAATGCCGAGCGCATGGTCTGCGAACTGGAGAATCCCTACATCCTCATCCATGAGAAGAAGATCTCCAGCATGAAGGACCTCCTGCCGGTGCTCGAGAAGGTCGTCCAGAAGGGCCGTCCGCTGGTCATCATCGCCGAGGAGGTCGAGGGCGAGGCCCTGGCCACCCTCGTGGTGAACAAGATCCGCGGCACCTTCGTCTGCGCGGCCGTGAAGGCCCCCGGCTTCGGCGACCGCCGCAAGGCCATGCTCGAGGACATCGCGATCCTGACCGGCGGCAAGGCCGTCACCGAGGACCTGGGCATCAAGCTCGAGAACGTCGACATGAAGGACCTGGGCTCGGCCAAGAAGGTCACTATCGACAAGGACAACACCACCATCACTCAGGGCGCCGGCAAGACCGAGGACATCAAGGCGCGTTGCGAGGTCATTCGTCGCCAGATCAAGGAGACCACGAGCGACTATGACCGCGAGAAACTGCAGGAGCGCCTGGCGAAGCTCGCCGGGGGCGTTGCGGTCATCAACGTCGGGGCGGCCACCGAGGTCGAGATGAAGGAAAAGAAGGCCCGCGTCGAGGACGCCTTGCACGCGACCCGCGCGGCCGTCGAGGAGGGCATCGTGCCCGGCGGCGGCGTGGCCCTGGTCCGTGCCGTCAAGGCCCTGGACGCCGTCAAGGCCGAGGGCGACGAGCGGGTCGGCGTGGATATCGTGCGCCGGGCCCTCGAGGAGCCCTTGCGCCACATCGTGACGAACGCGGGCGGCGAGGGATCCGTGGTCGTGGCCAAGGTCGTCGGCGAGAAGCAGAATGTGGGCTTCAACGCCGAGGCCGGCGTGTACGAGGACCTCGTGGCGGCCGGCATCATCGATCCCACCAAGGTCGTGCGCACGGCCCTGCAGAACGCGGCCTCCGTGGCGGGCTTGATGCTCACCACCGAGACGCTCGTCACCGACATCCCGGAGAAGGAGAAGCCGGCGATGCCCGCGGGCGGCGGGATGGGCGGCATGGGCGGAGGCATGGACTATTGAGAAGGCAGTTAGAAGTTAGGAGTGAGGAGTCGTAGACTCGGGAATACTACGCACTTCGAACTGCGAACTTCGGACTTTCTTTGAATAACCGCCCCCGGAAGGCATACCTTCCGGGGGCTTTCTTTTGTCCGGGCCGCGTTGACACGGTCGGGTCCCCTCCCTATATTCATTAACGGAAGGCACGAACGAGGTGTAAAATGCCGACGTACGAATACAAGTGCCCGAAGTGCGGAAACTTCGATCTCTGGCAGTCCATGAAGGACGAGCCGCTCTCGAAGTGCCCCACCTGCGGTTCCCGCGTGGAGAGGCTGGTTTCGGCCGGGGCCGGGTTCGTCCTGAAGGGCGCCGGTTTCTACCAGAACGACTACAAGAACACCCCGGCTCCCGCTCCTCCTTGCGAGGGCGGGAAGTGCGAATCGAAGCCCGAGGGCTCGGGCGGGGGCTGTTGTGGCGGGGGCGGATGCTGTTCCGCCTAGCGGCGAAATAGAAGATCGAAAATAGAAAAGAGAAAATGACGGAACAGCTGTACGAAAGACGAAGACGAAAGTTAGGATTTGGTGCCGTTATTTTCTAACTTCGATTTTCCATTTTCGATTTACCCCGGAGGGGTCTCATGCAGCACGCGACCGGTTGGATCCTCGGCATCATCCTCGGCTACGTGGCCTTCAACGTGGGCCTCTGGAAGTCCGATTCCTCCCCCAAGCCCCAGGACACGATGTGGGCGCTCGTCATGCTGGCCGGCACGGTGCTGATGTTCCTGTCGGTCCTTTTGTGGGCCGTCCCCGACTTCTTCAAATCTTAAGATCCGCTTACCACAGAGAGCGCAGGGGACGCAGGGAACGACATTTTTTGTTTAAGAAGACAACGGCGCATGAAGTTGAGTTGATGAAAAAATCTCTTTTTCTCTGCGTTCTCTGCGAACTCTGCGGTTAGAGTGAGGTTGTCTTGAAGGAACTGATCTCCGAACAACAGGCCCACCTCATCGTCATCGCCCTCTCCCTGCTGGTGACGCTGGGTTCGATCGCCTGGGCGGCCTGGGCTTCCCGCCGAAAGGGCGCGGATCCGCGCCTCGTCTGGTTCTATGGCTGGACTCTGTCCGCCTGTGGCCCGCTCCTTTTCATCCTCTGGACCGTCTACAACGCCATCGAGAACCACTATGGCCTCGATTCGGTGAAGGCGCTCCTCATCAACCTCTTCCTCTTCCTTGCGGTCGGCCTCGCGGTCGGCCTGGTCTTCCGCCGCATTCCGGCCTGGGTATCCAAGGGCGGATCCTCGCGCCGTCGGTGAGTGAAACTCATCCCCCTTTTTGACCGTCCAATCCTTGAAGTGGCCGCTCCTTTCCGGCTCGTGCGGGATCGGCCACCGGGCAAGGATGGGCAGTTGTCAGCTCGAAGTTCGCAGTTAAACCCGGATCAAGTTGGCAGTTATCAGTTCACGGTTATCATTCAATTGCCATCTTCAAACTTTGGGCTGTAAACTGGTTTTTCTGGAAAAAACTCCTAACTTCGAACTCCTAACTGCCGCGAGGAAGCACCCGCGATGATCTTCGACCTTGATGGAAACATCCGAATCGGAATGGAATCAAGATGAGAGGCGCGGACTCCGATCCGATCCTTCTACTCCCCGAGGCTAAGCGCCTCGAGATCGTCACGCGCGGCGCCGTTGACACCCTCCTGCAGGGCTCCTACCGCAGCACCTTCCGGGGGCGGGGCCTCGAGTTCCACCAGGTCCGCGAATACACGGCCGAGGATGACGTGCGTTCCATCGACTGGAACGTCACGGCCCGCCTGAATTCCCCCTTCGTGAAGCAGTTCGTCGAGGAGCGGGAACTCCACCTCGTCCTGGCGGTGGACCTTTCCGCTTCCTTGCGCCACGGCACCGGCCCGAGATCCAAACGCGAGACGGCCCTGCGGCTTTGCTCCGCCCTTTCCTTCGCGGCGGCGCGCCAGCAGGACCGCGTGGGACTCCTCGTCTTCACCGATCGGGTCGAATACTTCCTGCCCCCCCGGAAGGGGCGGGGCGCCGCCATGCGCGTGATGCGCGAACTCTCGACGTACAAACCGGCAGGAACCCGCACCGATTTCAGGCCCGCCCTTCGTCTCTTGACCCGGGCCCTGCGTCGCCGGTCGGTTCTCTTTCTCGTTTCCGATTTCACCGATCCCGTTCCCATGGAGGATTTGGCGGTCCTTTCCCGGCGCCATGACCTGGTGGCGGCCGTGGTGAAGGATCCCCTCGAGGAGTTGACCGACATTCCGGCTCGACTGGCGGTGCGGGACCCCGAAACGGGCGGCACGGCCGTGCTGACCCGTTCCTCGCTGTCCGTTCTGAAGCGAGCGGCCGAGGCCCGGGAAAAGCAGTTGATGGAGATGGCGGCCAAGGGCGCCGACCGGCTGGAAGTGATGGCGGGGGACGATCTGTTGCCGCACCTGATGCGGTTCTTCCGCCGCCGCATCGAACGCATGGGCCGCCGATAAGCATCCTAACCGCAGGGAACGCAGAGGTCGCAGGGAACGACACTCTTGGGGTACGAAGACAACGGCTCCTGAAGTGGAGATGATCGCCCCGCAAGGTGATTCTGCATGTCGCGGGTGTCTCTGGGGTAAATTGGGTGGCGAATGTATTGTTGTTTGACGGGTGATCGGAGGGCTGTTTTTCTCTGCGATCTCAGCGGACTCTGCGGTTGAGAGGTTGTTTTGGACTTTTACGGCATTCATTTCGCGAACCCGATCTGGCTGTGGGGCCTGGCCGCCCTGCCGCTGGTGGCGCTCGCCCTGTTTCTGGTCTCCCGCTCGAAACGCGCCTCCTTCGCGCTCGGAAACCCGCGGCTCATGCGCATGGCGCGCGGGCATCTTCGCGCCGATTTCCTCCCCTGGCTCCTTCGCATCCTCATGGTCGCCCTTTGCCTCGTGGCCGCGGCCCGGCCGCAGGCGGGCAAGAAGAAGGTCGAGCAGAAAAGACCCGTCACCGACATCTTCGTGGCGCTCGACGTGTCGTCCTCCATGCTGGCCGACGACCTCAAGCCCAACCGCATCACGGCCGCCAAGGAGATCCTCGGGCGTTTCCTCGACCAGGTGGAGGGGGCGCGTGTGGGCCTGGCCGTCTTCGCGGGCCGGAGCTTCACGCAATGCCCCCTTACGGTCGACACGAACGTCGTGAAACAGCTCCTGGGGAACGTCCAGGTCTATTCCGTCCGAATCGACGGCACGGCCATCGGCGACGGACTGGCCTCCTGCATCAACCGGTTGAAGCGCGGATCGGCGGGCGCGAGCCCCGGGGCATCGGGGTATTCTCCGCGCGGCGGGGGGGAGGAGGCCTCCGTCCCCAACAGCCAGGCCGTCATCCTCCTGACCGACGGGGAGAACAACCAGGGCACCGTGGACCCGCTGACTGCGGCCCGTTTGGCGGCCCGGGAGGGCATCACGGTCCACACCATCGGCGTGGGAAGGCCCGAGGGAGTTCCCGCGCCCTACGTGCTGGATAACGGACGCATCACCTACGCCCTCGACGCCGAGGGCAACATCATCATGACCCGGCTCGACGAGAAGCTCCTGAAGGAGATGGCCCGCATGACGGGCGGCCGCTTCTTCCTGGCTTCCGACAATGCGTCCCTTTCGGCCGTATTGGCGGAGATCGCTAGGATGGAGAAGCGGGAGGCCGTTTCGGTGACCCGGTGGGAATACCGCGAACTCGCGCCCCTGGTGATGATGATCGTGTTCATGCTCCTCGCCATTGAGCTGCTGACTCGGACGACGATTTTGAGGACGCTACCATGATGGGTTTTAGGGGGCGAGTAGCAAATGCAAAATAGAAAAGCGAAAATGGGAAATGACGGATTGCGGCACCGTAGTAGATACCGCCGCCCCAATTTTCTATTTCCTATTTTTGATTTTCTATTTGTCGAACCGGAGGTTCGACGTGCATTTCGGTGAGACCCAATATCTACCTCTCCTTCTCCTCCTCGCGGGGGGGCTGGTGGCCCTCGCGCTTTACGCGCTTGCCCGCGACCGGCGTGACCTGGAGAAGCTGGGTTTCCGCAACATGGTCCTCAGCCCCCGGGCGGCCCTGGTCCGCCGGGGCGTTGTCGCGGCCCTTCTGATCGCCGCGATGGGCCTGGCCCTGGCCGGCTCCGCCCGCCTGCAGGGCCGTCTCGTGCCCCAGGACATGGAGTCGGTCGGGTCGGATGTCATGATCTGTCTCGACGTCTCGAAGAGCATGTTGACCGGCGATGTCAACCCCAGCCGCCTCGCGGTGGCGAAGGCCGCTCTTCTCGACTGGCTCGTGGGACGCGAAGGGGATCGCGTGGGATTGACGGTCTTCGCGGGCGAAGCGGCCGTTCAGGTCCCCCTCACCCTTGATCACGATGCCGTTTCCACCGTCTTGGAACGTGCCGATGTGGATGCGCTCGATCGCGGGGGTTCCGACATCGGGGACGCCATCCGCACCGCCCTGGCTTCCTTCCCGACCCCGGAAGCGGGCAAGGAAAAGGAGCAGGACAAGCGCGGGAAAGCGCTCGTGATCGTCACGGACGGCGAGTTGACGAGGGAAGCCTCCGACATTGACGCGGCGGTGGAGGAGGCCCGCAAACGAGGCGTGCTGATCCTGGCTGTGGGAGTGGGCACCCGGCAGGGGCGGCCCATCCCCGATGGCTATTCCATCTGGGGTGAACCCATCTACAAACAGGACGAGTCGGGACAGGTGGTGGTCAGCCGACTGGACGAGGCCAACCTGAGGCGGATCGCCGCGGCGACCGGCGGGGCCTACGTGTCCGGCGAGAGCCGCAAGGCCCTCGGGGAACTGGGGCCCGTGCTGGACCGCATGCAGAGGACGGCGCTGAAGGGGAAGGGAAGCATGAAGCGGGAGGAACTGTCGCCGACGTTGGGCGCGGCCACCGCGGGACTCCTGCTCCTGGCGTTCCTGCTTTGAAGTCAGTGACCGCAGAGGACGCAGGGTACGCAGGGAACGACCATTTGATGAGGAAAGAATATAGTGAAGATCCCGATGGAACGATGTCAGTGTTTGAGGGGATGAAATGGGAAGCGTGATGTTAACAATTGAAATCCTTTCCCTGCGTTCTCTGCGAACTCTGCGGTTAATGGCCGTGTTGTTCGTGCTTTGGGTTGTTCCGGCGGGGGCGGCGGTGACCTTGGACGAGGGGGCGCGGGCCTACGAGCGCGGCGAATACGGTCACGCAGAGGAGATCTTCCGGGAAAGGGCGGATTCACGGCCCGACGACCGCGACGCCCGTTACAACCTGGGCAATTCCCTCTACCGCCAGGGCCGCTACGAGGAGGCGCTCCAGGCCTACGGCGAGACCCTGAAGGGCGATCCGAAGCTCACCGCGGGATGGTACAACCTGGGGAACACCCTCTACCGCCAGGACCGTTTCAAGGATGCCGTCGAGGCCTACACGAACGCCCTGAAGCTGGATCCGAGGGACGAGGATGCCCGTCACAACCTCGAACTGGCGCAAAGGCGGGCGCAGGAGGAACCGCAGAAGGACCGGAGCGATCCCAAGGGCATGCCCACCCCTCCGCCGCAGCCCACGCCTCCGCCCCGGAAGGGGGAACAGAAGGAGAAGAGCGACCAGGGACCCAAGGACGAAGGCGGCGACCGCAAGCAGGGGGACCGGAGGGACGCGGCCTCCAAGAGGGAGCAGGAGGACCCCCGATCCCGCGAGCAGGGGCAGAGGACCTCGGAGGACGCGAGGCGGCGTCAGCAGGATGCCGCACGCCGCGAGCAGGCCCGCAAGGACCTGGGCATGAGCGACCAGCAGGTTCAGCAGATGCTCCAGAACATGGAACGCCAGGAGCGTCAGTTGCAGCCCTACTTCCAGCCGGATCCGAAGCGGGCGTCCCGGCGCCGGGACGTGTTTGACATGCTTCCCCGCGAACAGGCGGAGATGATGCGGCGCTTCTTTGGTCGCCAATTCCAGGGGCAGGGGGAAAAGGGACAGCCGGCCGAAGACTGGTGACCCGTCTTCGACGGGAGATAGAAGGTAGCAGGTAGAAGAGAGAAGGTGACTGCGACGATCAGGCAATTGTTCACCACCAGGCCGCACGCGGCCCACAAGGGCCCTTCGGGCCCCACCCGTTGGCAACGAACTCTGGGGGGATTGACTAAGTCTTACTTGGTGGCGCCGCCCGCCTCGGCGGAGCCTTGGCGAGGCCGGGAAGGCGCTGGTGGTGGGCGAAGCCCACGGGTGGTGAATAGGTTGTGGTTGTCAGGGCTTTGTTTTTGTTATATTCGGAACCTTGTTTGACCCTTTCCCATCCGAAAGGGCAAGAAAAAGGATGATGACACGATGAGAATGCGGCTCTTGATCCTGACCTTCCTTCTCCTCCTCCTGGGAGGGGTTCCCCTGCACGCCCAGCAGGCCCAGATGGGCCTGCGCCTGGACGTGGACAAGCGCGAGGTCAAGGTGGGGGAAAGTCTCAAGGTCACCATCGAGTTCCGGCGGGTGGGCTCGGGGAACGTCTCCGTGATCCGCCAGCCCACGATCGCGACCCCGGAACGCTTCCGGATCACCAGCCGCACGTCTTCCACGCAGATCGCGATGGACGGCCAGCAGATGGTGGAGATTTCCACGACCCGCTACACCCTGCAGGCCGAGCGGGAGGGGGCGGAGGTCCTGGGCCCCGCCGTGATGATCTTCCAGGTCCCCGGGCAGCAGCCGGAGGAGGTCCGCTCGAACGGCATCAATGTCACGGTCCTGCCAAAGGCGGCGTTCAACCCGTTCTCGAAGCCGAAACCGACGCCGACGGTCGCGGCGCTTGACGTCCCGCCGCCCGCCGCTCCTTCCGCCCCGGACATCCGCGACCTGAAGCCCCTTCTGATGACGGGGCTGGGCTGGGTCCTGCACATCCTGTTCTGGATCATCCTCGCCATCCTGGGCGTCTGGCTTCTCGTCCGGGTGGCGTCGAGATTCTGGAAGGCGCGCCGGGCCGCGGCGGCCGTCCCGAGGGAGGGCGCCGTCCTCCGGGCGCGTTACCGTCGCCTTTCCGACGAAGGGTTGAACGGGAAGGAGTTCAGCCTGGCGGTCTCGGAACTGGTCCGGGAATGCCTGCGGATCCGCCACGGGATCGCGGCTCCCGACATGACGACCGGCGAGGTCCTGCGGGCCCTGAAGGCGGCTCGGTCCTCCCCGGAGACCCTCGAGGCCGTCGAGAAGACCCTCCGGTCCTGCGACCGGGTCCTGTACGCGGACGGGACCTTGACGCTGAAGGACCGCCAGACGATGCGGTCCACGGCCGGGGAACTGCTCCCCAAGGGCGGGTGACCAGGCGTTCGGGAATGCGGCTTCCCGGGGCGCTTGCGACGGCGGATCCCCCCGTTTGAAAGGTGTGAAAAGTTTGAAAGGTGTGAAGGGACGGCTTTTCCATTCACACTTTTCGCACTGTTCACACTATTCACACATTGCTGAACCGAGCAATAAAGGAGATTAGCGGTGCCAACTGAAAAGGAACAATTGACATCAGAGGGTGAACGGTTAAGCGCGCTTTTCGGAAAAGCCAAGGACGAGGTGCAGAAGGTCATCGTGGGACAGGACGCCCTCGTCGACCGCCTGCTCCTGGGCCTCTTGACGCGCGGCCATCTCCTGCTCGAGGGGCTTCCGGGTCTCGCCAAGACGCTGGCCGTGCGCACGCTCGCCCAGGTCCTGGGCGTCACCTTCTCGCGCATCCAGTTCACGCCCGACCTCCTGCCCGCCGACCTGGTCGGCACTCGCATCTACGTGCCGCAGAAGGGCGACTTCAAGACCCAGAAAGGCCCCATCTTCGCGAACCTGGTCCTGGCCGACGAGATCAACCGATCGCCCGCCAAGGTGCAGTCCGCCCTGCTCGAGGCCATGCAGGAGCACCAGGTGACCATCGGTCCCGACACGTTCCGCCTGGACGAGCCCTTCTTCGTGATGGCCACCATGAACCCCATCGAGCACGAAGGGACCTACCCCCTGCCCGAGGCGCAGGTGGACCGCTTCCTCATGAAGGTGAAAGTGGGATATCCCACCCCCGAGGAGGAGCGCGAGATCATCACCCGGATGACCGAGGGGCGGGAGATCGCTGTGTCCGAGGTGCTCTCGGGCCAGAACATCCTCAAGGCGCAGAAGGTCGTGGAAGAGATCCATGCCAGCGACACGCTCAAGGACTACGTGGTGCGGCTCACCTCGGTCACGCGCGACCCGAAGGCCGCGAAGCTCGAGACCCTCGTGCCCCTCATCGAGTACGGGGCCAGCCCCCGCTGCTCGATGGGCCTGACCACGGCGGCCAAGGCCTGCGCCTTCCTGGACGGCCGCGGTTATGCCACCCCCGAGGACGTCAAGGCTGTCGCCTATGACGTGATGCGCCACCGCGTGATCCTGACCTACGAGGCGGAAGCGAGGAATATGTCCACGGACGACGTGATCAAGACCATCCTCGACCATGTTCCGGTTCCTTAACGGAAAATAGAAAATTTAAAATCGAAAAGAGAAAATCGGGATGGCGACCGAGAATGTCATCAAAGTTAAGTCGTACGAATTCGCCAAGAAGATCGTTCGGATGTCGCGCCTCATTCGTAAGAAAGGTGATTCGGTCCTGGCGCGACAGGTCTTAAGGAGCGGAACGAGCATCGGTGCCAATGTGGAAGAAGCCCACGCGGCTCAGACACGCAAGGAATTCCACTCGAAGATGACCATATCGTTCAAGGAAGCCAACGAAACGCGATACTGGTTGCGATTGTTAAGGGATACGGATGAAGCGGGGATTGATTACCGGGAGAGCTTGCGGGACATCGAAGAGCTGATTAGGATACTCGCGGCGATCACAAAATCGACCAGAACGGCAAATCGAAAGTAGAAAATAGAAAAGTGAAAATACTGCGCAGGAATGCTTTATTTTCTAACTTTGATTTTCTATTTTTGATTTACGATAAGGATGTGGCCATGCCGTCATTTTCTATTTTCGATTTTCTATTTTCGATTTTAGGGCGCGCGCGGGTCCGCAACCTCGGCAAGGTCACCTGTCAGAACCTGCTCATCGTCCTCCTGGCGGGATTAACCCTCGCCACCGCCGCTTGCCGCAAGAGCGCCGAGGATGCGCGCCGCGACTTGCCCCTTCCGCCGATCGGCGATTCCGGGGTCGCGAACGGGGTCTACTACCAGACCGAGTACGGATTCAGCATCCCCGCCCCCGCCAGATGGTTCACCTTCGCCGGGGGAGAGGATTTGGACGAATTGGTGCGCTTTTCCGATCCCGAAAGGCGCCTGAACGCGGGCGTCCACGCGCGCTGGCGGTACCCCAAGGAGCGCTCGGATGCCGGGGCCTGGTTCGCGGAGGCCGAGAAGGAATACGAGAAGAAGGGCGTGAAGGCCGAGCGGAAGTCGAAGCCGGAGGAGTGGCCGGCGGGGCCCTCCCGCTGGACCGCCTTGACCTACGCTTTGAAGGACGACCTCGACCGCGAGTGGGTGGACACCCTCTGCGTCCTGCACCGGGACGACCTCGTCGTGTGGGCGCACCTGGTCCTCTCCAAGAGGGACGCGGCCGGCCCCAAGGGTCCCAAACTCCTCGCGGCGATGAAGGAGAGCCTGGGCGGGATCGCCTGGTACCGGCCCATCGGGCCGAGGGGCATCTCCCTGGAGCATTACGAACTGCTCCGGTTCTCGCAGTCCTTCATCGAGGCGTGCGAGGACCGCTCCACCCTGAAGGTCGTCCGTTTCCTCGACGACGCGAGCCCCGACCGGGAAAAATGGATCGCGTGGTACAAGAAGATCGCGGCGCCTTTCCCGAAGGATGGAAAGGACCAGGCGGCCCTGTCGGTGCAACCCAAGGGAATGGTCATCCAGGAGAAGGAGGCCACACTGGCTTTCGAGTTCGTCCGGACCGAGGCCGAGGTGGAGACGATGCGGGAGACCCTGGCGTTCCGTCTCACGAAGGCGGAAGGGAACTGGGAGATCGAGCGCTTCGAGGACCGGGGCCGGAAATAGGGCGGGCTTTCCTGTTTTCCCGTATGCCGGGGGAGATCCTTCGACCGCGGGTTCATCGGTTTCCCTGCGGGTGTGCGGACCGGTTTGACGGAACATCCGTTCGAAGATAGTATTTGATTCGAGACCATCCAACGAAGGCGGGACGTATGGATCCCAGGGGGATTTCCTTGCGGTTGCGGAGACCGGAACCTTCCATCAGGGTTTTCTGCTTTTCCGTGGCGATCCTCGCGCTGTGCCTCTCCGCTGCCTCCCCGGCCGCGTCCGGTTCCTGCACCCCCGTGATGATCAAGGCATGCGGGGCGGCCGACGACTACATGACGCTCTGGATCAACGGCGTCCAAATCGGCACGGACGACGCCTTCCGCTTCTCCCATGTCAACTGTCCCACGGAGGGTCCTCTTTGGGGTGCCTGTCCCACGCCGGTCTGTGTGACGGTCTCGCCCGGCTCCTACAACCTCCAGCCGACGGGTAACGTCCTGGCCGCCAAGGTCGAGAACCACGAGCAGAGCCAGATGATGGGGGCCTGGACCCTCGACATCACCTGTTCCGAGGGCACTCACGCCTACGTCGAGAGTTCCCCGACGGCCTTCTACTACCGGGCCCAGGAGACAGGCACGCCGCCCGATTGCAGTGGAGGAAGTCCCACGGGGACGGGAGGGTCCTGGTACGCCCCCTCCTTCACGCCGCTCAACTGGTTCTCCGCGATGGTCGTCAACCCCTTCCCCCCCTTCGCCAGGCCCCTCTACAACGACGGAACGGGGAAGAGGGTCCCTTTCCTCTCCCATGACTTGAACGCCGCCTCGAACACCTCCTGCGATGCGTTGTATTTCAGGCAGACGTTCGACCTCATGCCCGTTTCACCTCCCGGGGTGCCGGAGTTCGCCATCACGAAATCCATCCTCGGTCCATCCTCGGATCTCGGATCCTCCCAACCGGTCACCTACGTGATCACGACCTGCAACAAGGGGGCCGCGGTGGCGAACCCGGTCACCCTCCTGGACTGCCAATACACCCAGACGGGGTTCCGGTGGTCGTCGTTCATCGGCTTGAGCATCGGGACGGAAGGGCCTGACGGGGAATACGCCTATACCTGGACCACCTCCCCCTGCAACACCAACACGGGCGTGAGCGTTTTCTACTCCAAGGGGTTCCCGGGCCGTGACGTCACGAACAGCACGGATGCCTGTTTGGCCGTGACCTTCATCGTGGTGGACGATTACTGGGATCCCTACACCGAGAGCTGCCAGGTGCGCACCAACTCGGCGACGATCCACGCTCCCGGGGTGACGCAGGTCTCCAACCCGGTGACGGTCGTGATGAGATGCCTCACGCCCACGCCGACGCCGACCCCGACGGTCACGAACACGGTGACTTCGACCGCGAGCCCGACCATCACCCGGACGGTCACTGCGACGCTGACGGGGACCTGGACTTCTTCCGCCACCCGCACGGTCACGCCGACCGTGACCCCGTCCTTCTCGCCGACGCCCTCTTGGACGCCCCCCGTTTACACGCCCACCTGGACGCCCAGTCCTTCGTTCTCCTGGACTTCCTCCCCGACGGTGACGCCGACCTTCTCGCCGACCCATTCCTGGACTCCGAGTCCAACGGTCACGAGGACGAACACCCCGACTCCGACCTTTTCCTTCACGACGAGTTATACCCGGACGCCAACCCCGACCCCGACGGTCACGTCCACTCCGACCTTCACGGTGACCCGGACGGACACGCCCACCCTGATCGCCACGTCGACCCCGACCTTTTCGTCCACGACGACGGAGACGAGGACGCCGACACACTCCAAGACCCCGACGCGCACCTTCACCATCACTCCGACGCCCACCGAGACGCTCAGCCCCACGATCACCACCACGGCGCCCCCGACCCGGACGCCGACCGCGACGAGGACCCCGAACGTGCCCTTGACGCTCGACACGAACTTCCTGGATCCGTCCGTGGGGCCCTTGGGGATGGGGATCCGGGTGGAGTCGGCGGGCCAGGTCAAGGTGAGCGTCTACAACATGTCGGGGCAGAGGGTGGCTCTTCTGCTCAACGAATACCGGGGGGCCGGCAATCACCGCGTCTACTGGAACGGCCGCAACGAGAAGGGCGCCACGGTGGGGAACGGCACCTACCTCGTCGTGATCGAGGGGCCTACCGGAAGGTCTGTCAGAAAAATCATCGTATTGAAGTAGGCCCCGTTCCGAGCCGAGCCCACCCGGCGAGGCGAAAGTCGGGACACGCAGGGCCATCAGGCCCTGTGCGAAACCCCTTCAGGACGACAGGTCCGCAAGGTCATTGTCCTCAAGTAGCACCCAGGTTCGAACCTCAGAGTCGTTAAGGAAGTTAGGAGTTAGGAGTTCGAAGTTAGGAGTCTTTTCCAGCAAAAACAGTTGGCAGTCGGCAGTTCAAAGTTGACTGACAACTGCAGACTTGAAACTGCCTTTGTCGGAACAACTCCTAACTACTCACTCCTAACTTCTCACTCCGCCCGTAGGGCGGATGTCGCTTCGCTCCAGTTAGGAGTCCCTGAAAACCAGTTAGTAGTTATTAGTTTGTAGTTTAGGAGTCTTTTCCGGCCTCCTTTGTCGGAACAACTCCTAACTACTCACTCCTAACTTCTCACTCCGCCCGTAGGGCGGTTGTCTCATCTGTGTCCATCCCCGTCCATCGGTGGCTCAATGGCCGTTCTTGGCCCGCCACGAAGTGCATGGCGAGGTCTCGCCAAGGGCGGATGTCTTCGTGGTGAGATCCGTGCTGTTCTCCGCATCTCCGTCTCTCCGTGGTTCTGTTTGCCGTCCTTCGTGGTTACAGCCGTGCCGTTCCCGCCCAATGTGTCAGTAACCCGATTTTCCTTATAAAAAATACGCTCTATATCTTTCCTTGGGGTTTGACGGTTTCCCGATGGAGCGTTAAACTGGAAGAACAGTCAGACTTTTTCCCATTCCCCAACGACGCCTCCCATACGAAAAGTCCGTATAAAGCCCGGGGTTTCACCCGATCGAGGTCGTGGATTTGACAGGGTCACAAGTCCACCGGTTTTATCGTCGTCTTCGCGCCACCGCCTTCCTGGCGGCCGTGTTATTCCCGCTTTTCTCGGCTCCCGCCGCCCGATCCCAGACTGCCCTTTCCAACCTCTTCCTGGCCGAGATCACGCAGGGCATCCCCGTCACGACCGCGACCCAGCGCATCGACTACCGCTTCACGGCACCCTCCAACGTGACAGTGGGACAGATCCAGGTCTATGCCGAGACGGTCCTCACGACCCCGTCCTACCGTTTCTGCATCTATTCGGACAACCAGGGCGTTCCGGGTACGACCCTCTTCACACCGGTCACCGTGACCCCCTCCATGGGCAACATGTGGGTCACCGTTTCCGTAATCACCTCCCCGACCCTCACGGCCGGCATTCCCTACCACCTCATCATCGAGTACGCGTCCGGCATGATCGGAACCAACAACTACACCAGTTTCCGGGTCACGGGCCCCGCCAACGGCCGCTGGCACCAGGACGGCAAGACCGATCCCTTCCAGTCGGTGCAGACCTACAACGGCACGGCTTGGACGGTGCTCGACCGCCAGCCCGTCTTCCTCGTCGGAGGGGGAGGGGTGACGTTCGGCCAGGCGGCCGACAGCGTCAACAACTATCAGCTCTATTCCGGGAACTGGGCCGCCCAACGGATCGCCTGGAGCGCGGGGGATGTGGTCTCGGACCGGGTCCGGATCCGCGTCCGGAAGACCGGTTCGCCGACGGAGGACCTTCGCCTGCGCATCGAGGACATCACCTCCACCCCGGTGACCCTGGTGGACGTCGTGGCGGGCTCCCCGGCCAATGTGCCTATGTCCGCCACGTGGATCTCCGTGCCCCTGGGTTCGCCCGTCACCTTCAAGAACGGGAACGTCTATCGCATCGTTCCCTATCATACGGGTACGCTCATTTCGAATGCCTATTTGGCGACGGCTTCCTACAGCGCCGCCTACTCCCCTTACCAGAACCTGGGCTGGGGCGGCACGACCTCCTTCCTTCAGACCTCCTCGAACGGGAATACATGGAGTGATGCGTCCTCTCGCGACCTGGCCTACGACATCCTGCCTGTTCCGGCGGATGCGAACATCGGGAAGGTCTGGTCCCGCCGGGCCGCGTCCGGGTTCCCGGGACGCATGCAGTTCGGGGCAGCCGTGTTCAACAACGGCGGTGGCGACCGCGTCTGGGTGGTGGGCGGTTACAACGGGCTCACCATGATGAACGACATCCACAGTTCCGCCGACGGCTGGAACTGGACCAGTCACGGGGCCGGCGGCTTCACGGGCCGCTACGGCCACTCGCTGACCTCCTTCGGCTCGCCCGCCACGCTGTGGCTCGTCGGGGGCGTGGACGGCGTCTACAAGAACGACGTCTGGTATTCGACGACCGGCACGACCTGGGTCTCGGCGGGCAACGCGCCCTTCGAGGGACGCATGAACCACGCGGCCTTCGTGCACGGGGGACGGCTTTGGGTCACGGGAGGGCACAGCGGCGCCACGACCTACCGCGACGCCTGGTCCACCCACAACGGCACGAATTGGACCCGCGCCACCGACACGGCCGGGTTCACGGCCCGCACCCAGCTGGACGGGGTCTCCTTCGGCGGCTATCCCTGGGTCGTCGGCGGGCTGGACAGTGCGGTGAAGGGAGACGCCTGGTATTCGCCGACCGGTTTCGTGTGGACCCTGGCCTCCCAGGACCAGTTCACCGCCCGCCGGGGCCACGCCTGCCTGTCCCAAGATGGTCGCCTCTGGGCCATCGCCGGTTACGGCGCGTCGGGGACCCTCAACGACGTGCTCTCCACCCGGGACGGCGTGACCTGGACCTCCGAGACCTCCGCGGCGGCCTTTCCCAAGCGCATGGGCCACCGGGCCGTGATGCTGGGCGGCAAGATGATGGTCCTGGGCGGGGCGGATAGCGGCTACTTCGGGGACGTTTGGGTCTCGCCTCCGGACGCTCCAACCCCGACGCCCACCCCCACGCCGACCCTCACGGGGAGCCCGACCCCGACGCCGACCCGGACGAACACGCGGACCCCCACGCCCTCGGCGACCGTCTTCTATGCGCCCCAGTACCTGGGCAACCAATGCCTGGTCGATTCGCTTCCCACCCTCAACCTCATCTCGGCCGGCGTCGGGTTCTCCTACCGCTTCACCATGCGGGGCACGCGGGCGGTGACCCAGGTCCGGATCATCGGCCAGCAGATCATCGTGGACCAGGCCCCCTTCTTCGATGTGGGGATCAAGGCCGACGACGGATACGGCAAGCCCCTGGCGGAGTTCCTGACGAAGGTGAACATGCAATTCCCCTCCGGGTACGGGTGGCGCGAGATCCCGGTGCCATCCGTCCTTCTCGAGGACGGCAAGGTCTACCACCTGGTCATGCAGCACGAGTCCGGGGACATCTCCACCAATTACTACACCATCCGCCACTCCCTGCCGCTCCACCGCATCCTGTCCTTCGACCAGGTCTATGATCCGGAAATGAACATGCTGAACCTTCCGGGAGGCGGCGAGGCGAACCGCCAGCCGGTCTACCTGCTGGATTTCGAGACGGGTCCCCAATTGGGCAACGCCTATGACAGCTCCCTGGCCGTGACCATCCACGGGAACGGGACCGTTCCCACGACGGACGACCGGATGGTCGGGGAGGACTTCAGGCCCCCGTCGGGCGGGGTGGTGATCGGGCGGGTGGCGGCCTACGTGTACAGGACCTCGGCCGTTCCCGCCGACAAACTGAGTTTCGCGGTCGTCGACCTGACGGGAGGGACCACGGTGGCCCAGGGCGAGATGGGGGAGCCCTCCGCCATCCCGACCGCTGCGTCCTGGGTGGAAGCCACCCTCGCGCCGAACCTCTTCCTGGACGGGGCCCGGCTCTACCGCTTTCTCCTGTATTCCCCCCTCGCGGACGGGACCGCCCACTACCTGACGCGCCTCCCCGCCAACTACGCCAACACGGCGGTCTACAACGGCATGACCTACGACGGGGTCTCCGCGGTGGCGGTGACCACCCTGGGAGGCGCCTCCTGGGTCACCTTGGGCAACCGCGACCTTTCGTTCCGGCTCGAGAACGTGAATCCCGCCACCCCGACGTCGACGCGGACCCCCACGCCATCCCCCACTCGCACAAACACCCCCACGCCGACGTTCACCGGGACGAACACCCATTCGGCCACCGCCACCCGGACCGTCACGCCCACCTTCACCTTCACCGTCACCCCCACGACGCCCCCGGGCTGCGGTCGCCAGTTCAGGTCGTCGTCCTTGAACGACGAGGTCACCTCCTACGTCTGCCTCCGCTACGATTCCGCGGACCTACCGCGCATCGCCTGGTTCTCGCAGGCCGCTCAGGACCTGCGCTTCGCGCGGCGCATGGGCGATCTTTCCTGGGATGTCCGCACGGTGGACGAAACGGGTAACGTCGGATACGGGGCCTCCCTGGCCTACGATGCGGTCCGGGACCAGGCGGTCATGTCCTACCAGGACGTCACGAACCGGAACCTCAAGGTGGCCCGGGAACTGGGCGCCGGGATCTTCGATGTCTTTGCGGTCGACACCTCCGGCGCGGTGAGCGGCCGCACGAGCGTCACGACGGACCCCGCGGGCCTGGCCCACGTGGCCTACGGGCGGGGAAGCGACCTCTACTACGTGCGTGAATCCTCGCCCGGCGTCTGGGGAACGCCCCTTATGCTGAGCGCGGGCGTCTCCGTGGGCACCCTGGCCATCGTCATCGATTCCGACGGAGAGCCCTTCATCGCCTACTATTCCATCGCGTCCCAGCGTGTGCGGTACGCCCGGTCGGTTTCCGGGACCTTCTCCGAGTCGGGTTTCGTGGGGCCCGTCACGACGGCGGACTCGGTGGCCGTCGCGGTGAATCTGTTCCCTCAGCCGGTCGTGGCCTATATCCAGGGAGGGACCCAGAACGTCGTCCTGGCCTCCTATATGGGCGTCTCCTGGTTCGGCTATGAAACGGTGGAAACGTGCCTGGCCACCTCCTCGGTCGCGCTGGACATGGACCCCGACGGGCAACCCGCCGTCGCCTTCTACAGCGCGCCCCTCGGCCAGGTGCGCGTGGCCTCGAAGGCGGGCGGCGCCTGGTGCATCAGCAACGCCGGGAAGAAGGCCAACGCGAACCTGGGTGTGGCCCTCGACTTCAAGTCCACCCAGCGCATGGGTTTGGCCTGGGCCGGCAGCGTGAACTACGGCACCGACGAGGGACCGCTTCCCCTCACCGAGACCCCCACGCCCACGCCGGGTATGGCCACCTATTGGGGCAATCGCGCGCCGTTCACGGCCAACGAGGGTATCCTCCTCGACTCGACCGTGAAGCAGGCGGGGGTGCGGTTCCGCGCCCGGGCGGGCGGCACCGTGCCCGAGGTGCGCCTGTACTTCGGCAACGTGATGGGGAACCCCGGCTACCGCGCCGCGGTTTATCCCGATCTCGGGGGCCTGCCGGGCGCGACGGCCCTGGGGAGCGCCTCCAACATGTTCGTTCCCGCGCTCGGCTGGAACACCGTGACGTTCCCGACCGCGCCCAGCCTGACCGCGGGGACCGTTTACCACCTGGTCCTGTACTACTCGGCGGGGGCCACGGTGAATTCCTCCCACAACGCGCTCTGGGAGAACGGCACCCGGCCCGCGCACCAGTTGGTGCCCTTCGACCAGGCCCATGACGACATGTATGCCACCACCTTCAACGACGGGGGCGGTTGGGTGAACACGGGCTTCCAGCCGGTCTTCCTCGTCTACAGCCCCATCCTGCCCGGCTATTGGGGCAACCCCAACGTGGCGGGAAGCCTCATGACCGTCTACGGGAACGACCGGCAGGCGGGACAATGGATCACGATCGGCGCCGGGGGCGCCACCTTCAACGAGGTGGGATGCTACGTGCGCAAGACCCTTTCCGGCGATCCGGGGGGCAACCTGAACTGGATGCTCTTCGACGATCCCGTGGCGACCCCCGTGGCCCAGGGCATCCTGGCGACGGTCTCCCAGGTCTCCAACTCCTTCTCGTGGGTCAAGGCCTCGACGGGCTCGACCTCCCTGGGCGCGGGGCGGTACCTCCTGGTCCTGCATTCGCCTGGCTCGACCGGGCCGGACGGGTACGAGTTCGTGGCCTCCGATCCGGATTCGACCGTGAACCCCTACCCGGGCACCACCTTCGAGGGGGTGGGCAGTTTTGCCGTGACCTTCAATTCCGGGGGCGGCACCTACGAACCCTATGCGGGGGTCCAGGCCTCGGATTTCCCCTTCTACCTCGCGAACAGCACCGAGAACACCCCGACTCCCACGATCACCCCGACGTCCACCTTCACGGCCGTGCCCACCGTATATGAGGGCAACCAGAGCGTGATGTCCGTCGGCAGTTACCTGGACGTCAACATGCAGGGTTCCTCGGTGACCCTTTCCCTGCGGTTCACGGCCCGCGCGAGCGAGCTGGTGGACCAGGTCTCCCTCTACGTCACGGGCGTCAACGGCTCCAGCCCGACCTACCGCATCGGCTTGAAGGGCGATGTTTCGGGCCTGCCTGATACGGGATGGATCTCCTCCACGACCACGACCCTCATGTCTGGCTGGAACCATGTCATGGTCGCGGCGTCTTCCGTGACAGTCGGTCATCTCTACCACCTCGTGGTGGAGAACTTCACGGGGGGCACCAACAGCGTGACCATCCGCGCCGGCACGAGGCCGTCCCACGATCGGATCCCGCTCGACCAGTTCCAGGATGCCCCGGCCGACGTTCTCCGCTGGATCACCAAGTGGACGGAGGAGGACTACATGCCCGTCTTCCTGGTGAGGGCCGGTGCCGTGACCCGGGGCAATCCCTTCCACGTGGCCAGCGAGGTGTCGGTCCACAACAACGACACCGCCGGCGTCGTTACGGACGACCGCGTGAGTTCGCAATGGCTCGTCCCGCAGGATCGTGATTGGGTCATCCGCTCGTTGGGTGTCTGGGGTTTCGGATCGAAGCTGGCCATGGGGAGTTCGCTTCTCTACACGATCATCGACACCACGGGACCCCTGACGGTGGCATCCGGAACGATCCATAACGGCAACAACACGCCTTTGATCCCCTCCTGGCTCACGACGACCCTCTCGCCCGTGACCCTCCTGCAGGGAAGGGCCTACCGCCTGGTCGTGCATTCCCCGACGGCCGGCACGGCTTCGTCCTGGTATTTGCCGCGCTCCGAGGCCGCCCCGGGATCCCCCTACGAGGAGAGCACCTACGGCGGTGTGGTCTCCTATGCCCAATGGTCCTCGGGGGGCGTCCTGGGTACGACCTCCGACTATACCTACCGGGACCTGGGGTTCCGCTTCACGGCGGACGGGGCCGCGGAGGTCCCGACGGCCACCCCGACGGCCACACCCACCATCACTCCGACCTGGACCGAAACGCCCACCCGCGCCTGGACGCCGACCATCACGAACACGCCGGGCGTGGGCCAGTTGGCCGACTTCTTCGTGACCGATTCCGCGGTTCAGGCCTTCGCCCAGTCCGGGACGACCCTTTACATCGGCGGGAACTTCACCGAGATCGGTTACCGGACCGGCGCGGCGGCCCTGGTGGACAAGTCGAGCGGCCTGCGGGTTCCGGGGTTTCCCCTCGTGGCGGGCGGTCTCGTGGCCGCCATCGCACCCGACGGGGCAGGCGGCTGGTACCTGGCCGGCGACTTCACGCATGTGGACGGCCATCCCCGGGCGGGCCTGGCCCATGTGGATTCGGGCGGCAAACTGGACGCGGCCTGGACCCCTTCCCTCACCGGTTATGCCAACTGCATCCGGTCTTCGGGAGGCGTCGTCTACGTGGGGGGGCTCTTCTCCGCGGCGAATTCGACTCCCCGCAATCATCTCGCGGCTTTCGATGCCTTCAGCGGCGCCCTTCATCCGTGGAACCCGGACGTGAACGACGAGGTGAGCGATTTGTTCCTCGAGGCGGGGCGCATCTACGCGCTGGGGGCTTTCGACCTGGTGAACAACAACACGATTTCCCGGGGCCGCGGGGCCGCCTTCGACCTCGCGTCGGGGATCGACCAGGGCTGGGACCCGCTGTTGAACAGCGACGGCTACCGGTTCGCTTCCGACGGGGCGTCGCTCTATGTCTGCGGCGCCTTCACGGCCCTGGGCAGTCCCTCCCAGGCCATCAGTCACGTGGCGCGCGTGCGGTTGGACACGGGGGAAGTGATGCCCGCCTTCAACGCGGGGATGACCCAGATCGTGAGGACCCTCCTGGTCTTCAACAGTCGCCTCTATATGGGAGGGGACTTCACTTCCGTCGCCGGCGGAACCGTTTCCCGGGACCGTCTGGCCGCCGTGGACCTGGCGACGGGGTTGGACCAGGGTTGGAACCCCCGGGTCGACAACAGGGTCTATACCATCGCCACCGACGGAAGCGTGATCTTCGCGGTGGGGGAATTCAAGACGGCGGCCGGCAACGTCCCGCGGGTCCATGCGGCCGCCTTCGACTCCGTCACGGGCAACCTCCTTTCCTGGGATCCCCACCCCACGGGTCCGGCGGCGGTGGTGCGCCCTGGACCGGGGGGAACGATGCTTCTGGGGGGGGGCTTCCAGGGCGTGAACGGGAGGAGCCGGAATTCCCTGGCCTCGGTCGATACCTCCACGGGTCTCATCACCGATTTCAACCCGGACATCCGGCCGCCCCTTCTCGGCGTGAGGGCCATCGCCGTGGCGGGAGGGCAGGTCTATGCCGGTGGGCCCTACACCATCGTCAACGGGAGCACGACGCGCAACCGGCTGGCCCGCTTCGATCCCGTTTCGGGCACGGTGGATGCCTGGAACCCGGACCTCAACAACATGGTGAACGCCCTGGAGACGGACGGCGCGACCCTCTATGCCGCGGGTTCCTTCACGACCCTCGGGGGAACGACCGAGCGCAACCGCTTGGCGGCTTTCGACATCGCGACGGGGAATCTTTCGACTTTCAACCCGAACATCGGGACGGGCTATGTCTACGACCTGGAGCTTGCGGGGACGACCCTCTACGCCGTGGGGACCTTCCAGACCGTCGGGGGGACCTACCCGAGGTCGAGGGGGGCGGCCTGGGATACTTCGACCACGAATCTTCTCGCGTTCGATCCGGGGTGCGACATCAGCATCCAGTGTCTTCGGGCGATGGGATCGACGGTTTACCTGGGCGGCAACTTCATCACCGTGAACAACACGCTGGGCCGGGAGCGGTTGGCCGCGGTGGATGCCGTCACCGGCAATGACCTGGGATGGAATCCCGTGGCGAACGCGAACGTTTTCGGCTTCGCTCCCTTGGGCTCGGACATCCTCGTCGGCGGATATTTCACCACCATCGGCGGGTCGACGGAACGTCGGAGCCTGGCCACCTTCCACCGGGCCACGGGAACCCTGAATCCCTGGAGCCAGGCCGTGTCGGGGAGCGGGGTGCGGGCCCTGCACGTGCTTCCGGACAACCGTATCATCGCGGGGGGCATCTTCTCCTCCGTGAACGGCCTGCCGGCGGGGAACCTGGCCCTCTTCGCGGGGGGCGCGCTGGCGCTCGACACGCCCACCCCCACGTCCACCGTGACCGCCACCCCCACCCCGGTGTCGCCGGGCGCCGTGTACCTGGGCAACCAGGTGGTCGTGAACGGGAATATCCCGCTTCCCCTGGATGGGACGGGAGTGAGTTCCTCGGTCCGGTTCACGGCGCGCGGATCCGGTCCTCTCGATGAACTCCGCTTCTATTTCTCGAGCATCACGACGCCGCCCATCTACGAGGCTTTGGTCCAGTCGGATCTGGGAGGGATCCCGGGTCCGACGGTCCACAGCGGGCCGGCCACCTTCATCCCGGTTGCCGGCTGGAACACGATCACCCTCTCACCCCTGATCCCCCTGGAGGCCGGGCAGGTCTACCACCTGGTGGTGAGGTTCAGCGGGATCGGAACGCCCCCGGGGCCGTCGAACTACGCCTCCCACAACGTGCGGGGCGGATTGATGGGTCCGCCTCGGCGCTTGAGGCCCTTGGATCAGCACGAGGATCCGAACGTCGCGGTCCTTACCAACGACGGGGTTTCCGGCTGGTCGTTGGACGCCAACAACCCGCCGGTCTGGTTGGCCCGCGTGAACGGCGTCTGGGACGGCAATCCCTTCGCCAGCGGTGGCGCCTATTCGATCTACGGGAATTCCGCCCTGGGACAGTTGTTCCGCGTCACGGGATCCCCGGTCACCGTCTCGGCGGTCGGCGCCTTCATCGGGCGCTCCAACAACGCCGGTGACATCGAATGGGCCGTCCAGGTGGCCGGGACCAATCTTCCCGTTCCGGGGGCGGCGGGATTGCTGGCCCGCGGATACGACGTGTCCCCGACGATGGCCTGGGTGCAAACGGCTTTCCCGCCGGTCGAACTGGTCCCGGGCGATTACCGGCTGGTACTCCAGTCCCCCGGGTCACCGGACCCGACCAACTGCGTGATCTGGAACCGGGATACCGCGATGGACAACTTCGCCCCCTATTCCTCCAATACCTATGACAGTGTTTTCGCGGCCGTCCAGGTCTCCTCCAACGGGGGTGTTACCTGGAGCGCGCCGGTGTCCATGGCGGACCACCCCTTCCGGCTCCTCCTGGACGGCGTGACGGCCACGCCGACGGCGACCTATACCCTCACGCCGACCCGCACGTCCACGGCCACGATTACTCCCACCC
>CAZGWJ010000022.1:0-35810 GCA_964529445.1 uncultured bacterium
CCAGTTAGTAGTTATTAGTTAGTAGTTTAGGAGTCTTTTCCGGCCTCCTTTGTCGGAACAACTACTAACTACTAACTCCTCACTGCTAACTGCGCTGTCTACATTTGTCGGAACAACTCCTAACTACTCACTCCTAACTCCTCACTCCGCCCGTAGGGCGGTGGTACCGGGTGGAGAAGTCGAGTCAGAAGACCGGGTAGAGTTGCTGGGAAAAAGTGAATAGTGAGGCCTGACCCCTTTTCGTGTCGTTCGCAGGGAGGCGCGGACGTGACGAAGGTCAAGTTGTACATCCTTTTCTTCGTGCCCTTCTTCGCGGCGGCCCTGGTTCTCATGCCGCTGACCCCGTAGGGGAGGTTGCAACATGAGTGAACTGATTTTCATGGTCGAGGAAGCGCCGGAAGGCGGCTATACGGCTCGGGCTCTGGGCGCCTCCATCTTCACGGAAGCGGATAACCTGGGGATGCTTCAGGACAGGATCCGGGAGGCGGTCGCCTGTCATTTTGACGTTTCGGACAAGCCTCGAATGGCGCGCCTTCATTTCGTACGGGATGAGGTGTTTGCCCTGTGAGGTTACCCCGGGATTGCTCGGCTGGTGAATTGATCCGGGCCCTTGCGAAGATTGGATATGAGAGGACGCGACAGGTGGGGAGTCACGTCCGCTTGACGACGAAAGTGCGGGGGGAACATCACGTTACGATACCCATGCATGACCCGCTGAAGATCGGGACGTTGTCCGGGATAATGGGGGATGTCGCGGAGCATCATCGGATGACGAAAGAGGATGTGATGAGGTTGTTGTTCGGCGGAAAGGGACCAGGGGCGATGCGCGAGACCCCGGCTCCTTACAGGGCGGGGAAGAAGCGGAAGACGAAGGCCCGGAAACGAAGCAAACGCAGAACATGACGAAGTTGGCGGTTCGGTGGTTCGGCAGATGGCAAATAGTGAATTGCCGAGGTCGGCCCTGAGCGGCGATCCGAGATCGCCTGTCGAACGGGTGAGGCCTGACCCCATTTTGTTCTTTTTCCCTCGCCCCTTGCGGGAGAGGCGAAGTCCTGTAGCGAGCGCGAAGCGCTCTGCTACAGGGGTAGGGTGAGGGGTGTCGGGCTGGGAAGGGGGGCGGCGACGTGACGACGACGAAGTTGTATGTTTTATTCTTCGGTTCCTTCTTCGCGGCCCTGTTCCTCGTGCCGCTCGCCATCAAACTCGCCCATCGGTTCGGCGTCCTCGACCAGCCGGGGCACCGCAAGATCCACACTGAACCCATGGCCCGCCTGGGAGGCGTGGCCATCCTGGCCGCGGCCCTGGGGGGCATCGGGGCGTCCTACGTCTTTGGCCCGTTCGAGTTCGAGCGCCACGATTGGATCAAGCTGGCTTTCATTCTGGGCACGACCCTCCTGGCGGCTTTTCTGGGCCTCTTCGACGACTTGAGGGACATGAAGCCGAGGCGGAAATTCCTCCTGCAGGCCCTCGTCGTGGGGCTCTTCGCGGTCTTCGGGTATCGCTTCGACTTCCTCTACATACCCGGCTTGAAGGAAGTGGCCCTGGGTTGGCTCTCGGTGCCCATCACGATGTTCTGGATCATGGCCATCTGGAACGGGGTCAATTTCATGGACGGCCTCGACGGGTTGGCCGGATCGGTGCTGGCCTCCTCTCTGGCCGTGATGGGGATGGTTGCCATCCTCGTCGCCGACAAGCCGGCGACGCTCCTATTCCTGCCTTTCCTTTCGGCCGTGCTCGTCTTCCTGGTCTATAACTGGCGCCCGGCCAGGATCTACCTGGGCGACGCGGGGACCAGTGCCTTGGGTGTGATGGTCGCCACGACCTTGGTGTCCCTGGCCCAGGGGCCTTGCGTGCTCTGCCACATGCTGACGCCGGGGAAAGTTCCCGATGCCGAGCCGTTCAGGTACAAGTTCTTCATCGTGACCCTGCTGGTGGCCTACCCGGCCCTGGAGGTGACGCTTTCGGCGGCCCGGAGGGGCGTCAAGCGGGTCTTCTTCGGGCGGTCCATGGAATGGTCGGAGAAGGAACATATCCACCACCGCCTGCTCAAGGCGGGGATGAAGCCGTCGCACATCTGCGTCACGGCGCTGGTCTTCAACCTGGCCCTGGCCCTGGCGGGGTTCTGGGTGTTGAACAACCAGAAGGCCCTGGCGGTGTGGGTGGTGATGGTGGCGGTCGCCCTCCTGACCTATGTGATGCCCCGTCTGGGGTTCTTCGATTTCTTGAGCCCCGCCCAGATCAGCCGTTACCAGCCCCATTACCGTGTCGCGCACAGTTTCATCACCATGCAAGAGACGAAATTGGGTCTTGTGAGGACGCTGGACGAGCTGATGCAACTGGTCATCCAGACCTGCATGGAGTTCGGGGTGGAGAAGTTCCGCTTCATCGTCCTGGTCCGCGCCCGTAATTCTTCAACTCCTCACTCCTCATTCCTCACTCCTGACTCCCCGAAGGGGGTCTCGACTCCTCACTCCTCACTCCGAACTCCTCACTCGATGGTTGGGGGGGTCGACTACCAATGGAGACGCCCGGAAGGGGCTCAAATCAACATTCTTGATTTCATGAAACCTGAACGAGGCCCTTACCGGGCGATCAAAGATAAGGTCGTTCTCCCCAACCATTGTGGCGAGGCGGGTTGGGAGATGGGCCCGCACCACGGACAGGAAGCCCTGGATGTGGAATATAGGGTATTATTGAGCGGGTTCATGAGGATGGCGCTGGAGAGGGGCATTGATCTGGCCCCGGCGGCCGAGGGAATGTTGAAGCATGAGCTGGTGCATGATTCGGCCAAGATCGTGCGGTTGCATGATTTGAAGAAGAGAGGGTGAAGGTTGACGATTAATGAGCCTGAGGTTATGCCTGAATCTGAGTCTGGCAATTCCAAGAAAACTCTCGCCAAGAACTATGTGTTTTTGATGCTTCTCCAGGGGGCGAATTATGTATTACCTTTGATAACACTGCCATATTTAGTGCGTGTCCTAGGGACTGAAAAGTATGGGCTTATTGCGTTTGCATTGGCGTTTATCAATTACTTTGTAATCCTTACAGACTATGGATTCACCCTATCTGCAACGCGTGAGATATCAGTGCACAGGGACAATATCAATAAAGTGAGGCGTATCTTCTCGGCTGTATTAGCCGTTAAGGGCATGTTGGTTTTTGCCAGCTTTGGACTCATGGCCATTGTCATCTGGATATTCCCGAAGTTCCATGAATTTTGGCCAATCTATGTCCTCACATTTGGAATGGTAGTGGGACAGGCTATCCTGCCACTCTGGTTCTTTCAAGGGATGGAAAGGATGGGATTTGTCACAGCTCTGAATCTGACGGCGAAGTTGATCTTCACATTTGCGATCTTCATATTCGTGAGGACGGGGGATGATGTCTATTGGGTGCCTGTCACCCATTCGGCGGGGTTCATTGTAGCGGGTATGGCGGGAATGTGGCTCGCGTGGCGAAGGTTCGATGTGCGTTTTGTATGGCCACATATCAGCGACGTGAAGGCGTCAATCAAGGATAGTTCGATGTACTTTCTATCAAGATTATCAGTCTCATTCTATACGTCGAGTAATGCGTTTGTATTGGGGTTATTCACAGACACAACGATGGTTGGGTATTACGCTATGGCTGAGAAGTTATATCTGGGTATTCAAGGTTTATTTACAACTCTATCAAGCGTTGTATATCCATATATGAGTAAAAGGCGGGACATTGCTCTATTCAAAAATATCTTATCCGCAGTGATCATCGCTTCACTTGTATTGGGAATAGCGGCGATGATGGGCTCCAATCTAATATTTTGGATCCTGTTCAGTTCAAGTAATGCTACGGGAATCAGTGCTTTCAAGTTATTTGGAATTGTTGTCGCGATTGTCGGCCCATCAATTCTTATTGGCTATCCTCTTTTAGCAGGTTGGGGTTTACCTAGAGCTGCAAATGTAAGTGTTATATTGGGTGCTACGGCGCATTTGTGTGGTCTTGTAATCCTTGCTTCCTGGTTCACGATAAATATTCAAAATGTTGTTATTCTGGTGATAGTATCAGAATCAATTGTTCTTATAGTTAGGGTAACGGCAGCACGTAAAATACTTCTGGGTGGTAGGGTGTGAAAAAAGTAAGGCGTTTACAATTAGAAGAACTAAAAATACTAAGTGACTTTATCGCGCTGTGCATGAAATACAAGCTTAAATACTTTGCGCTTGGTGGCACATTATTGGGGGCTGTGCGTCACAAAGGATTTATCCCGTGGGATGATGATATTGATGTGGGTATGCCCAGAAAACATTATGAAAAATTGTCCCATATAATATCTTTGCAATGCAGTAAAAGATACTTATGGAATACATATATAACAGATAATGAGTGCCAATTGGTTTTTGCGAAGCTTGGAAGAACGGGTGATGATGACCGTGTGAGTATAGATGTTTTTCCGATAGATGGGGCCCCTTCGATGAGAGTATTACAAATGTTCCATATGGTTATTACTGGCATTTTAAAAATGTCGATAGGTCACAAAAATGGGCGAAATGGTTATAAACAGATTATCGCGAATATATTTGCTCTTATACCTCGGAAATGGCTTGTGCGTCTTTACGAAGCAATTGTGTCAATCCACACTTATGAAAGATCGAGTATGGTGGTGAATTTGGGTGGTGCATGGGGTTACACGAAGGAGGTTGTTCCGAAGAAGTGGATGGGCGATGGGGTAATGCTTCGGTTTGAAAATGTGCAAATTAACGCACCGATAGAATGGTCGAGTTACCTTAGTCATATCTACGGGGACTATATGAAGTTACCACCCGAAAGAGAACGTATTGGTAAGCATGCCATGCTGAATGAGGTGATGTCTAAATCGCGAAATGCGAAACGAGAAGACGGAGGAGCAAAGTGAAAGTCGTCGCAATTATACTAGCTGGTGGTGAGGGTAGCCGATTTGGTGGTAATTATCCGAAGCAATTTATTAAAGTCGCGGGCAAAATGATTATTGAACATACGATAGATATATTTCAAATGCATGCAAAAATTGATGAAGTACTGATTGTTTCTAAGAAAGAGTATGCCGAATGGGTGTTGGATATTGTAAATAGGAACAAGTACAGCAAGGTGATTGGAGTTATCAATGGTGGTGTAACAAGGTGCGATTCTACTATGACGGCAATAAAATCTTTGGACGAGTATGACGAGGGAACGAAAGTCTTATTTCATGACGCTGTTAGGCCTTTGCTGTCGGATGATATTATTTCTGAATGCATTGATTCATTGGATTGTGAAAGCGCCGTTGACGTTGTAATACCATCTGCTGATACACTTGTTGAGGTAAGTGATGATGGTTATTTGCAGGCGATACCGAATAGAAATATATTGAGGCGAGGTCAGACCCCACAGGCTTTCAGGCTTGGTGTTATCAAGCGCGCATACGAAAAGATTGACCAAATTAGTGTGCCTATAACATGCGATTGTGGAGTGTTACATCATGCGCTTCCAGATGTAAGAATCAAAGTAATTGCTGGAGAGGCGACTAATATTAAAATTACTGAGCCGATTGATGTATTTCTGGCAGATAAAATGTTTCAATCACGGGGGGATACAATCAGAGTTGAGAACCCTTCGTCTATATGCGAAGAATCGATAAGAGGAAGAGTATTAGTGATATTTGGAGGAAGTAGCGGTATTGGTCTTGGGATAGCTAAGCATGCTGGAGAACTGGGTGCGCATGTATATTCTTTTAGCAGAAAAACTACAGGTACGGATGTTGTTCGCGCAAATGATGTTAAAAGCGTATTGGAAAAAGTATATCAATTGGAGAAACGTATTGATTATGTTATTAATACGGCTGCTGTAATGCGAGTGAAATCATTGGAAAATATGGCGGAAGATGAGTATGAAGAAATCATCGCAGTAAATATTCGTGGCGCGATGAACGTTGCAAAGTATAGTCTTAAATATCTAGCGGAAACAAGAGGATGTGTTTTGCTTTTCACATCGAGTTCATATACACGTGGGAGGGCTTATTACAGCGTGTATTCGGCAACAAAAGCTGCGATCGTAAATCTTACACAGGCATTGGCAGAAGAATGGCTAGAGCAACGTGTTAGAATTAACTGCATCAACCCAGAACGCACGGATACGCCATTGAGAACGAAGAATTTTGGGAATGAATCAAAGGAGAAATTGCTTTCTGTAGATCAAGTGGCGTTGGCATCACTAAAGGTATTAGTGTCAGATAAAACAGGGCACGTCGTAGATGTAAGAAAGAGTATGACGGCGACACAGAACAAGGATCGATAGTGGTGTTGATATTTCTGCATCAATTAGCCTGGGCCGCTGTTTGTGTGTATACTTATTATCGTGAACGGAAATATGTATTGCTGAACCCGCTCTTTCATATAGGCTTAATGAGTCTGATATTTACATCTCGTATACCAGAACAAAGAAGCTATGAAGTAGGTATAGCATTAATTGTTACATCTATAATGCTTAATATTGGTTATCACTTAAAAACTTCGTTCAAAACGAGCGGATCAATATATTCATTACCGTTGAACTATAGTGAGCGCACCAGGGTGATATTTATTTGCGTGTGCATTGGATTTACTATATTGCCAATGTACGGAATGATTAGATCGGGTGTTGATGTGTATGACATATTGTTTAAATTTAGGAATGCTATTGACACGGAATATAATGAAGGTGGGTTTGTGATTAAAAGCTTTGCCGGTGCATTTGGATATTTTCCAATATGGGGTATTATCATTGGACGAATCTGGTTTCACAAATACCGCGAAAGTATATTGAGGGTATTGTGGTATATATTGGTTGTTCTACATGTGTTCACACGAATATCTACAACTGGTACGAGGGGGGCAATACTGATTATATTCGCAGGAATTGTATTAGTGGATTTATTGTGGGAGAGGAAAACGAGAACGAAAGTATTCTCAAGAAATGTAATTGCATATATGCTAATTGTTGTATTTGTGGTTATTGTAACGTCGTTTTTGACAGTCTACAGAAACACGAAAATGGAAGATGTAAACCAAATGAGAGATGCTGTGTTTAATGTTGTGTCTTTTAATGTTGATAAACAAGCATTCAAAATGGATAACTCTCTAAGATTGAATGACGAAATTGCCTTCACGATTGACAAGTGGGCTGATGAACCCAGTTGTTTAAAAGGTGTTTATGCGCAGATTGTGAATCCTATCCCGCGATTTCTGTGGAGTAATAAGCCGAGTGTATTTGGAAAGGTGTTGGCGAGCGAGAGGTTTGGTGTTCCATTAGAGGGAAAAGGGAGTTTTGGTTTCGCAGCTGGTATTGCAGGTGAATCAATATATAACGCGGGATATATTGGGTTACTGATATTTCCTGTCATATTTGGGCTGTTATTTAAGTCGATTTGGGTAATAATTAATTATTCGGAGAATGAGATAAAGCTGGCAACGGCGATAATGTTTTTATCGTGGTCATATGCGATTGTCAGGGGTGATTGGTGTTGGGGAATAAATATCCCTTTATACAATGCTTTGCTAGCAATGTGTGTTTTGAGTGTTATTAATGGAATCATGACAATGGTGAACAGATAAAAAGCGCGGAACTGTTGCTTTTTAAGAACACGGATTGCAAGAGGGAATTGTTATGAAGATAAGAAAATTGCTATACAAAGCGGTAACGAGTCTCGGATTGATGAAAATGATAAATCTGTTTAACGTTGATTTATACAGAGTGTTAATAAATGCACTTCTGAAATGGGTCGGCGTGACTATGACGGGAAAGGTGCGCTATATAGCCCCGGATTGTTACCTCGATGGGGTAAATTATGGAAATATAACATTGAGTAATAATGTCGTAATATCGGCTAAAGTTGTAATACTCACGCATGATTACTCGATAACTTGTGTACTAAGAAGCGCGGGGCATAAAATTGTGACGGATGTTAGAGTGGAAAGGCCGGTTGTTATAAAGGAAATCGCGTTTGTCGGTTTGGGGGCGATATTACTACCAGGTGCGGTTATTGGTAAAAACGTGATCGTTGGGGCCGGTAGTGTTGTTCGAGGTGTTATCCCGGATAACACAGTTATTTGCGGAAATCCCGCTAGAGTGATAATGAAGACTAGTGGATATTATAAGAAAGTGGTGAGGCGCTATAACGCGGAGAGATTTATCCACGATGAATCGTAATATTAAGAAGTGCGTATTACTTGACGCGAGCACAATTAATAGAGGTGGTAGTATTCAAGTAGCTCTGTCAACAATTCATTATGCAATACATGAGAAAAAATACGCATGGCATCTATTGGCAACGCGACAGTTGGCGCAGCAAATACCGAATGCGATGTTGAAACGATTGACATCGTATAGAATAATAAGACTTCAGAGTAAGATTGATCGTGTTTATGGCGGGCTGGTTGCCTCAATTTACTGCAATAAGATCAAACCCGATATTGTGTATTCGATAATTGGTCCCGTTTATTGGCGGCCAAAATGCACACATATACAAGGATTTGCGTCGCCGTTACTGATATATCCAAAGAGCGAATATGTGGGTATCGCAGGTAGTAAAATCAGTATAAGTGAAGGTCTGCAAAATGCGCTTAAGCGTAGACAGTTTGTGAAATCGGACTACATAATTACCGAAACGAATACGGTAAGGCAAATGTTCAGTAGGAAATACCGCTTCCCGCTGGATCGGGTATTCGTTGTTGAAAATGGTCATAGTCCCTGGATTAAGCGTTTTAAAATTAGAAATAAATCATCTACGAATCGACCGGTTATTTTCGTACCATCGGGATATTACCCACACAAAAACCTGGATGCAATACCGTTTGTTGCATCGAAAATAAAAGGGAATGGTGTGTCTGTTCTGTTTAGGTTTCTGTTGAGTTGTGACAGCATAGAGTGGAAGTGTTTGTTCAAATCTGCTTCGAAATTGGGTGTTGGTGATATGCTTGAGACAATAGGTCCTATTAATCACGCAAAAATGCGGAAATATTATAAAGAGGCAACGGTTGTATTTCTACCTACTATGATTGAAGCTTCAACTGCAGTCTATCCTGAAAGTTTTGCTGCAAAAGTACCGTTAATAACGTCGGATAAGAAATTTGCACGTGAATTGTGCGGTAATGCGGCTCTTTATGTTGATCCTTTGAATGTGGAAAGCATGGCGAATGGTATCCTGGAGGTCATTGGTAATGAAAAAATGCGTGAAAAGATGATTCGTAGGGGTGCCAATGTTCTTAAAAGAAATTACCCCACACCTTTGCAAAAGTGGAAAAAGGTTATGGGTGTGCTTGATACGGTGATTAAAAGGGAAGAACGGTGGAAAAATGATTGATAAGATAACCGGTCTTATATCGGTTGCGCGAGATTGGGATGGGATATTTGCACTATTGAAATGGATACCATATTCAATTACGTCCTATAGAATGGTTGCCCGAGTGAAGAAAGTATTTCCGGAATTAGGCACGATTATTGACGGCGGCGCTAATATCGGCCAGTTTGCTAGGGCGGTGATTGAGAATTATCCATCTGCGAGGATTGTTTCATTTGAACCACTGCCGGATATTGCGGAAAAATACAGAGCCAATTTGCGTGACGAGAAGACGGTCGAGGTTATTGCGGCAGCTTTGGGAAACCGTCGAGGGCACATTACATTTCACAGGAATGTCCATAGTCATTCGTCTTCCGCACTCGCGCTGGCCGATCGGCATAAGAATGCATTTCCCGATGCTGTTCAGTTAGAAGATCTTGAAGTGCCAATCGTGACATTGGATCAGGCGTTAAGAGGGCAAAGAATGAAGGGTCCGGTTTTACTAAAATTGGATCTTCAGGGTTATGAGATGGAAGCGTTGAAGGGCGCGAGAAACACGCTGAAGCATGTGGACGCCATATTGCTGGAAACGGCTTTCGACCCTTTATATGAGAATGAAGTCGTATTCTCGGATATTGATTTATATCTTCGCAAAAAGGGTTTCTATTTCTCCCGTGCATTGGATTTCATGAAGGACCGAAAAGGGGATATAGTTCAAATGGATGCCCTATTCTTAAGGCGCCGGAAGTGATTGAATCGTTGAAAATATTAGTCCTTTATCACTACTTCCATCCCGACGATGTTGTGAGTGCGATTCAGAAGAAAGTATTGGCCGAAGATATGGCGAGGAGAGGATATGCGGTTGAGGTGTGGCCGTCCAACCGTAGTTGTCACCACAAGAACGACGTATACACGACGATCCCCGAGACTATCAATGGGGTGCTTGTCCGCCGGGTGTGGCGACCGGGGTTCAAACAACACAAATTCATAGGGCGCATCCTCAACACGATCTGGATGGCCGCGGCGTGGAAACTGCGTATCCTCTTCTCGCGCAAGAATTACGACGTAGTTGTCATAGGGACCGACCCGATCTTCGCCTTTGCCATTGCACCCCTTATCCGCTGGAAATGGCCTAAATGCCGAATCGTCCAATGGTGTTTCGACATGTATCCCGAATACGCCGAGGCCGAAGGGATCATCCGCGAGAACGGATGGATCGCAACGATCATCCGGTGGTTTCTGAAATGGCCCTACCGTGTCCATGACCTGGTCGTCAATATCGGCCCATGCATGCGCGAGCGGCTTTCCCGATATCCCATCAAGGCCCACACCACCATTACCCCCTGGGCACTCGAAGAACCCGCCGATCCACTTCCGATCGACCCAATCGAAAGGGAAGCCCTGTTTGGTTCCTCCCCCCTCGCCCTCCTTTACTCCGGCAACTTCGGCCGACCCCACGAATACCGCCTCACCCTCGCCCTCGCCCGCCACCTCCGCCACGCCGCCAACCCCACAAAAAGGGGTCAGGCCTCACAATTCACTATTTCTGCAACCCCTACCCTGGTCTATAGCGCTCGCGGCAGTAAGCTTTCCGAACTTAAAACGGCCGTCACGCCTGAAGATACAAATGTCCGATTTGTTGACTTTGCACCGCCGGATCGTCTTGCGGCGCGCCTTGCTTCGCCCGACATCCATGTTGTTTCCTTGAGCCCGTCCTATACGGGCGCCGTGGTACCCTCCAAGTTCTTCGGAGCCCTGGCGGCCGGTCGGCCTGTTCTTTTCGAGGGGAGCGTGGATTGTTCCATTGCGCGATGGATCAAGGAACACAAGGTTGGGTGGATTCTGCCCTCACGGGCAGAGGGTGATGCCCATTCGGCTCCTTTTAGTCGCTCAGGGCGCGGCGACTGGGACGCCGCGGAGTTAGGAGTTGACGACGAGGAACGGAAAGCTATCGAGGAGGTGGGGATGGACTTGCTGGTCTTCGCGGCCGACCCGGCCCGCAAAGAAGCCATGTTCCGCCATTGCCACGAGGTCTATCAAAAGCACTTCTCAAAGAGGGTCATGCTGGAACGATGGCGCCAGGCGATCCAGGCCCCCAACGCGGGTTGAACGGGGCCGGGACCTGAGCCCGAGCGTCCTGGCACCGTGACGGCCACGGCCCAATTCTTGTGTTTCTCGTTTTCGCCATGGGGTCGAGAAAGGAGCGCGGCCCGTTCGGGGGGGACGGCTATGAATTATTTGTTAATCCAATCCGTCGAGGTGATGTTATCGTGCGTGCGCTCCTTGCGATCCTTCTCCTGATTCCCCTGCCGCTGTTCGTGGCTTGCAAGAAAGCGGCGACGCCTTCGACTCCCGTGACCGTCGTCCAGCCGGTCACCGTCCTGGTGACGGCCACGGACACCCCGACGGGTTCCCCTACGGCGTCCTTCACGGACACATGGACGTTTACGACCACGTGGACGCCGGTCACCATCCTCGTGACCGCGACCCGAGAATGACCCCACGGGCACCGGAAATGGCTCCGCGATAGGCCAAATTGACAATGTAGTAAAATGGGAGTATAAGTAACAATATGCAACATCCCCTCGAGCGCCAACGTTTGTTCCGGAGGATCGAAACCTGCCTGCGCGAAGCGCCGGTGACGGTGCTGCTGGGTGCCCGTCAGGTGGGCAAGACGACCCTGGCGAGGATGTTGGCCGGCAAACGAGACGCCACAACGTTTTTCGACCTGGAATCGATGGCCGATCAGAGGGCGCTCTCCACGCCGGAATTGACGCTCAAGGAATGCAGGGGATTGGTGGTCCTGGACGAGGTCCAACGGATGCCGAATCTCTTCACAACCCTGCGGCCCCTGGCGGACCGCCCGAATCGACCGGCCACTTTCCTTCTCCTCGGGAGTGCGTCGCCGACCCTGGTGAAGGGCGTGTCGGAGTCCTTGGCGGGCAGGGTTCTGTCCGTGGAGATCCCTGGATTCTCCGTCGAGGAGGTAGGCCCGCGTCGTTTGAACGATCTTTGGTTGCGGGGGGGGTATCCCCGGTCCTTCCTGGAAGGTAAAGTCGCTTCGCGGGAGCGTTGGATGGACGCTTTTCTGTCGTCCCTTTGGGAGAGGGATGTACCCCAACTGGGACTGCGGGTATCGGCTTCGGCTCTCCAGCGCTTTTGGTTGACCTTGGCGCATTATCACGCCCAGGTATGGAACGCTTCCGAACTGGCCAGGGCGATGGATGTGACGCCCAAGACGGCCCAATACTATCTGGATATCCTGGAAGGCCTTTATGTCGTCAGGGTCCTGAAGCCGTGGCATGAGAACATCAAGAAACGACAGGTGAAATCCCCGAAGGTCTATATCAGGGACAGCGGCTTGTTCCATCGTATGGTCGGTGTTGAAACAACCGGGCAGTTGTCGGCACACCCGAAGCGCGGCGCATCCTGGGAGGGATTCGCTTTGGAGCAGACTTTGATCCGATGGGGAGGCAAGGACGCGTATTACTGGGCCACCCAGCGCGGGGCGGAGCTGGACCTCATGCTCGTGCGCAAGGGGAAGCGTTTCGGCGTGGAGTTCAAATGCACCGATGCACCCGAATTGACCCGTTCCATGCGGATGGCGCTAGAGGATCTGGATTTGGCGCGGCTCTACGTCGTGTATCCGGGTTCCCGAAGGTATCCTTTGCACGAAAAGGTGACGGTTCTTCCCATCTCCGATCTTCCGAAAACGGACCTTGAACGATGAACCCGGGAGGAAGGGTGAAGAAGGATCAACCGGCCAAGAAACCGACGGTGAGAAAAGCGGGTCAGGCCTCACTCGTTCGACAGGCGATCTCGGATCGCCGCTCAGGGCCGACCCCGGCAATTCGCTATTCCTGATACCCCCGCCCTCATTGACGGCACACGGGGCGTCAAGCTTTCCGAGCTTATGGCTGCCGTTGCCTCCGCCGACCCGGCCCGTAAAGAAACCATGTTCAAGCATTGCCACGAGGTCTATCAGAAGCACTTCTCGAAGAAGGTCATGCTGGACCGCTGGGCGGACGCCATCAAGGCGACAGTTGGAAACGCAGAATCAGCTGTGTTTCCCGCCTGAATACCCAAAATATCGTGGACGCAAATATTAGCAAAGGGTGCTATAATCCGTATCCGACATGAAAAGGATTGTTTCCATGACCGCCGATGAATTCTGCCGAAGGCGCCTGGCCGCCGGCCATCATACGTTCACGCGCCGGGAGGCAGGAACGGCGATCAAGGGGTCATCCCTGGCGGTGTATTGGTCCCTTTACCGGCTGGTGAAGGCCCGTCGCTTGGTCATGCCGAAGACCGGCTTCTATGTGATCGTCGAACCGAGACATTCGTCCCTGGGCTCCCCTCCCGCTGATTGGTTCGCCGACGATCTGATGGCCTACATGAAGCGACCGTATTACGCCGGACTCCTGACGGCCGCGCAATACCATGGGGCGGCCCACCACAAGTCACAGGTCTTCCAGGTCATCACGCATCCCAAAGCCCCCCGGCCGGTCAAGTCCGGCGAGGTTCATATCCACTTCTACGGGAAGGGCCGGTTCGAAGCCGCGCAGGTCGTCCAACTCAACACCCCCACGGGTGTCCTGAAGGTGGGGTCGCCCGAGACCACCGCCTGGGATCTGGTCCGATTCTTCAACCATGCGGGTGGCTTCGGGAACGTGGTCACGGTGCTTTCGGAACTTGCGGGCCGGTTGGACTCCCGTCCATTGGCTGCCATCGTGAGCGCCCATGCCGACGGCCTCACGGCCCGCCGCCTGGGTTGTCTTCTGGAGCGTCTCGGCCATGGGAAGTTGGCCGCATCCTGGAAAAAACGTTGGGCCAATGGACCCCTCCGCTTGCTGCATCCGGGCCGCCCCGCCCGCGGGGCTCGTTTGGACAAGGGCTGGAACCTGCTGAGGAACGTCCCCGTGGAGCCGGAAGCGTGATCCCATCCGCTTTCATCGATGCTTGGAAGAACGAAGCACCCTGGCAGGACATGGCCCAGGTCGAGCAGGACCTGGTCCTGTGCCGGGCGATCGCTGCGGTCTTCGCGGATCCCTTCCTTTCGGAACGACTCGCCTTCCGGGGCGGCACGGCCCTCCATAAACTGTATCTGCTTCCGCCTTCGAGGTATTCGGAAGACTTGGACCTCGTCCAGCGCGATGCGGGACCAATCGGCCCGGTCCTGGATCGTCTGCATCTCGTGTTGGATCCCTGGCTGGGCAAGCCGCGGACCAAACAAAAAGGGATCAACTCGACGCTGGTCTATTCGATGTCTTCGGAGGGGCCGCCCGTCGTGCCACTGCGCTTGAAAGTCGAGATCAACACGAGGGAGCATGGGGCTGTCCACGGGTTCGTGACCAAACGTTGGAAAGTTTCGAGTCGCTGGTTCACGGGCAGCGCCGGAGTGACGACCTACACCCTGGATGAACTTCTGGGAACCAAGCTCCGTGCCCTGTACCAGCGCCGCAAAGGCCGGGATCTCTTCGATATGGATTTGGGCCTGCGTCACCGTGATGCAAACCCGCCCCGAGTGGCTGAAGCCTTCAAGTCCTATATGCAGGCGGAAGGACACTCCGTATCACGGACCGAGCTGGAAAAAAACCTCGCGGAAAAAATGGAGGACCCCGATTATGGCATGGATATTCGGGCGCTCACGGTAGCGGGGGAGGGTTACGACGTGAGGGCGGCGGGCCGACGGATCAGCAAGACCCTGTTGGTCCTTCTGTAGCAGGATGCTGAAATGGGCCGCCGTTACGCAGCCCATCAGGATGAGTTCTTGAATTGGCAGTTCAACCGATAGAGTCGGTTGGCTTTTGCCTCAGACTCCGCTTGCGAAGAGGCCATGTTCCGCCATTGCCACGAGATCTACCAGAAGCACTTCTCGAAGAAGGTCATGCTGGACCGCTGGGCCGATGTGATCAGGGATACGACCACACGAAAAGTTGTTAATGCCCGGCCTCGAATGGCCCACCGCTTTCTCAAGCCCCCCCTGGGACGGCAATTATGGGTCTCCGTTGCCTGGCATGACCCATGACCGCCCAATGGGGCGTTGGAATCGGCCCCTGCCGCGATCAAGGGGCCTCTTTTTCGAGGAATTTGTCCTATATCAAATCCGCTCCTGTCGACCCGCGGGCGTGGACCTATTGAAAAAGCAGCCAGGATAAATCCAAAATGAAAGTGGTTGGGATGCGGAAAGGAGGGGGCCATGGACGCACCCGTTAAGATCGCATTTTTCGACGCCAAGCCCTACGACCGCGAGTCCTTCGACCGGGCCGTGGAGGGTACGGGCCTCGATATCACCTATCTCAAGAGCCACCTCACGAAGGAGACCGCCCCCCTCACGGAGGGCTACCAGGCCGTCTGCGTCTTCGTCAACGACCAGGTGGACAGGGGCGTCATCGACATCCTCCACAAAAACGGCGTGAAGCTGATCGCCATCCGCGCCGCCGGCTACAACAACATCGACCTGAAACACATCTTCGGAAAGATCCACGCGGTCCGCGTCCCCGCCTACTCCCCCCACGCTGTGGCCGAGCACGCCGTGGCCCTCATGCTGGCCCTGAACCGCAAGCTCCACCGGGCCTACTTCCGCACCCGCGACAGCAACTTCACGCTGGAAGGTCTGATGGGCTTCGACATGCAGGGCAAGACAGCGGGGATCATCGGGACGGGGCGGATCGGGAGGATCCTGGCGCGGATCCTGCGGGGCTTCGACATGAACGTCCTGGTCCACGATGTCCAGGTCGACCAGGCCTTCGAGACCGAATGCGGCGTCAAGTACGTCGACTTGGATGTCCTCTACCGCGAATCCGACATCGTCTCCCTCAATTGCCCCCTGACGAAGGAGACCTACCACCTGATCGGCGAGGAATCCCTCTCCCGCATGAAGCAGGGGGTCATGCTCATCAACACCGGCCGGGGACTCCTCATCGACACGCGGGCCCTCATCGCCCACCTGAAGACCGGCAGGGTCGGCTACGCGGGTCTGGACGTCTACGAGGAGGAGGGGGACTACTTCTTCGAGGATTTCTCCAACAAGGTCATCGCGGACGATATCCTGGCGCGGCTCCTGTCCTTCAACAACGTCATGATCACCTCCCACCAGGGTTTCTTCACCCGGGAGGCCCTGGCCAACATCGCGGCCACGACCGTTCAGAACATCCTCGGATTCTTCGAGGGGAACAAGGTCCCCAACGAGATCTGTTACCGATGCGGCGCCGACCCGAGGACCTGCCCCCGGGCCATGAACGGCCGCTGTTTCTGAGAAAGCCGGCCTTACTCTTATCCATCCTTTGTTCCCTCGCGGGCGCCTTTCTCCACCTCCCCCCGCCCCATCCCAACGACACTAAATAGGGTCAGGCAACCGCCTTCGGCGGTGTTGGTTTATAGCGCCCGGGGCAGCAAGCTCACCGCCCTCTTGGAAACAAAAAACAGGTCACGCCTCACCCGTTCGACAGGCGATCGCGGATCGCCGCTCAGTGCCTTCCGGCATTTCACTCTTTCTACCACCCCTCCCTTGGTCGACAGCGCTCGTGGCAATTCGCTGAACGGGCCAGAATCCGCCAATCACCCACCGGCCAAGATGCGTGAAAACTCTTTCATCGGGCATTTTAACGAGAAAACCGGAAACGATGGTCAGTACCCCTGACATGACAAAGAAGAATTTTTAGCGGTATGTTTTCAACGGGGATTTATGGAAAGGCCCGGGGGGCCGTATGGATCATTTTTTGGAGTCAATGAAGGAAATCCTTATCAAGCACGCTTGGCACAAACCCCGCGAAGAAACGGTCACGCCCGATTCGGTGATGGCCCAGTACCTGTGTCCCTACGATGCGGTACTGGCGGGAGAGGAAGCCGTTAAAATGCTGGCCGAGATCCGGAAAAGATTCGAACGGATGGGCATCAAAGTGGACCTGAATCTGAAGGACCTGTTCGTCGATGAGATCACCGTAGGGCAATGCGCGGAACGCATCCGCGAGAAGGCCCGCATCCGGGACGAGTACGAATCAGAACGCTCTTTGGCTGGGGGAGGGAACGCCATGGACGAGATCGAATACCGAATTGCGCGGATCGTCGGTCGGACGGCGGTGCCGACCTGCGATCCGGCATACATTGACGTACAAGAGCATGTCGGCGGGCGCTTGGCGGACATCGGCTTGGCAGTATGTATTCAACTCAGGGACAGGTGTGAAATGTTGAACGAGGAGTTCCGGAAAGACGGGATCGAACTGGACTTGAACGAGGCGGATATCTGCTCGCAGGGCTTGTCCATCGCCAAGCTCGCCGAGGGGGTCCGGAACCTCATGGCGGAAAAGGAGGCTGTCGGAAGGGGCGAAATGTCTCCGGACGGGGTGCAGAGACGGATCGCGAAGGCGTTGTCGGATCTCCAGGACAAGTGGCATGGGCAAGTTACGGCCGATACGAACGTGGCGGATTACCTGGGCTGCGATGACCCCGTGGCTTCCTGCGTGATCTGGACAACCGCCCAGGAGGCCCTCGGCGAGGAATTCGCGGAGGAGGGCGTCGCGCTCGACCTGGCAGGTTTCGTCGGCAAGGATCGCAACGCCACATTCGGCCATCTGGCGGAACATATCCGGGGCCTGGTCGCATCCGGACGGGAAGCGCACCCGGACAAGGTTTGATTCGACGGGAGGCCGTATCCCGGGAGGAAAGGTTGGCTGGCCATGAAAATAAAACGGATCCTCGTCGTCGGGCTTCTGTTGTTGCTGGGAGGAATTGCCCTGAAATTCCGTTATGACCGGTTGGAGGAGGCGGTGGAACGGAAGTCAAAGACCGTCTCGCTGTTGAACGACAAGGTGGAGGACCTGGAATCGGAGATCCTCAAGTTGCGGATGGAGGTTGACGCGGAACGGGAGACCCTCAACCGGATCCTCGCCAAGACCGGGCCTGTTGCTCTCGTGGAGGACAGAACCGTTCAAGTCTTCGACAAGGACGGGCAAAGGCGCGAATTCCGCGTCCTGGACGATCTGTTCGGGAGGACGATCGAGTGGGCGTCCTTTTTGGGAAAGAGAGAAACCTCGGCGTTCCTGCGCTCGAGGGTCGTTGCGGGGCGGATCGAGGATGAATATTCCAAGGTGAGCGGGACTCCGGGGTGCAGGTATTTGATCGCGAATACGGCCCGCTGGGCGCCATGGGTGGATCGTACAAGCCTTGTCGAGATGCTGGAAACGGCAGTCTACCACGAACCGGAGTATGCGCAGGAGAACAAGGCGACATGGCAGGGATTCCTGAGCGGCCCGGAAAAGACGAAGATGGCCGAAGCGATCGAACGGGGAAAACGGAGGGCGCGGAGCATGGATACCGATTATCGGGTTCCGCACCTGCCGGCGCCCGGGATCATGCCCCAGTCCTGGCCCCGGGGGGGACTGGGGCGGTATTGAACGATCGGCGCAGGATGACGGACGGTAGGTTGGGGTTGGTTAGGGAGGGATTCGAATGGCGCTCAAACAGGTCCTGAAGGTTACCAGCAAGTACGGGCTGACCACCCGAGCGGCGATGCATATCGTACAGACATTGAGTCGCTACAAAAGCGCGATCCGTTTTACGGTCGGTGAGAATAGCGCGGATGCCAAGAGCATGATGGGTTTGGTGTGCCTGATGGCTTTCCGGGGGGCGGAAGTGTGGGTCGAGGCGGAGGGCCCGGACGAGGAAGAGGCCATGGCCGCGGCGGTGAAGCTGTTCGAACGGAAATTCGGGAACAGCGAATGATCGCGAATTGCGACGGTCCCGCCTTCCCGTTTTGGACGGCGTGCTTTCATCGGTCGGAAACCCTTTTCCTGTGACCCCGCCGATTCGGGTATGGCTCTCGCGGGGGGGATGGTAGAATCCGGACCATCCTGCTCCGGAGGCATCCCGTGAAGCGAATCATCCTCGGTTCCTTATTCATCATGGCCGTTGCGGGCGTCTTCGCCTGCAAGAAAAGCAGTGACCCCGCCGCGCCCGCGGCGCCGCCCGCGGCCCCCGCGGCCACTTCCACCCCGACCGCCACGTTCTCGCCGACGGCGTCGCTTTCCCCGACCGCGACGAGGACCCCGACGCCCACACGGACGTCCACTCCCACACCCACCCTGACCTGGACGCCGGCACCCTGCGTGCCCGGCTTCGTCGGGGAGGGGTCCTACGACAGCATCTCGAATTTCGGCCTCTCGACCCTCGCCTCTGCCGTGACCTTCTCCTCTCCGGCCGCCGTGACGGCCCTGACGGTTTATACCTACGCGGATATCCAGTTTCGCGTGGCGGTCTACTCCCATTCCGCCTTGTATCAACAGCCCGAGTACCTGCTGACCGTGAGCGGTCCCATGACCGGCGTGAACGGGTGGAACACCATCGGGGTGGGACCCCTCACCCTCACGCACGGGAACTACTGGTTTGCCGTGAAGATGGACGGAGGGCCCTCGACCCAGGTGGGAAACATGACCCCTGCGGGACAGATCCTGGCCAGTAGTGGAGACATCACGAGCGATTGGCTTCAACAGGGTACGTACAACAACCGGCACCTTTCGATGGGCGCGCTTTATCGCTGTCCGTGAGCGGCCTGTGGTGAGCTGGTCGAAACCACCGGTGGCGCTTCTCCCTCTCCCCCAATGGATTCGACCATGCGCACCCTTTGGGGCGAGGGGACTTTAGGTTTATCCCTGGCCTTCTGCCTTGATCACCCACTCGCCAGGGAGAAGACCCGGTGAATAAACGTTTATTATTGGCATAAGCAAATAACGATTGCCGTGATTCTGAAGAATGATATCATCGGAAATAATCCAATCCGCGGAGGTTTCCCATGAAACGAACCCTGTACACGAGCATGGGACTGATGCTGGTGGCGGTCCTTTTCGGGGCCTGCAGTAAGAGCTCCAGCCCCTCGGCCCCCGCCTCCCCCGCCCCCGCCCCCGCGGCCGACACAGCCACTTTCACCTTCACCGCTACGCCGACGCCGACCGGGACCTGGTTCACTCCCACATCCACCTCCACCGATACGCCGACCTCGACGGCCACGAACTCCCCGACCCACAGCGCCACCTTCCCGCCGCCGCCGACCTTCACCCCGACCGACACGGGGACCTTCACGCCGACCGGCACCCCCACCCTGTCCTGCCCCTATTCGGCCGCGGGTACCATCGTGGCCGGTACCGCGACGGTGGTCACCGGGAACACCTGCTCCGGAACACATCGCTTCTCCTGCGGCATGGGTTGCCCGGCCCCGGACATCCTCTACATCCTCCAGGTCGTGCAGGCGGGTACGGTCGTCGCCTCGACCTGCGGGGACGGCCAAACCTGGGCCTCGAACCTCCTCATCCGCTCCGACTGCGGCGATGAATCGGCCGGCATCCTGGCGGAGAGCGACAATTATTCCTGCGGCAACCGTTCCGTCGTTTCGGTCTTCCTCCAGCCGGGTACCTACGCGCTGGTCGTGGACAGCCCGTATTTCGACGACGTCTGCGGGTCCTACACGCTGACGGTCTCGCAGGGCCTGGCCTCGCTCACGCCGACACCTTCCCCCTCCCCCACCGTGCCCACACCGACCCCGACCGGTTCGGTCTTCGTGCCAAACACCCCCACCCGGTCCGCGACGCCCACCCGGACCGCCACGCGCACCGACACGCCCACGAACACCCCGACTTCCACGGTCACCGATACCCCCACGGACACGCCGACTGTCACCCGGACCGGGACCCCGACCCTCACGCCGATTGGAACCCCGCATTGCGGGGTCTCGGCCATCGACATCACCGACAACGTCCATAAATCGGGGTCTTACGAGGGAAGCACCCTGACGGAGACCGATGACTTCGAGGGTGATGGCTGCGGCACGGGGGCCCGGGACCAGCTCCTGGTCTTCACGGTGGAGGAGTTGGCGGCTTATTCCATCGGGATGTGCGCGACATCGGAGGCCTGGCCCGCCTGCCTGTACCTGAGGACGAGTTGCGAGGAGATCGGAACGACGGTGGCCGTCAGCGCCGATACCTGCCCCAACAAGATGGCCGCGATCGACTATACCCTCCTGCAACCCGGCACCTATTACCTCATCGTGGACGGACAGACCTCCTCGGATTCGGGTAATTACTTCCTGACCTTCGACATCGCGCCTCCGGGGGAGATCCCCACCCTCACGCCCACCCCGACCAGGACCTTCACCTTCACCCGCACCTGGACGTTCACGCCGAGTCCGACTTCCACGCGCACCCTCTCACCCACGCCGACCCCGACGCCCAGTCCCACCTCCATCTGCGGGGCTTCCGCGCCGTCCACCTTCGGTTCCGCCAGCCGCGACGGCGGCCTGTCCTTCTCCGGGACCGAGACCCTCTTTTCCAGCCGGTTTGCGCTTTCCGACCGGGGCGAGGTGAAGCGCATGATGTGCTGGGCCACGAGCGCCGGCATGGAGGTCCGCATGGGCGTCTATGCGGACGTGTCCGGCCAGCCGGGATCCCTGCTGGTCCAATCCTCCGGTTCCATCACCTGCACGGGCGGTGCGTGGAATACGATCGAACTGCCGACGATCGAGCTTCAGCCGGGGAATTACTGGCTGGCCTTGAAGGGAAGGGTGCTATCGGGTACCCCGAGGCCCGGCGGCCTGTTGACCACGGGCGGCGGGTACTATTTCGGAGCCCAGGCCTGGGGCGACGGCAGTCTTCCCGCGACCTATCCCGTCGACATGGCTTCCAGCGGTCAACTGGCCGTCCAGGCGCTGTACTGCGTCCTGCCGACCCTCACGCCGACGCCGACCGTGACCGCGACCCCGACGGTGACCCTGACGCCCTACACCTGCTCCTCGCCCGTCACCCTGGGTGCGGTCGACTTCATGGAAAGCGCGAGCGGCATCAGTGGAACCATGACAAGCGCCTCCTTGGTGAACCTGTCGACGGCCGGCGGGTTGTATGCGGTGCAGTTCTATACCTGGGGATCGGCCGGGTATGGCCGCTTCGGGTTCTACACGACCGGTTCGCCGGCGACCCTGGTGGCCCAGACCGGGGTTATGCCGCTGCCCGTGACGGCCACCGATACGGTCCACATGATCCACGCGCCGCTGATTCCGCTGGCGGCGGGGAACTACTACCTGGTGTTCATGACCCGGGGGGACGGCGTGAGTACCCGGTGGCACTCGTATCGCTTGTCCACGGGAGAGGTTCGAAACAGCACAGGCTTGGCCTGGGGCGAACTGCCCGCGACCCTCAATGTCGATTCGTGGGGCACCGTTCCGAACCGGGCGGTCAACGCCAGGGCGTTTATCTGCCCGTGAGGGGCTGGAAGCGCGGCCGCGCCACGACCGGGACGGCCGTTTTCGTCATGCGCCCTCACGCTTGCCCAAAATACGCTTATAACAGCACTCGAACCATTTCATAGAAACGTCTTCGACCGCAATGATGCGACCTTCCTGCTCGGCCCTCGCCCTGACGGCTTTGGGTATCGTTTCGGGATGGATGCGTCCCTGTTTCCCGCCCCCTGGATCCTCCTTCAGATCCTGAACAGGAAACGGCAGAACGCCTGGACCGCCTTCGGTCGCATCCGGTTCATGGCCCAGGCCTCCGAAACCCGCTTGGTCAAGAATCCCATGGTGGGGAAGGAGTGGGGCGTGAGCAGGATGTCGTGCAGGCGCAGGCCCCTGCGCAGGGCCAGCGTCCACTCGTTGATCATCTCCCCCGACCCCTCGCCCACGATGCAAGCCCCGTAAATCCTCCCGGCCGGGCTCACCAGCGCCCTCACGAACCCGTTGCCCGCGTCCTCGGCGATGGCCGCGCCGTAGTTCTCGTACCTCGACTCCACGACCTCGTAGCGGACGCCGCGCTCCCTCAATTCCGCCTCGGACGCCCCCACCTGGGAGATCTCGGGTTCCGTGAAGACCGTCCAGGGGATCGGGGTCTTGCGGAAGTCCATGCGGAAGGGGAAGGGCAGGAGGGCGTTCATCAGGGCTGTCATGCCCTGGTGCATGGCCGCGTGGGTGAGAAGGACTTCCCCGTTGCAGTCGCCGACCGCGTAGATGTGCGGCCGCGAGGTGCGCAGGAACCGGTCGACCGGGATGCCACGCTCGGTGGCCCTCACGCCCGCGCGCTCGAGCCCCAGTCCCTCCAGGGCGGGTGTCCGGCCCGCGGCGACGAGGAGAGCGTCCGACACGATACGCAGTCCACCCGGCGCCTCGAGGACGATGCCCTCCGGCGTCTTGTGCACCCTCGCGGGCGTCACGCCGTTGTGGAAGACCACGCCCTCGCGGGCCAGGGCGGCCTCCAGGGCGGCGGAGGCGCAGGGCTCGGTCGAGGGGAGCAGGCGCTCATCCCGATGCACGATCGTGCATCGAGTTCCGAGACGGGCGAAGGCCTGGGCCAGCTCGCAGCCCATGGAACCCCCGCCGAGGATCGTGAGGGTCGCGGGCGGCCGGTCGAGGTCGAAGACGTCGAGGTTGGTGAGGTGAGGCGTTTCGGGCAGCCCGGGGATGGGCGGGACGGCCGGGCGGGTGCCCGTGGCGATGAAGATCCGGCGGGCGGTCCGTCTCCTGCCGCCCGTCTCCACGGTGTGGTCGTCGAGGAACGAGGCCGGGCCTTCCTGCAGGACGAGTTCCACCCGGTGGAACATGCCCCGCGTCTTGTGCTCGTTGATAAAGCGCACGTAGTCGCGGACCCGGGGGAAGGCGTCTTGCACCGCGGGTTTTTCCGACGGGGAAAGGCCCATGGCCTCGAGGCGCTCGAAGGCGTGCCGGGCCCGGGCCATCCGCAGGAGGGACTTGCTGGGGATGCAACCCACGTTCATGCATTCGCCGCCGATGTGCTCCCGCTCGACGGCGCACACCTTCAGCCCCATCTCGGCGCCCATCACGGACACGGCCATTCCGGCGGGGCCCAGCCCGATGCAGATCAGGTCGTAGTCGTATCGCATGACGCACCTCCCGGAGCGGGCGGAACTCCGTCCCTCTTCATGTCCAGCATGACCGAGCCGGGGCGGAATAGGAAGGGGGTTCGGCGGAATTTCCGGTCGGGGGAACCGGTGACGCGGGACCGTGCTATCATCGCGCAGGGCGTCCCGGGACGCCTGCCTTTCCCCCGGTCGGGATGGCGGGGGGATCTTGGTTGGAGGAATGCCGCATGCGCCGCGCCGCTCTTCTCTTGTGGCTTTTCATCGCGTTATCCGGGCCGCTTCCGGCCTCCGAGTCCGTCCCCCGTGGCGACGTGTTCGATCCCCTCTACGCGGACCCGAAGGAACTGCGGTCGCTGGCCTCCCTGCTCGCGGCCGATTGGGACGGCTATCGCACGACGGCGGGGTTGGCGGGGTTCTCGGAGCATTGGGGCCTCCGCCGCTGGGCGGGCGCGCGTCGCGGGGAGGGGTTCCAGCTCGGCATCGTGGGCGGCATTTTCGCCCTCTTCGACATGGAGACCGAATCGATGGACCTCATCAACACCGATTTCGTGGTGGGCGTCCCCTTCACCTGGCGATACGGCAAGACCTCCGCCCGCGTCCGGATCTACCACCAGAGCTCCCACCTGGGCGACGAGTTCCTGCTGAACCGCTCCCCCCGCCGGATCAACCTGAGCTACGAATCCCTGGAAGGCGTCCTGTCCTATGACCTGCCGCCTTTCCGCCTCTACGGAGGGAGTGAGTGGCATCTCCACCACGATCCCGACGACCTGCGGGCCTGGGTGTTTCATGGCGGGGTCGAGGCGCGCATCGACACCCCCTTCATGGAGGGGAACCCGCGGCGAAGAACCCGATGGGTGACGGCCCTGGATTTCAAGTCGACCGACGAGCGCGCCCGGTCGGTGGGATGGAGCGGCAAGACGGGCTTCGAATTCGGGCCGCGGGACCCGGAGGACCTGGGGGCCCGGCGCTGGGGCCTCAACGCGACGGTTTACCGCGGCACGATGCCCTACGGCCAGTTCTTCAAGGAAAGGGTCACGACCTTCGGGCTGGAACTCCAGATCAGCCGGTGAGGCGCGTCCCCGGCCGAGGACGCTGTTATAATGAAGTCATTTCCCCCCGGAGGATCCCTTGCTGAAGACCGGCATCCTGAATCCCCAAGTGAACGCCCTTCTCGCCCGCGTGCGGCATACGAATACGCTGGTCATTGCGGACAGGGGCTTTCCGTCCTGGCCGACAAAGTCGGCAGGGCGGAAGTCAGGAGTGAGGAGTGAGGAGTTGGTAGTTGAGACGAACCGCGTAAGCCGTGATTTTGTAACAATTGACCTGTCGTTGGTGGATGATATTCCCACCGTGCTCCAGGTTTTCGACGCCATCCGGAAGAACTTCTCCATCGCCCGCGTCCACATGGCCCGGGAGTTCCTCAAGCACAACGACAAGAAGACGGTTTCGCGGTTCAAACAGTCCTTCGGCAGGATCCGCCTGGCGTTCGAACCCCACGTCAAATTCAAGAAGAGAGTCCCGGGCGCCGTCGGCCTCATCCGCACAGCAGATACGATCCAGTACGCGAACCTCATCCTGACCTCGGGATGACGCGTACTTGAGTTAGTAGTTAGGAGTTAGTAGTGAGTAGTTGACTGCAAACTGCTGACCGATAACCGCATTTGCCGGTAAAGACTCCTAACTGCCCGGAACGGGCCAGCCCGAAGGGTTGCCAACTCCTAACTGCGCAGCTTCGGCGGTTGGGTTCAAAAGGACGAAGCATGCGCAAGGTTTTCGTCTCGGGATGTTACGACATCCTCCACGCCGGGCACCTGCAGTTCTTCCGGGAGGCCCGCGCCCTGGGCGGTCACTTGACGGTGTCCTTCGCCTCCTCCGACGTCCTCTGGCTCCACAAGAGGCGCCGCTCCTCGCTCCCCGACGAGCACAAGAAGGCCCTCCTCGAGGCCCTGGACACGGTGGATGAGGTCGTGGTGGGCAAGTGCATGGAGGAAGGCCTCGACTTCAAGGACGACTTCCTGGCCCTCAAGCCCGCCGTCCTGGCCGTCACCGAGGACGACAAGTACGGCCCCCTGAAGCGCGACCTTTGCCGTCAGGTGGGCGCCGAGTACGTCGTCCTCCCCAAGACCCCGCCGCAATTCGCCCCCGTCTCCACCACCCAGATCGTGAAATGGATCCGCGCGCCGCGGGTCGCGCCCCTGCGCGTGGACTTCGCCGGGGGCTGGCTCGATGTGCCGCGTTTCGCCCGCCCCGGGGGGCATATCGTGAATTGCGCGATCTCACCCACGGTTTCCCTTTCGGAATGGCCCTACGAGAGGAACGCCGGGCTGGGCGGGAGCGGCGCCTGGGCTCTCCTGAACGGCGATGATGGGGTTTCTTCCGAGCTCGACCTCGGCGTGGGCTGGCAGGACCCGGCCATCATCGCCGAGGGCGGGCTTTGCGTGTGGCGGAGCGGGGAAAGACCCGTGCTGGACATCAAGACCGACGGGGAACTGGTGCGGGGCCGCATGGCCTTGTACTGGAGCGGCCGACAGCACGACACGCCCGGACTGGCCGACCGGAAGCGCGACCTGGACCTGGTCTTCGAGGCGGGGAATGTCGCCCGGGAAGCCGTCTGGAAGCAGGACCTGGGGATGTTGGCCGAAGGTGTCCGGATCTCGTGGAAGATGCAGGAGGGCGAGGGGATGGATCCCCTGCCCTCGGATGTGCCGGGCGCGCTGGCGTGGAAGTATTCGGGCGGGGGTTTCGGGGGGTACGCGGTCTATCTTTTCAAGGATAACGCTTCGCGCGACGCGGCCTGTAAGCGGCCGGGGTTCCGCTCCATCGAACCGTACATACCTTGAACGGCAGTTAGAAGTTTGAAGTTAGGCCCGTGAACCAGAGTCCTTCGGACACGGTTCAGGGCACAAGTTAGGAGTTTTGCCAGCCACTGCAGTGAGCAGTTTGTAGTCGGAAGGGGACTGATAACTGCAGACTGGCAACTGTAGTAGATGGAAAAACTTCGCACTGGAACCCTGTATCGTGGTGCATATCAACTCTGATACAGGGCGAACTCATCCCGCCCCTTTGGGCGGTGAGGGGTTTTCCGGCAAGGGCCGGGGCGGCCCAAGGAAATGGGGCTGATATGAGACTGGACAAATAGTAATACTAAATGATAGGTCTTGATAATGTCCGCGGGCGCGGATGGCGATACGACGATCAAGGGGTGTGAGATGGACAAGAGTTCCAGGATCTACATCGCGGGACACAACGGCCTGGTGGGCAGCGCCCTGATGCGGCGTCTCTCGGCCCAGGGCTACACGAACCTGCTCTATCGGACCCACTCGGAACTCGACCTCGAGCGCCAAGGGGAGACCGAGGCCTTCTTCAAGATGGAGCACCCCGACGTGGTGTTCCTGGCCGCCGCGCGCGTGGGGGGCATCCACGCCAACAATACCTACCCGGCCGAGTTCATCTACCAGAACCTCCTCGTGCAGAACAACGTCATCCACTCGGCCTGGAAGGCCGGGGTGAAGGAGCTCCTCTTCCTGGGTTCCTCCTGCATCTACCCCAACGACAAGAAACGCGCGATCCGGGAGACCGACTTCATGAACGGCCCCCTGGAACCCACCAACGACGCCTACGCCGTGGCGAAGATCGCGGGCATCAAGATGTGCCAGGCCTTCCGAAAGGAATACGGCCTGCGCTATCTCTCCGTGATGCCCACCAACCTCTACGGCCCCCGCGACAACTACCACCCCTTGAACTCCCACGTCCTGCCCGCTTTCCTGCGGCGGTTCCACGAGGCCAAGGAGGCGAGGAAGGAGGCCGTCACGATCTGGGGCACGGGACAGGTGCGCCGGGAGTTCCTGTATTCCGACGACATGGCCGACGCCTGCATCCACGTGATGAACACCTACGAGGGCAACGACATCATCAATATCGGCTGCGGGGAGGACCTCACGATCGCCGAACTCGCGGCGAAGGTGGCCGCCACGGTGGGGTTTACGGGCCGCATCGAGTACGATCCCTCGAAGCCGGACGGCACGCCAAGGAAACTCCTCGATATCTCGCGCATCAAGTCGCTCGGCTGGAAGCCGCGCATCCCTCTCGACGAGGGCCTGAAGCTGGCCTACGCCGCCATGCTCTCCGAGATCCAGGCGGGCACCTGGAAGGGCTGAGTGCTGGTCCTGTGGGCTGATCCTGTTATTTTGACATATGTGGGTTATGGCTTTGGGAACGGTGGGAAACGCATTCTACCAATATCAAAGAATGGTACAATCAGTTCAAATCCTAATGAACTGAGGTGCGGCCTATGCGTGGTTTGCCATCTTGGAAACCGGGCTTCAGATTTGCCAATACTTTGGCGGTTCTCATTGGCGTGATGACGTATTTTGCGGCAAACAATTCCATTATCTTCTACAAGATCGACCAGATTTACGAATGGATCGATGTTATTCCCGGCAATATTATATTCATTCTGAGCACGATCTTCTTGATCATATGGTTGTCGATGTGGGTGGTCGGGTATCTATTTTTGGGTTTTCGACCGTCAAGGGTGCGGGGAGGGATGCGCGCCAAACCGCTTGGCGAATACGTGAAACATCCGTTCTTTTCCTTCTCCCTGTTCTCCATTCTGGCATTTGGTGCTTCCATCGGTAATATCCCGTTGATGATGGCGGCGATGGCGTCGATCCTGGCGCTCATCATAAAGAATATCGCTCATGAGCGCCGAGTGGGTGCTGTAAGAGAGGGGGCGAGAAGGGCCTTGTTCTTCCCCCCGGTGAAGCAGGTTTTAAGCGAACATTCTATCCATGTTCGGACCATGATGCATGTGGCGACCGTGCTGGCCATCCTGTCGGGTGGCGTATGGGCCATCTACACGTTCATCTATGAAAAGTCATTCCTACCATATCAGATGCCACCCTTCGTCACGATGGACATGAAAGTCGAGCGATTGGCGCCGGTTGATGGTTTGGTCCCTTTGCAAGTACAAATGACAATAACAAACGATGGTAATACCCGCGTTGAGATATTTGCAGCTTGGTACAATGCTTCTGCGACTCGGGTGTCTGGTGTATCCAACAGCAACAAATATTTGAATGATACGCTGATAGCGCAAGCAGATATGGCGCATTTTTCCCGAAGAACGATCGATCTGTATTCGGAACCGCTATCAAGCGGACCGATTGTTAACGGGAAATACTTTCTTGAATGCGGGGAAAAGTATCAAACCAAGGTCCTTCTCTATATTCCGTCTCATTACGACTATTGCGATTTGAATGCGTCCGCTTGGGTGCGCAGGAGCAAGAAGGATGATATGTATAAAGAGGACGTGTGTCCGGTATCTTGGTTCATAAGCGGGGGGGAATTGCAGGCCGTTGTGATGCGAAAGCATCCCGGATCGGATGTATATCCCCACAAGATCCGGCCCGTCGATTTAGAGGATCCAAAGGATGTGAAGTATATACGCAGGAAGGGGATCGTCAACGCGGAAACCAATCAACGGATACAAGTGGTAACTGAAAACGGGCGAAAAGATCGCGCGGAGGACACCGAAGCGATGCAGCTATTAACACAAGTTCTCCAATACAAGTCCGAAGCTGTCAGCGAAAAGGAACAACTTGCTGAATATTTAGGAAAGGGTTTGGTGTTGACGGCGGCTTCAATACGGGCGAAAGAACCTTTGTTGAAAAAGAGAGTTTTAATTGCGATGGGTGCCCTCATGATGGAACACGGGCTTTACGATAACGCCTTTGCTATGTTCGACTTGGCTAATAGGGTTCGAAACCTTACTGTTGTTGAATACTTAGCCATGGTGAGTGAATACGAAATGCATAGTAAGGTGTTGGCGGCTGACGAAGCAACGCGGGAGAATGGATTGGGGGTTCTGAAAAAGCTAGAAGAAAGAGTCGTGGATAGCGGGATCGTTGCGGGGTCTTTCAATGAGGTTGAGATATACATCAAGTTCGCGGAAAGTTACTTGAATCTCCGGGAGCCGGACGAAGCGATTCGTGTACTGAATAAACTGGATACGGAAATGAAGAAGCGCAGAAGTGATCCAGACCTTATCGTACTATCCCATGTGTGGTATTCCGAGCAGCGCGAAATCGATAGGGTTTATGGGGCGGCATCTGCCCAGAAGGCGAAGATGAGCCGGGATATCAAGGTTCGACGAGAGCATTTCCGCGCGGCAATCCGGCATCTGAGGAATTACCTTCGCACCGAGAAGGAAATGAACCGCAAAAAGGAATATTCGCGAATCGCGCTGGAGTGTGCTGCGCAGTTTCCCGGCATTTCAATTCCTGTGATGTGGAGCAAAATGGCGATTCGTATGGGACTGTAATGCTTCATGACAGCTTTCGTGTGAAATGCCTGTTGATGGAAGCTTTGCATAACACCCTTCCCCACTCCACCAGGTGCTCCGCCGTGCGGCGATCCAGTTTCGTGAGGCGCACCGGGATTTGCGATAGGCGTTCCGATTCCTCCCGGGGGAAGGGCAGGGGTTCCTTAACCCCGTAATCCGTCAATGACGCCGTGATGCTCCAGTAGGCCCCGCTGTGGCCGTCCAACCTCCTCCGGAACGCCTCCAGCAACTGCCGCTTCCTGAGACTGGACGCCTGCGCCTGCATGATCTCGACCGCCCTCAGGGTGTGGGACACGAAATTCGAACCCTGGCGGGGTTCATAGCGGATACGGTTGCCCGCGTCACTGACCAGGACCGTCCGGTATTTCTTCCAGACCATCTCCAGCCCCAGATTGTCGTAGACGCCCCCGTCGGTGAGCAGGACCTCGGAGGGCAGGGATGCTTCGGGAAATTTCGAGGATTTATCGCGGACGAAGTCCTTCGGGTCCACCGGCAGTCGCGCGGGCGAGAGGAAGGGGGGGAAGGCGGCCGAGGCGGCCACGGCCTGGGACAGGCGGATCCGGGGGTTCGGGATCCGGCCGAGCAGGTGGTCGGCCATGTCGCGCCGGGAGAAGCGCCAGAGGTTGCCGGTCAGGGTGTTGGTGGCGTTCAGGATGATCCGGGGGCCTTCTCCTTCATCCGGAAGGTCCTGGAGGGTTGCGCCCTTGAAGATCAGGCGGTCGAGGGAGTCCGCCAGGTGGCGGGATGCCACCCCGGGCTTCAGCATGCCCTTGGCCACGCAGGGCGCGTCGAGCGTGTGGCTGGCCAGCCGCTTGAGCGGTTCCACCACCATCGGGACGAAACGGGTGGCGATCCCTCCCTTGAATTCCAGACGATTCCACCGGAGGCCGAGGTAAGCCGCCGCGATGGAACCGCCGGAGACGCTGGAGATCCGGTCCAACCGTCCCAGGATGCCCGCATCGTTGAGGTGGAGGAGGGCGCCGAGGTGGAATAGCATGGCGCGGTAGCCCCCGCCCGAGAGACAGAGCCCGATTCCGGGAATGGGGCCCTTCTTGAGGTAGTCCGAAGGGATGAAACGGACGGGGGAGGCGTTCTTGATGCCTTGGATGGCTTTGGCGCGATCCATGTGAGGGGTTTCCTTTTGAGCCCGTCGGGCGGTTCATATCTTATAATCATGGAAAGCCTGGCTCAAAGGAAATTGGCCCTATGGACCGGACCTACCGATTCCGCTCCGCCTGGATCCCGACCGCGCGGGAATGCCGTGAATACGGGTTTCTCGCGGCCGTCCTGGCGATCGTCCTGATCGTGGGTGTTGTTTCCGTGGCGGGGAGCGTGACTCCTGTTTGGCTGGTCGCTCTCGCCCTGTTCCCGCTCCCGTTGCTCGCCCTGATCCATCTCGCTTCCCACCTGGCATTCCTGCTCCAGGGGATGTCCGCCGTCGCGATCACGGTCACCTATCTGACGGTTGATGACAAGAGCGTCCCCTTCGATCGCATCCAAAGGGCGGAGGAGTCGCCCTATTTCCCGTTCCTCCTGACCCGGAAACGGCTGGTCGTGACCTACCTGGACCGGGATGACCGGGTCCGGACGCTGGTCTTCGACAGCGACATGGACGCCTATTGCGACACCCCGGGTTTCTATGCGGATCTCCGGTCCGCTCTGAAGAATCGCATCGACCACCGGTTCGAGGGGAGGGATCCTGCGTGAGGTGTTTCGACGAAACCAGCTCGAGCTACGGTCGGCACCAGTCCTGGATGGTCGCTGCGGCCCAACAGGCGATGAGCTCCACCTGCCGCAAGAGCCGGCGCGGGGCGGTCCTGGTGAAGGAGGACGTGGTGATCGGGGCGGGGTCGATCCAGGCGAAACTGCCGGAACTTTGCGATCCCTGCGTTCGGGCCGAAAAGCACGGCACCTATGATTACTTGGATTGCCCGGCCCTTCACGCCGAGGAGATGGCTCTCCTGGACGCCCTCTCGAAGGGGCACGATCCACGGGGCGGGATGATGTACCACGTCAAATTGCTTCCGGAACCGGCACCCCACGGGAATTGGGCCTATTCCCACAGGCCGGGTTGTCGCCAATGCGCGCGGCTCTTGGCCCATTACGATGTCCGGATCGTCCTGAATACGCGGGAGGGATGCGCGGTCTATGGGCCGGAGGAGCACATCCGCTGCGCCTTCGGCCTGATCGGTACGGATGGGATGACGAAATCGGAAGAGGGGGAAACGAATGAATAGGGTAATGCTTGTTGCGGCGACTCTATGCCTGGTGGCGGGAACCGCCGAGTCGGCTCCTAAAGCCAGAAATTATGGACCCCGGATCGTCATGCCACGACCCCCGATTCGAATAAAGCTGCCGCCCAAGCCGGTTCCGCCTCGAAGCCTGACCCCGACCTCAATTCGAACCCCTGTGATTCTGCGGCCGGTCGCGACTCCGATCGGGAAGACGGATTTGTTGAAGGCGTTGGATCCCCGTTTCCTCCCGCTGTTGAAACTTTACGACGCGAAGGGCAACACCTTGTCGCTGAAAAGCAGTTTGAAAATATCCGATGACGCGATGCAACTCTTCGGTCTCGGCACGGGGGGATTGATCCGCGAGGAGGCGCGTCCCCGGACCCTGCTCGAACGGATCGGGTGGGAAAAGACCATAGACGTTGATTGGTTGTCCATCCCGGGTCTTTGGGGCGAGGAGGTCGGATACCTGGGAGGGGGAGGTTCGACCGGTGAGCTGTTGGCGTGTGGCACCGACGCGGTCTATAGGAAGTTAACAGGATTTTTCGGGATTTGGAGGATCGTGGGACAACCTTTTGAGGACGAGAAGGTTCTGTGCGCCATTCCCGGGATGCAGGCCGGTACCTATTATGCGGGCACAGAGAGCGGTGCCTTCCGCTTCAATGAACGCGCTGGCAAATGGGAGCGTCTGACGAGCGAAGGGTTGTTGTACGAGAAAATGAGCGTCCATCATCTGGCATGGGGCTCCTCGGGGGAACTGTACGGCCTCATGCGGGGCGAGTCGGCCAGTTTATATGTCCTGGAACCGAAGGCCAAGTCCTGGCGGCGTCTGGAGTGCAAGGGCATGGAGACGGCGTTCCTGGTGGATTTCCTGGCGAGCGGGGAACGCATCTACGCGGCATTGGGGTGGCCCCGAGTGCTGGTCGCAAATTCAATCAAACCCTGCTGGGGGGTCTATGTGTCGGAGGACGGTGGCGCGACCTTCCGCCGGCATCTCGACCTGGGTTCTCCGGTTCAGTCGCTGGTGAGGGATGAGAAGGAGGGACTGATTTACGCCACCACCCCGAAAGGTGTCCATGCCTTCAAGGACGGCCCTGATCCGATGCGGCCGAAGCGACTTCCGGGGAATGTGGTGCTGGTCACGGCGGCCCATGGGGGACGCTTGGTCGGGGTGGACAAGAAAGCACGGAATATCCTGGCCAGCCGGGACGGCGGCGTGAACTGGGAGAAGATCAGTCTCGGGCGCTTCGCGAACCTGGAGATCCGCTACCTTTGGGCGGAACCGTCGGGTGACCTTTACGTGGGGACGAACAAGGGGTGTTATCGGGCTTCGTGGGCACGCGTCGCAAGCCGTTGAACGCTATGAGTATCCCGGAGGCCTGACCCCTTGCCTTCTCTTCTGGTGTTGAGCCAGCATTACCGGCCTGACGAGGCGGGGGGTGCCCTGCGGCTGGCCGAAATGGCCGAGCACATGGCCGCGAAGGATTTCCAGGTCGAGGCCTGGTCCTCCGCGCGGAGTTTCCATGACCCGAAAGCCCGCTATCCCCTCCAGCAGAACCTGAACGGCGTCAGCATCTGGCGCGTCAACCGTCCGCCCTTCCGGCTGGACCGTCCCTGGGGCCGTGCGGTCGCCCACTCCTGGACGCTCCTCGAGTGGGCCTGGCGCATCCTCTTCCAGCCGGCGCCCGACCTGGTCCTCCTCGGAAGCGACCCGCCCTTCGCGCACTTCCTGGCGCCCTGGATCCGACTGCGGTGGGGAAAGTCCCGGCTTCTCTTTGCCTGCCGCGCGCTTTACCCCGAGGCGTGGCTTGCGGAGGCGCCCCTGCGGCGAAGCTTCTTCCGGGCGCGCCTGATCCGCTGGGTCTCGCGATGGCCCTACTCCCTCTTTCACGGCGTGGTGGTCCCGGGGTCCTGCGTCCAGGAGCGGTTCGCGGTTCAGGAGGAGAAAACGCATTCGGTTGCCGGGGCCATGAAGCCGCCTGTCGCGTTGAAGAAGCCGGAAGGGGAAGATGGTGCGTCGCAGGAGGGTTCCGGGGAAGAGAGGCCGGTGGAGCCGCCGAAACCGCCGCCCGATACGCGGGACGGGGCCGAGCGTTTCGCGGAGGGGGTCCTCAAAGTCCGCGAGAAATTGTCCCGCATCCGCATCGTGACAGGGCGCTACCCGGCTCGGGCGGTGGAGTGCATTCCGCCCTGGGCGCCGATCGAACCGTCGGGGCCGGTGCCGGTGAACGAGGGGGAAGTGCAAGCCCTGCTCGGGGTCGGTGCCTCGGGGCGGCCCCTCCTCTGCCTGATGGTCGCGGGGACTCTGGGCGTTCCGCACCGTTTCCGCGGTTTCCTCGACCTGTCCCGTGCCATCCGTGACCAGCACCACGCCCTGCGCACGGCTCGGGAGCAGATCAACCGTCCCGACGAGGCCGCGATGGGCGGGCTCAACGCGATGGGGATGGGGCTGGCCTTCGCCGAGACGCGGCCCCCCATCGGCTTGATCTTCGGCGTGAGGGGTTCCCGGGTGGATGAATTGAAGGCCGCCCTCACCCCGGGAGACGATCATGTCCGGATTGTCCCGTCCGTTCCAGGGGTGGAACTGAGAAGGCGCCTTTCCGCCGCGGATGTGCAGGGGGTCTCCCTGGACCCGGCCTTCACGGGGACGCTCGTGCCCTCCCGCTTCCTCGCGGCCCTGGCGGTCGGGCGGCCGGTCGTCTTCGAGGGCCATCCGGATTCCTCCATCGCCCGGTGGATCCGCGAGTTCAAGCTGGGCTGGGTCCTGACCGACGACAACGTCGCGGTCGTGGCGGCGGACCTGCTGGCCTTCGCGGGCGATGAGAAGCGAAAGGACGACCTGATGAGGCATTGCCACCAGGTCTACCAGTTCCGTTTCGCGAAAAAGTTCGGGTTGGCACGGTGGGAAGCGATGCTCCGGGCGCAGGGCGATAGTCGCTTCGCTCCAGTTGGGAGAAGGCAATTAGGGATTAGCCCTGTACCAGAGCAAAGCACGGTACAGGGTACCCGTTAGGAGTTAGGAGTTTTTCCTGCAAAGGCAGTCATCAGTCTGCAGTCAACTTCTCACTACTAACTC
>CAZGWJ010000023.1:0-33989 GCA_964529445.1 uncultured bacterium
TACCCCCTGGACGTCTCGGTGGTGCAGGCCGTGAACGCCGGGGTGGACATGCTCATGGTGACGGACAACACGGAGCGGCGCGTGATGAACGCCCTGGTACGGGCCGTGGAGCGGGGCCAGGTGAGGCGCGAGACCATCGACGCGGCCTACACGCGCATCATGACCCTCAAGAAGAAGTACGGGATCGTGCGCCGCCTGCCCGAGGGAGCCCCCACCCCCGTTCCGAACCTGCCCACGGTCCCGGAGATGTCCCCCGGCTCCAGCGCGAAGAGAAGCGGCGTGAGGACCAGCGCGGCCCCAAAAGGCAATGCCCTGTTGAATGAAGGATGAGCCCTTCGACTCCTTTCAGTCGCTCAGGGTGCGGCGACTGGGACGCCGCAGAATGAGGAGTTAGGCGTTAGACGACCTGATGAACTTCGACAATCAGCCAAGCGATCCCCGATTTCGAACAGGCATAATTTAACACCGAATTAACATCCTCTCCCTCGACCGTTGTTCACCCGGGCGTAACCTTCCCGTAACCTTGACGGGAGGTTGCCCTTGGAATCGGTCCTCATCCTGACGATCCTCATCATCGCCGTGGCGCTGTTCTTCGACTTCATCAACGGCTTCCACGACGCGGCCAACTCCATCGCCACCATCGTCTCGACCCGTGTGCTCACGCCGGGGCAGGCCGTGGTCTGGGCCGCCTTCTTCAACTTCATCGCGGCCTTCGGGTTCGGCACCCACGTGGCCAAGACCATCGGCAAGGGCATGGTGGACCCGACCGGAATCACGATCTGGGTCATCCTGGCGGCCCTCATCGGGGCCATCGCCTGGGACCTCCTCACCTGGTGGTGGGGACTCCCGACCTCCTCCTCCCACGCCCTCATCGGCGGCTTCGGCGGGGCCGCGGTCGTCCACGCCGGATGGGGCGTGCTCATTCTCCCGGGCTTCCAGAAGACCATCCTCTTCATCTTCGTCGCGCCGCTCCTGGGAATGGTCCTGGGCTACCTCATCCAGGTCCTCATCTACTGGACCTTCCGCAAGGCGACCCCCCACCGCGTGGACGGCGTTTTCCGGGTGGGTCAACTCTTCTCCGCGGCCCTCTATTCCCTCTCGCACGGCGCCAACGACGCGCAGAAGACCATGGGCATCATCGTGGCGCTCCTCCTGGCCGGCGGGTTCTCCGGAGCCGCTTATCAGGGCGACAGCAAGGAGATCGCCTGGTGGATCATCCTGTCCTGCCACGCGGCCATCGCGCTGGGGACCATGTCGGGGGGGTGGCGCATCGTGAAGACGATGGGCCAGAAGATCACGAAGTTGAAACCGGTGGGAGGGTTCTGCGCGGAGACGGGCGGCGCCGCCTCCATCCTCTTCGCCACGTTCCTCGGCATCCCGGTCTCGACGACGCACACCATCACGGGTGCCATCGTGGGGGTCGGCGCCACCCACTCGGCCTCGGCCGTGCGCTGGGGCGTGGCGCGCCGCATCGTGTGGGCCTGGTTCCTGACGATCCCCGCCGCCGCCCTGATCGCCGCGGTCTTCGAGTGGTTCTTCCGGGCCACCGGCATCGCCGGATGATCCGCGGCAGGCGCCGCCATCGACGCCCAATCCTGTTCGGTTTATTGGGCCTGACGCAATGAGGAATGTGAAATCACTGCCGTCCAAGACGTTTTCTTGATAGGGCGTTTGTCTGTCAAAACCGTATTTTGGACAGGAACGAACACTGAACAACAGAAAAGCCCCCCTCACCCTACCCTCTCCCTCAAGGGGAGAGGGAAAGTCTGTTTTTTGCGCTGTCAGAGGTCAAAATCTCCGCGTCTCCGCATCTCTGTGGTTCAAGTTGCGTTTATTGTGGACAAGAGTGATGTGAAATGAGGAATTAGGAATTCAATAACGCCTTAACCTTCTAACTTCTACTTTCCATCTTCTATCTGGCGGCAACCCAACGGGTCCGTTGCTATGACCACCATTGGCCTCGACCGCGCAACTTCATGCTTCGAGACTCGGCCGCCCGGCAGATCCGGTCCATCCATTCCACGGCCTGGACGGGATATTTCCCGACAGCCGTCTCTTCCGATAGCATCACCGCGTCCGTCCCGTCCAGCACGGCGTTGGCCACGTCCGCCACGTCGGACCGGGCCGGCCGGAAGCTGTGCACCATGGACTCCATCATCTGGGTGGCCGTGATGACCGTCTTGCGGGCGCGGTTGCATTTCCGGATCAGGTCCTTCTGGATGAAGGGCACGTCCTCCAGCGGCACCTGGACCCCCAGATCGCCCCGGGCGATCATGACCCCGTCCGTGGACTTGAGAAGCGCCGTGAAGTTGTCGAGGGCCTCATGACGTTCGATCTTGGCAATCACGCGGACCTTCCGGCCGAGGGCCGCGGCCATCTCGCGGATCTCGGCAATGTCCTGGGGGCCCTCCACGAAGGAAGCCCCGAAGGCATCCAAGCCCTCGGAAAGGCCCACCCTCGCCAGTTCCAGGTCCCGTTCGGTCACGGCGTCCACGTACATGGGCGCGCCCGGTATGTTCAAACCCTTCTTCGACAGGAGGTTGCCCCCCACGAGCACTTCGCACATCGCCTCCCCGGGGCGGGGGATTTTCAGGACCTTCAACTGAAGGAAGCCGTCGGCCAGGAAAACGAGGCTACCCCTCCGGATGCTGTCGGTGAGCCGCAGATACTGGACGGGCAGGACCCGGTCCGTTCCGGGGACTTCCCGCACGGTCAGGAGCACCTTCCGGCCGGCTCGCAAATGCACCGGTTCCTTCTTCAGAAGCCCCACGCGGATCTTGGGGCCCGGCAGGTCGGCGAACATGCGGGCCGGTTTACCCGCGGCGCGGAAGGCCGCCCGCACCATCCGGATGGTGGCGCGGTGCTCGTCGGGGTTGCCGTGGGAGAAATTGAGCCGGGCCACGTCCATCCCGGCGCACACCAGGGCCTTCAGGATGGCGGCCTTGCGGCTCGCGGGCCCGATGGTGCAGACGATGAGGGTGCGCCGTTCCATCTAGAAGCGGTAACCCCCCATGAGGATCAGCGAACGGCTCAGGGTCTTGACGTTCTCGGTGCCCGCTCCCGTTTCGAGGATGTCCGTCAGCCCCACGTCGTATCGGGCGTCCACCAGGAAACGGCGGAATTCCACCTCGACCCCCAGGACGACGCCCACCTCGGTCGCGGTGATCCTCTGCGCCAGCTCATCCACGCCGAGATTCCCCGACAGGACCTCCTGCCCGTTGATCCACCAACGACCGTCGCTCCCGATCTTGAACGACAGCGCCGGTCCCGCATAGACCGACGGCCGGACCGGTCCCGCCAAGGGCGGGGTCCATCTCCCGACGACCGGCACCTGGAGGTAATCCACGGCGTACTCCTGGCGCGTCGTGATCAGCCCGACCACCTGGCCGAACGTATCGACCTCGGGAAAAGACTCCTCCCACTTCCACCCCTTGCGAACGAAAAGGAGTTCCGGCTGGATCGACAGCATCGGACCCAGTCCCAGGGTGGCGAAGACGCCCGCCCCCCAACCCGTCCGGGCATCGATCAGGTCGTTCATATTCGCACCGATGTCGCCCAAGCCATCGACGGTCCCCGAGTAGCGCACTTTCGAGGAGACCATCCCCGCCTTGACCCCGAATTGAAGCGGGGCCGCCTGGGCCGGCCAAGCCGCCGCGCACAGAATGAACGCAACACCCAGAATCCCAATCGCCCTGTTCATCCCTTCCTCCTTTGGACCATCCTCATCGCCCGATTCCGGAAACCCACGGAATGCCAGAAACCCATCCCCGGCTTGTTGTGCAACAGCACGTCCACGCTCACGGCGACACCCTTCGGAAGAACCTTCCGGAGGAGAAGCCGAGCCGCCCGCCTCCCGACCCCCTGACGCCTGAAAGGCCGGTCCACGTAGAACTGGCGAAGGTAGAGACCGCTGTCCCGGCGGCGGTACAGGGCGTAGGCGACCGGCTCCCCGCCTTCCAGGAACAGCACGGCCCGGTAGGGCCCGGAAAGCCAGCGCCTCATCCTTCGCCAAAGAAAGGGAATGTCCTTGGAGGTGACCTTCCAGGCCCGCTCGTCCAGGATGAGCCGCCGGTTCCACTCCGCCAAAAGCGGAAGATCCTTACTCGTCGCCTTCCGCCACGCTAATTCCGCATTCCTCATTCAGCATTCCCCATTCTCCGATCCCGCCCTGCGGGACCGGAGCGGTCAGTCCTTCCAGATGCCCTTCAGGAATTTCAGCTTCTCCCGCCCTTGATAGGACCCGCCGCCTTCGTGGTAGTTGTACTGCCACACGCGGATGTCCTTGGGACCCTTGTAGTGGTTGTAGGCCGCGAACACGCAGGAGGGAGGGCAGATATCATCCATGAGCCCCACCGAGAAAAGGGCCTTGGCCTTCGCGCGGACCGCCAGGTTCACCCCGTCGAAATACGAGAGGGTCCTGAACACCTGGTCGATCTTATCGCGATGCGTCTTGCAGTAGTTCGCGATCTCCATGTAGGGGTAGGAATTCACCATCTCGGTGGCCCGCCGATAGCCGCAAAGGAAGGGGACGTCGGGCATGGCGACCTTCACGTGGGGCGACAACCCCGCCGCGGCGACGGCGATCCCGCCACCCTGGCTCCCCCCGGTGACCGCGATACGGTCGGCGTCGACGGCCGGATGGCTCCGAGCGGCCTCGATCGCCCTCACGGCATCGGTGAAGACGCGACGGTAATAGTAGGTCTCGGGATTCAGGACGCCCCGGGTCATGAAGCCGGGAACCTGGGGGTTGGAACCTTCCGGTTCAACGTCCGGCGTGTCACCGTTGCTCCAGGTGCTCCCCTGCCCGCGTGTGTCCATGACGAAATGGGCGTATCCGGCGCTGGCCCAGAAAAGCCAGTCGGTCGGCAGGTTCCTTCCCCCGCCGTAACCGACGTACTCGACCACGCAGGGGACCTTTCCGGAACGGGTCCTGGGAAGGACGAACCACCCCTTGATGGGCTGTCCGCCGTATCCGCGGAAGATGGCGTCGAACACCTCGACGGTCTTGAAACCCGTGTCCACCAACTCGAAGGAGGCGTCCAGGGGGTGCTTCCCCGCGGCAGTCAGAGTCTTTCTCCAGAAAGCATCGAAGTCGCGCGGTTCCTCCCGTCGGGGACGGTACTTGCGAAGCTTCTCCAGCGGCATGTCAAAGAACATCCCAGCCTCCTCGATCCGTCGTTCAATCCGACCCCTTCTCGGCCTTCTTCCCCTTCTTCCGGGTTTTCTTCTTATCGTCACCCGAAAGATCGAAATCCTGTTCCGGAACCTCCGGCCGCGCCCAGTGGGCGATCAGCATCGCCAGATCCAGGTGCCCGTTGGCAACCGCCAGGGATTCCGGGGTCTCCCCCGCCGCGTTCTCGGCCTTCGGGTCGGCCCCACCCTCCAGGAGCGCCCGCGCCTCCTCGATCCCGCCCACGGCCGCGGCCAAATGCAAGGGGGTATGCCCGTCCTCATCCGCGACGTTCACCCTCGCCTTGCGGGCGAGAAGATAGCGCGTGACCGGAACGTGGCGATGATACACCGATAGATGGAGCGGGGTCACCTTCCTGCGGTCCGCGATCCGGACCTGGGCCTTCCGCTCGACAAGCAGTTTCACGGTTTCCAGGTCCCCGCTCTCCACGGCGTAAAAGAGCGGCGTCCGGGCGAAGCGGTTGTAGACCTGGACCTTCGCACCGCAAGCGAGCAGGCGGCGGCAGAAGGCGGGATCGCCCGTGCGCGCGGCCAGGTGCAGGGGCGTGTTGGACAGGGCGTTGGCCTTGCGGCAGGGGATCCGGTGGTCCAGAAGCACGCCGGCCACCTCGACATGCCGGTTCTGGAGGGCCAAATGCAGGGGCGTGTCGCCCAGGGTGTCCACCCAGGCCGGATGGGCCTTGCGCGCAAGCAGCATGCGGACGATCTTCAGATCCCCGTTCTGGGCCGCCCAATGAAGGGGCGTGCGGCCCCGGTCATGGTGCGCGTTCACGGGGGAACCCTTCTCGATGAGAAGCCGAGCGATCTCCGAGTGGTTTTCGGACAGGGCGTGATGCAGGGCCGTGGCCCCGTCCCCATAGTTGAGTCGGGGGTTCGCCCCGGCCTCCAGGAGGAAACGTACCGTCTCCAGGTGCCCGCCCCGGGCGGCGAAGTGCAGGGGCGTCTCCCCCAGCCGGTCCTGGGCGTTCACGGATAGGCCCTTCTCGCGGAGGAGCTTGACGAGTCGAAGGTCGCCCCGAAAGGCCGCGATGTGGAGCAGGGTCTCCCGCTCCTTGTTACGGGTCGCCGGGTCGGCGCCGCGCTCGAGCAGGTAACGGAAGACACCGTCCTGGCGCTTGAGGGCGGCCACCCGCAGGGGCGTATTGCCCCAGGGGTCCTTCCTTTCCAGCGATGCGCCGCTGTCGAGGAGCAGGGCCGCACCCTTGACGCAACCGAAGGCGGCCGCGTAATGCAGGGGCCGGGAACCCTGGGCATTGGGCGCGTCCGCGTTCTCGCCTTCCGCCAGGAAACGCACGATCGCCGCCCCGTCGCACTCCCGGGCGGCCTGCCAGATGTCCCGGGGCGGAGGCGGCGACTCCTTCGCGACGCGCGAAGTGGCGCATCCAGCCGCAAGGGACAGGAGTACCCAGAGGAAAAACAATAAGGTTCGACGGGTCTTCATCGGAGGGACATCATACCCCTTTTTCGGCGGATACCGTCACGGGGCGATCAGCCGAGACGCATCGCCTCGAAGACGAACTGGACGCCGGCCGCGATCAGAGCCGCGGCTGGTATGGTAAGGAACCAAGCCCACACGATGCGGCCCGCCACGCCCCACCGAACGGTGTTGAGGGAATGGGTCGCACCCACTCCCACGATGGCGCCCGTGATGACGTGGGTCGTGGAGACCGGTATGCCGAGGAAGGTGGCCAGGAAGATGGACGTGGCCCCGGCCGTCTCGGCGCAGAATCCTCCCACGGGCTTCAACTTCGTGATCTTCTGGCCCATCGTCTTCACGATGCGCCATCCCCCCGACATGGTCCCCAACGCGATGGCCGCGCCGCAGGCCACGATGATCCACCAGGCGATGTTCTCGCCGCCATCATGGAAGGCCCAGCGCTCCATCCGTCCCGCGATGAGGAGGGCCACGATGATGCCCATGGTCTTCTGAGCGTCGTTGGACCCGTGGCTGAGGGAATACAGGGCGGCGGAGAGTAGCTGACCCTTGCGGAAGAGATGATCCACCGAGGTCGGGGATGCGCGCCGGAACAGTTGCATGACCACCACCATGTAGAGGTAAGCGAGGACCATCCCGAGGATGGGGGCCACGAAGATGAAGAGGATGGTCTTCTGGAAACCCGGGAGGATGAGCACGTCCCATCCGGCGTGCACGACCGCGGCCCCGCCGAAGCCGCCGATGAGCGCGTGGGAGGAGGAGGTCGGAAGCCCCCACCACCAGGTGAGAAGGTCCCACAGGATGGCCCCGAGAAGCCCGGCCAGCACCACGTAGACCGTGATGCCCGTGGGATCCACCATGCCCTTCCCAATGGTCCTCGCCACGTGCGTGCCGAACAGGAAAACCGCCACGAAGTTGAAGAAGGCCGCCCAGATCACCGCAAGGCCCGGGGAAAGAACTCGGGTGGAAACGACGGTAGCGATGGAGTTGGCCGCGTCGTGGAAACCGTTGATGAAGTCGAACAGAAGCGCCGCGGCGATGATCAGCAGGATGAGGACCGGATGGGCCGAACAGGCCTCCATCTCAGGCGTTCTCCAAAACGACGCCCTCGATGACGTTGGCCACGTCCTCGCAACGGTCGATGGCCGTTTCCACGTCCTCGTAGATCTCCTTCCACTTGAGGATCTCGATGGCGTCCTTCTGGTCCTTGAAGAGCTTGGCCACCACCGAGTCCCGCAGGGCGTCCCCGTCGTTCTCCAGCTTGTTGATCTCGATGCAGGATTTCTTGATGGCCTCCGCGTTCTTGAGGTTCCGGAGGAACCCGACCGCCTTCTGGATCTCCAGGGTCGAATGGTAGAGGACCCGGGCCAGCTCCTTCAATTCCGGGGTCGGGGCCTTGACGTCGTAAAGGGTCATGCGCCGGGCCGCGCAATCCATGAGGTCGAGGATGTCGTCCAGGCGGGCGATGAGCCGGTGGATCTGGTCGCGGTCCATCGGGGTCACGAAGGTCTTGTGCAGCATCTCGATGGTGTGGTGGGTGATCTCGTCGGCCCGGTGCTCCACCTCGCGCAGTCGCTGGATCTTGGCGGGAGCGTCGTCGTAGCGCTCGATCATCTCGATGAAGATGCCGGCCCCTTCCACGGCGGCCGACGCCATCTTGTCGAACTGGTCGAAGAAACCGTATTCCTTCGGGATCAGGAAACCGAGCATGGGACCTCCCAGGAACTCCAGGAATGAACGAACGAGGGACATTCTAGGCCGGTTCCCCCGGCGCAACCCGACCGTCCCCGGGAATTAACATGGAATTAACACGTGGCCGCCCTGCGGTCGCGAGATGGAAGTTAGAAGGCATAAGAGAGAAGGTTCAAGACAACCAACTGGAGCATCACGCTCCTGGTGATGCGCATCGACTCCAACCAACGATCTTCATCATCCAATCACTTCCGGCTTCCATCTGCCGTGATAGCGGCAAGCCATTCCGCCAGGTCCGCCATGCCCGGCCCAGGGACCATCATCCTGGGATCGGGGACCATGAACACCCGCTTCTCCCTCACGGCCTTCAGATCCTTCCAGGCCCCCCAGGAATCGTGTTCCCGCGACGCCAGGGCCTTCGGGTCCCGTCCCTCCGGCGGCATCTGGACGATGAGGTCCGGGTCGCGCCGCAGGATGACCTCCTTCGAGACGAAGGGATACCGGACGGCCGAGTCGCCCACCAGGTTCGTCATCCCGGCCAGGCGCAGCAATTCGTCCGGGAAGGTCCGGGGACCCGCCGCGCAGATGTTGCTCATGCGCCCCGCGTCCTTGCCCACCACGAAGAGCACCGTTAAGGGACGCCTTCCGGGATCCTTCCGGACGGCGTCGAGCCGGGCCTTCAACCGCGCTTTCGCGGCGGCCGCCTCCCGCGCTCTCCCCAGTCTCCGGCCCAACTCGTCGTAGGCGCGCTCGACGTCCCGGATCCGGTCATTGCCCATTTCCAGCACCTCGATCCCCAGTCCCCTCATGACCTCCACTTTGCTCCCGTGGGAGCGCAGCATCAGAACCAGGTCGGGCCTCAATTGCACGATCTTCTCGATGTTGGGGTCCAGGAAACCGCCCACGCGGGGTTTGCGGAGCGCCTCGGGAGGATAACGGCAGTAATCGGTCACGCCCACCAGGGAATCCTGCGCGCCGATGTCGAAGAGGATGGACGTGTAATGGGGGGACATGGAAACGACGCGGATTCCGACCTTCTTCGCGGAGGCGGGAAGAACAACGGAGGGCGCGGTCAAAAGGAGGAAGACGGACAGCAGGAACGCCACCGGCAAGGATCTCACGGTTGGACGGGGGGAACGGCCTTGAACTTGCGGATGAGACTGAGGATCTCGGCGTTGTGGGGATGGTCATGCGGGTTCGCGCCGATGTACTTGTACCTCACGATCCGGTCCGGATCGATGATGACCACGCAGGGTCGGCTGATATCATCCGCCCCGTGGCCCTTCGGGTGACGGGCCCCGTAGGCGTCCGTGAGCCTCAATTGGGGATCCGCCAGGATCGGGAACGGGAACCGCCATTGCCGCTGGAATTCCGCCAGATCGGACACGGGCTCCACGCTGGCGCAGGCGATGCCCGCCTTGAGTTCGGAGAAGCGATCGATGTCCTGCTTGAATCGGGTCAACTGGGTCAGGCAGGCCTCGCACCAGGAACCCCGGAAGAGCACGAGGACCAGGTACCACCCCTCCTGCACGTCGGACATGCGGACCCAATTGCCGTTGGCGTCCATGAGCTTGAACTCATAGGCCCGGTCCCCGACGCCCAGACCGCCGGGTTTTCCGCGGGTACCCTTGATGTCCTTGCAGGAGAAAAGGCCCACCGCGAGGACCAGGATCAGCAGGATGGAAAGGGTTCGCTTCATGCCCGGATTCTAGCAAAACACACCACCGGACACAATTCATCCCCGACCCGACGATCCGTTGTATCTTGTTCCCGATGCGCATCCTCGTCGCGCCCGACAAGTTCAAGGGAACCCTGACCGCCCCGGAAGCGGCCCGGATGCTTTGCACCCTGCTGGAGAACAGGATCCCCGTTGCCCGGATCCTTCCCTGCCCCGTCGCGGACGGCGGGGACGGAACGCTCCAGGTCCTCCAGGACGCCCTGGGACTCGACCGCGTGGAGGCCCGCGTCCTCGACCCGCTGGGGCGTCCCCGCACCGCCTCCTTCGGCCGCTCCGAGACGAGCCGCCTGGCCGTCATCGAGATGGCACTCGCCTCCGGCCTATCCCTGCTGTCCTCCGACGAACGCAATCCCCTGCGGGCCTCCTCCTACGGGACGGGGGAATTGGTCCTTCAGGCCGCCCGTTGCGGGGTCCGCGAGATCCTCGTCGCCCTGGGAGGCAGTGCCACCGTGGACGGGGGGTTGGGCTTCCTCGAAGCCCTGGGTGCCCGGTTCCAAGCCGACGGACCCCTTCCGGAAGCCGCCGGCGGGGGCGCGCTGAATTCCATCCGCTCGGTGGACCTCTCCCCCGCGCGCGACGCCCTGAGGGGTGTCCGTCTCGCGGGTCTATGCGACGTGGAACTCCCCCTCCTGGGCCCGAACGGTTCCCGGCTCTTCATGTCCCAGAAGGGCGCCTCCCCGGAGCAGGCGGATCAGCTCGAGAGATCACTCGGGCGCTTCGAACGGATACTGTCCCTGGATTGCGGACGGGACCTGGGAGGGATTCCCGGGACTGGAGCGGCCGGCGGTCTCGGCCTGGCCCTGCTGGCCCTGGGGGGCACCCTGGAATCGGGCTTCGACCGCGTCGCGCAACTCCTTCAGCTGGAGGAACGAATCCGGGATTGCGACGCCGTGGTAACCGGGGAAGGACGGCTGGATGAGGGAAGCCGCGGCGGGAAGGCACCGGTCGGCGTGGCTCGGCTCGCCCGGAAGGCCGGAAAACCCTGTGTTGCGGTCTGCGGCTCGTTGGCCGGCGGGCTTTCCTGGCTCGCGGAAGAGGGATTCACGGGAGTCTATCCCCTCTTCGAGAATCCCCTGCCCCCGGGCGCCCCCAAGGCCCGGCAAACCGGGGACAGAATGGCCCGCGCGGTCGATCGACTTGCCCGCGAGATCGCCCCCGGGAACGAAAGCCGGTAAATCTCCTTCATCCATCGGCCATTTGCTGTTTGCGTTCATCCAAACCGGGCGTTATCATTGCTTTCCCGACCCTATCCCCGAAGGCGAATCCATGGGCCTGTTCGGAAGCAAAGACGACAAGAAGAAGGACCTTCTGGAATCCGCCCAGAAGGCCGCCGATGCGGGCGATACCGCCAAGGCCCTCCGGGAATTGCAGAAGGCCATCGAGATGGACCCGCAGTTCGCCGGGGCCTATACGGCCATGGGGTTCATCCATTCGGACGCCGGACAAACCGACGCCGCCATCGACAGTTTCAAGCACGCCATCCAGGTGGACAACAACAACCCCGAGGCCTGGAACAACCTGGGCCTCCTCTACGCCCGCACCGACCGTTACGATTTGGCCATCAAGACCTTCGAAGACGCCATATCCCGCAATCCCAAGATCGCGGCCTTCTACAACAACCTGGGCAACGTGTACTACGCGAAAGGACAGTTGGGACAGGCCATCCAGGTCTTCCAGACGGCGATGGAACTCGACCCCTCCTACGCCGAGTCCTACCACCATCTCGGCATCGACCGCAACACGTCGGGCAACATCGATCTAGCCCTGAAAAAACTGGAGGAAGCCGCCAAGACCGGCAAGAACAAGGCCAAGATCGCCTACGACATGGGCAACCTGTATTCCAAGCAGGAACTGCTCGACAAGGCCATCGCCTCCTACCGCGAAGCCTGCCGTCTCGACCCCCGATTCACCTCCTGCTTCATGGCCCTCGGCTTCGCCTACGAAAAGAAGGGGGACCTTCCCAAGGCCCTCGAGGCCTTCTCGAACGTCGTGACACAGAACCCCCAGAGCGCCAAGGCCCACAACACGCTCGGCCTCATCTTCGACAAGATGAAGCTCTTCAAGCAGGCCATCAACGAGTACCGCATCGCCATCAAGCTGGAACCCTCCTATGCCAACGCCCACTTCATCCTGGGCCAGGTCTACGAGAACAAGGGCATCACCGGCAAGGCCGTCGCCGAGTACGAGAAGTTCGTCCGCATCCACGAGGCCGGCCCCATGGTGGAGGAGGCCCGCCAGCGCCTGGCGCGTCTCAAGGGCATCTCCGAGTCGGAATTGGACCACCAGCTCGACGCCCAGAAGGAGGACAACCCCGAGGCCGTCCAGCAGGCCGTTGCGGCCGTCGAGGCGGACGAGAAGGAGGAGAAGAAGGAAACCCAGGAGAAGGGACCCAGGACGGTCGAGAAGGACGGCGTCAAGCTCACGGATCCCCACGAATACCTGAAGCAGGTCCTGGCCCGGGCCAAGGCCGCCAAGGCCGGAGGAGGCGCCGCTCCCGCGGCCACGCCGGCGACGACGGGCCGCCCGACATCCATGAAGGACGTCCGCGCGCTCAAGCGTGCCGAGGAGCAGAAGAAGGCGGCCGCTTCCGCGCCCCCCGCGGAGACCCCACCGGTTCCCGCCGCCAAACCGGCCGCTCCCCCGGCCCCGGAAGCGCCGACGATCCCGCCCGTGCCGACGGCCGCCGTCCCTCCGGAACCACCCCCGACTCCCGCGCCACCTCCAGTGGCTCCCGTTCCTCCGCCGCCGCCTCCTCCGACGCCTCCTCCTCCGCCGCCTCCTCCGCCGCCTCCCGCGGAGCCCGAACCCGAGCCTGCACCCCCTGCGGTCTCCCCCGAACCGGTCGCGACCCCCGAACCTCCACCCATCGCGCCTCCGACTCCTCCGGCCCGACCCCTTCCGGTCGATGTACCCAAGTCGTTCGTGGTCACCGAGGTACCCTTGGACGCCCCCATCCCCGAGTCGGGGTTGGACGGGTTCGAGTTCGAGCTTTCCCCCGAGGACCGGATGTTGCTCCAGCGGCTGGGCCAGGTCGAGGTCAGCAACGTGGAGACCGAGCAACAGGTCTTCGACGCCGTGGGTTCGATCGCCACGCCCCAGGCCCCTCCGCTCGAGACGCCGATCCAGGAACCCGCGCAACCCGTCGCCCACGCGGCCGAGGACGATACCCTCGAGGACGAAGGCCCCGCTCCTTCCGCTCCCGCCGCACCCGAACCGCCTCCCTTTCCGCCGACCCCCCGGCCCAGCGCGCCACCCCCGCCGCCCGCCCCCTCGAAGCCCGGCATCAAACACGGGTTTTACTGATCCTTCGCGGTAAACCCACCGTTTGGCCGGACGGGTCCGATTTCCTCTGGTCTATTTCCACCTGCCCTTTTAGAATAGATGTTCTTCAAGGCCAATGCCCCGGCCTTGCCCGTCCGTCAACGTTCGCATCCCACGGAGGACCCCATGCCCGATGTCAGCTATCTTTCCAAGTACCCCCCTTTCAAGGGATTCGACGACAACGATCTCACCGCCCTCGGCAGCGTGGGTTCGGAGAAGACCTTCCGGAAGGACGAACTCGTCTTCGAGGAGGATTCGAAGGGTGACAGCATGTACGTCATCAAGACGGGAGCGGTGAAGATCCTGAAGAAGGTGAAGAACCAGGAGAACACCATCGCCGTCCTGAACCCGGGCGAGTTCTTCGGCGAGATGGCCCTTTTGGACGGCCTGCCGCGCAGTGCGGCCGTGCGGGCCACCGCCGACAGCGAGGTCTACGTCATCAACCTCGACGGCTACCAGCGCCTCCGCCGCGAGTTCCCCCACACGGCCTTGAAACTGATGGACATCATCATCAAGGTCCTCTCGAACCGCCTGAGGCAGGCCAACAAAAACCTCGAGGTCATCAGCTTCTGGATCGAGTAGGGACTAAACGCCGACTTTCACCACGAAGTCATCCGCCCCTGTCGAGACCTCGCCATCGATGGCGGGCGAAGACACGATGAACAACCCTTCTTCGTTCCCGACACAACGAAGCGAATAAAAAAGCCCCGGCCCTCACGCGAGGGACCGGGGCTTTTCTGTCAGGACAGGGATCAGTTGTTGGAGGGATCGGCCGGGGGAGCGGTGGCGGCACTTTCGGGAGCGGGGGCCGGATTGGCCGCCGCCTGGGCCGCTTCCCGCCTGCGGGTCTCGCGGGCCTCGTCGGATTCCAGGGCCGCCAAGATGTTCCCCACACGCGCCTTGAGGCCATCGAGGGCCTTATCCTTGCCACCGCCCAGGTCCGGGACCTGGACCTCTCCGAAGTTGTTCACGTGGGTCTTGGCGAACACCTTCCCCTCCTTCTCGGTCAGGGTCACCTCGAACTCCTTCTCGTGTACGGTCAACCGGACGGTCGTGCTTGCCATGTCGTTCATCCTCGGATCCTGGATTGATCGCTCCCGCGGGGGGAGACAGGTCGGTTATCTTAACGATGCGACCTCCGATACGCAAGGGCCCGTCGGTGCGAAGGGGTATCGTGAAACAAGGGTTTTTGGCCGTTCGATTCGGCCCCTGACGCTCCGGCCGGCCTACGGGACCTTTCCCCGCGAACGCGACCGCTCCAACCCGTCATCGTTATCCGTTGTCATCAAGACATATTTTGTTGCATCCCAACGGGACGCCTGATATCAACATGGGAAGATCCCGCAAAAGGTGTCACCTTATGCTCGCCAAGATCCAAAGCGCCGCCCTCCTCGGCATCGATGCCTACCCCGTCGAATGCGAGGTCGACATCTGCCCGGGACTGCCCACCTTCCAGACCGTCGGCCTCCCCGATGCCGCCGTGAAGGAATCCAAGGACCGCGTGAAGAGCGCCGTGTCGAACTCCGGCTTCGATTTCCCCATCCAGCGCATCACGGTGAACCTCGCCCCGGCCGACACGAAGAAGGAGGGTCCCTCCTTCGACCTTCCCATCGCCCTGGGCATCCTCGCCGCCAACGGCGATCTCCCCGAAGCGGACCATGACGGCTGGTGGGCGGTCGGGGAGTTGTCCCTGGACGGCCGGGTGCGGCCCATCCGGGGGGCACTCTCCATCGCGCTGGCCGCCCGGGAAGCCAAGGTCAAGGGACTGCTCGTCCCCCCCGAGAACGCCAAGGAGGCGGCGGTGGTGCGGGAAGTCAACGTCATCGCCGTGCGGAACCTGCGGGAATGCTGGGAATTCCTCCGACGGATGAAGCCCCTCTCCCGCACGGCCGTGGACGTGGAAAGGGAATTCCTCCAGCACAGTACCTACCGGGTGGATTTCTCCGATGTGAAAGGCCAGGAGCACGCCAAGCGTGCCCTGGAGATCGCCGCCGCGGGAGGACACAACCTCCTGCTAGTGGGTCCCCCCGGCTCGGGCAAGACCATGCTGACGAAACGGCTACCCACCATCCTGCCGCCCCTCACCCTCGAGGAGGCCATCGAGACCACCCGGATCCATTCCATCGCGGGGACCCTGTCCCGGCGCCGGGCCCTGGTGGCCACGCGGAGCTTCCGCTCACCCCATCACACCATCTCGGACGCGGGACTCATCGGTGGCGGCACCGTGCCGAAGCCCGGGGAGGTGAGTCTCTCCCACCACGGCGTGCTCTTCCTGGACGAACTGCCGGAATTCAACAAGAACGTCCTGGAGGTCCTGCGCCAGCCCCTGGAGGACGGCGTGGTGACCATCGCGCGCGTCCAGTCGTCGCTTTCCTTCCCGGCCCAATTCATGCTCACGGCCGCCATGAACCCCTGCCCCTGCGGGTATTACACCGATCCGACGCGGACCTGCACCTGCACCCCGCAGCAAATCCAGAAGTACATCGGGAAGATCTCGGGCCCCTTGCTCGACCGCATCGACCTGCACATCGAGGTTCCGGCCCTGAAATGGAAGGAGATGTCCTCCGAGGAGCCGGGCGAGACCTCCTTTGCCATCCGCGAGCGGGTCTGCCGGGCGCGGGAGATTCAGCAGGAACGCTACCGGGAGGACGGCCTGTACTGCAACGCGCAGATGGCTTCGAAACAATTGAAGGCGCATTGCTCGCTGGATGAACCCTCCCAGGCGTTGCTCAAGGCCGCCATGGAGCGTTTCGGGCTGTCGGCCCGCGCCTACGATCGCATCCTGAAAGTGGCCCGCACCATCGCGGACCTGGACGAGGAGGCGGAAATCCGCCCGAACTATATCGCCGAGGCCATCCAATACCGCAATCTCGACCGCAACATCTGGAGAAACTGACATACATTGTCTTCCCGACCGGCCGCCCTGCGCCGAACCCACCAGGTTCGGCGCGCGTCTTGGCGCGCCATCCCATCAGGGATGGTGCGAGGCCATCCAATACCGCAATCTCGACCGCAACATCTGGAGAAACTGCGCCACCTTCGGTGTAAAAAGAAGATAGAAAGTTTATGTTGGAAGATCACGGCTTATGCGAGTTGCCTCACCTTGACAGCGACAATGAACCACCGATGGACGGGATGGACTCAGATAAAGATTTCGACCGAAACTTCCAGATCCATTGACCCCGTTCCTTCCTTGTATCTTCACAAAAAGGAACGGGGTCATCCCGGCGTATAAAAAAACCCCGTGGTCTAACGACCACGGGGTTTTTCCCGCAAGAAGTCGCCGTCAGGTGGATTCGCGGACCACGAGCTCCTGGTCCAGCACCACATGGCGCTTTTCCTTCAACTTGCCCTCGATGGCATCCATGGCGATATCGAAGGCTTGGACCCCCAATTCGTAGGCGCTCTGCCGGACCGAGGTGAGGGGCGGGTTCAGGAAGCGGGCCGGCAGGATGTCGTCGAATCCCACTACCGCCACGTCCTTCGGGACCGACTTCCCCTGGCGGCGGACCTCCTCCATGACACCCATGGCCACGATGTCCCCCGCCGCGCAAAAGACCGCGTCCGGCGGTTTCGGGGATGAGAGGAAATGGCGCATCGCCTCCTGCCCGTCCTCGTAGACGTAGTGGATGACCTCGCGCACGAGGGCGTCCTCAAAGGGGATGCCGTGGGCCTCCAGGGCCTTGCGGTAACCTGCCGTGCGCTCGACGGGAGGTTGGTAGGAACCGTAGCCCTCGTAGGGGGTCTGCTTGCCCACGATCATGGCAATGCGCTTTCGGCCGCGTTCCAGCAGGTGTTCCACCGCCCGGCGGGCCCCCGCCTCGTTGTCGTAACGAACGGAATGCGTCGGATCGAGCGTGTTCTCGACCAGGATCAGGGGCAGGTTCATGCGCAGGTATTCCTGGACGATCTCCTCCGGAGGGGTCTGGGTGACCAGCATGACCGCATCGGCCTTGCGGCCGTAGAGGATGCGGCGCATCTCGTCCTCGAGGACGGCCGGCTGGTTGCGGGTGGTGTAGGGATGGACCCCATGGACGTACTTGGAAACCTCGAGGGCGCGCATCTCGATGCCTTCCAGGAAGGAGGACGTGTAGGGAGCCGTGAAGCGGGGCGAGAGGACGGCCAGGACCTCGGACTTGCCCTTGGCCAGTTTCCGCGCGGACTCGTTGGGCACGTAGTGAAGGGCCTTGACGGCTTCCATCACCTTCTTGCGTGTCGCCTCGGTGATGCGCGTGTCGTTGTTCATCACCATCGAAACGGTGGCCTTGGTGACGCCCGACCTCTTGGCGATATCCTGGATCGTCGTTCGTTTCTGTGTCAAGGAACCCTCCGGATCATCATGTTAAACCGGTTTCAGGTTCCCGGACAAGGGGCAGAACATTGAAAGTTCGCTTCGGCAACGATTTCAACCCCTGGGCGGGGCGCTCGGGACGTAGGGGCGCCCCTGGGCATCGAAAACCTCGAAAGTCCCGTCCTCCTTCTCCACCAGGATCTGGAGCGGCCGGCCCGTGGAATCGTCGGACATCCTCACGTCCTTGACCCCGCTGGCGAGGAATACAGGGCGAAAGGCCTGCTTCTCGGACGCGTCATAAAGGAAAGCGTCCCGGTTCGCGCCGAAGACACCGACCATGCGGTCCATCGCCGGATTGCGGAAATATCGGTCCTCGGGCACCGGAGCGGCCGCCTGGGCCGGTTCCTCGGGAGCCGCCGGTGCAACGGCGGGCGCCTCCGAAGCCGGAACGTATCGGTCGTTCAGGTAGACGTAGACCACCCGGGTGCGCCCCGGGGACGGCCACCACCAATGGCCGGAGTGCCAATAGCACCAGCGGTCGTGACGGGTGTCGTACCACCACCAGTAACCGGCGTGCCAACGGGACCAATGGAAGTTCACGCCAACCACCCAGCCGTACCAATGGCGCCCGGCGCGGTCGTAGTAATGGCAGAAATCATGACCGTCATGACGATGCCAGGAATAGCGGCCGGGCACCCGTTCCCGAATCTCGCAACGACGGACGGTCTCCTGAAGGCGGGGATCCGCGAACATCCTCGTGGCGTGAGGAGGCGGCCGATGGGCCACATCGGCCTTGAAAGGCCTTCCTCCAGGACCCCATTGGGGCGCCGGAGCGTTCGATTCCCGGCGGGGCGTGCGAAGAACCTGGGACTCGCTCATCCGGGCCGGCTCGGGCCGGACCGGTCTCTGGGCGGGTGCAGCGCGCCTTTCCTCACCGGCGGGAACGACACCCTTGTCGTGCTTTCGGGAAATCTCCCTCCCCACCGGGTTCGGCCGGGATTCCCATCCACTGCGGGGTGACGTTTGACGGGGAGGATCCTCGGCTTGTTTCCGGGCCTGCTCCGGGCGGTCCGTGGGCTTCCGGACGCGCTCGCGCGAGGGACGATCCGGAGTTAGAGCGGGATCTTGCCCGCGGTTCTCTGCGACATGACCGGATTTCCCGCGTTCCCGCGATCCTTGTGGGATCGTCCTTCCCTCCCGCGCCGACCCGAACCGTCGCCCGTCCGGATCCCGATCGTCCCGGCCGCCCGGGGGAGCGGAAACAACCGGGGATGCGAGGGAACCTAACAGCATGGCCATCAGGGGTAATGCCAGGATGCGCCTCATGGGAACCTCCGTGATCGGATGGGGCTCCCCGGAGGGAGCGTCTTTCACCCATAAGACGCCGGAGCCGCGTTTTGGTTCCAGGCGGCCCGGAAGGCCTCAGGAAAGGGCCAGGACCCCCTTTTCGACCCTTACCCGGATGGTCGCGCCCTCGGGAAAGCGCCCCTCCAGAACGCCCCGGACGATCGGGTCCACCAGTTCCGTCTGGACCAGGCGCTTCAGGGGACGCGCCCCGAAGGCCGGATCCCACCCCTTCTCGGCAAGATGGTTCCGGGCCCCCTCTGAGAGATCAAGGGTGAGTTTCCGGTCGGAGAGCCGTCTGCGGACGGCCGCGACCTGGATGTCGACGATGGCGGCCATCTGCGCCCGGTCCAGCCGGTGGAAAAGCACGATCTCGTCGATGCGGTTCAGGAACTCGGGCCTGAAGAATCTCTTCAATTCCTCCAAAACCTCCCGGCGCATGTCGCCGACCGCGCCTTCCGCGGTCTCGGCCAGGCGGTGGGAGGCGATGTTGGAGGTCATGATGAGCACGGTATTGCGGAAATCCACAATCCGCCCCTGGGAGTCCGTGAGGCGCCCATCGTCCAGGACCTGCAGGAGCACGTTGAAGACCTCGGGGTGCGCCTTCTCCACCTCGTCGAAGAGCACCACCGAGTAGGGCCGCCGCCTCACGGCCTCCGTCAACTGTCCTCCCTCGTCGTAACCCACGTAGCCGGGAGGCGCCCCCAGGAGGCGGCTCACGGCGTGCTTCTCCATGTACTCGCTCATGTCGATGCGCACGAGCATCCTCTCGTCGTCGAAGAGGAATTCCGCCAATGCCTTGGCGAGTTCCGTCTTGCCCACGCCCGTGGGGCCCACGAAGAGGAAGGATCCCGTCGGCCGGTTCGGGTCCGAAAGGCCCGATCGCGAACGGCGGACGGCATCCGACACGGCGGCGAGGGCGTCGTCCTGTCCCACCACCCGCATGCGCAGGCGCTCCTCCATGCGCAGCAGCTTTCCGGTCTCCCCCTCCATCATGCGGGAGATCGGGATGCCGGTCCACTTGGCCACCACGTTGGCGATCTCCTGTTCGGTGACTTCCTCCTTGAGAAGCCCGCCGTCCTTCTGGAGCGCGGCCAGGGACGCCTCCAACTCCGAAAGCTCCTTCTGGAGCCGCGGCAGGGTCCCGTAGCGGATCTCCGCGACCTTCTCCAGGCGGCCCTCCCGTTCCAAACGGACCTCCTCGGCCTTCCGCTCCTCGATCTCGCCCTTGATCCGGCGCAGGTCCTGGATGGCCTTCTTCTCGGACGTCCAACGGCTCTTCAGGCCTGACGCGCGCTCCTTCAGGTCGGCCAGTTCGCGCTCCAACGCGACCAGGCGCTCCCGGGAAGCCGCGTCCGTCTCCTTGCGGAGGGCCTGTTGCTCGATCTCCAGCCGCCGGGACCGGCGCTCCACCTCGTCGAGGGCGGCCGGAAGCGAATCGATCTCCATGCGCAGTTTCGAGGCCGCCTCATCCACGAGATCGATGGCCTTGTCCGGGAGGAACCTCGAGGTGATGTATCGGTTGGACAGCATCGCCGCGGCCACCAAGGCGCCGTCCTGGATGCGGACGCCATGGTGGATCTCGTACCGTTCCCGAAGTCCCCTCAAAATGGAGATGGTGTCCTCGACGGAAGGCTCTCCGATGAGCACCTGCTGGAAGCGCCGCTCCAGGGCCGGATCTTTCTCGATGTATTTACGATACTCGTCGAGCGTGGTGGCGCCCACCGCCCTCAGATCCCCGCGGGCCAAGGCGGGTTTGAGCATGTTGGAGGCGTCCATGCTGCCCTCGGCGCGCCCCGCCCCCACCAGGTTGTGCAGTTCGTCGATGAAAAGGATGATCCGCCCCTCGCTCTTCTCGACCTCCTTCAGGAAGGCCTTGAGCCGGTCCTCGAATTCGCCCCGGAACTTGGCCCCGGCCACGAGGGCACCGAGGTCGAGGGCCACGACACGCCGGTCCTTCAGGCTCTCCGGCACGTCGCCGGACATGATGCGGGAGGCCAACCCTTCCGCGATGGCCGTCTTGCCAACGCCCGGTTCGCCGATGAGGACGGGATTGTTCTTGGTACGGCGCGAGAGCACCTGGATGACCCGCCGGATCTCCTCGTCCCGGCCGATCACGGGATCGAGCTTTCCCCGTCGCGCCAATTCCGTAAGGTCGCGCCCGTATTTCTCCAGAGCCTGGTATTTGTCCTCCGGGTTCGGGTCCGTCACGCGCGTATTGCCCCGGACCTCGGAAAGGGCGGACAGGACGTGGTCCTTGGTGACGCCCAGGTCCTTCAGGAGGCGGCCGACGTCGCCCGACGCGGAGACCAGGGCCAGCAGGAGATGCTCGGTCGAGACGTACTCATCCTTCATCCGGGCGGCTTCCCCCTCCGCGGACTCGAGGATGCGGGCGAGGGCGTCGGAAAGGAAGGGCTGACCCCCGCTGACGCGCGGGATGCGGGCCAGGAGTTTTTCGGCACCGGCAAGAACGGCATCGGGATCAGCCCCGATTTTCTGCAGGAGCGGCGCCACCACGCCCTCCTCCTGCCGGACGAGCGAAACGAGCAGGTGGGGTTCATCCACCTGCTGTTGTCCGCGTGACGAGGCCTCCATGCGGGCCCCTTGCAGGGCCTTCTGTGCGTTGAGGGTGAAACGTTCGATGTCCATGTTCCATCTCCAGGACCCGTTACGGGCACCCTTCATGGATAGGAAGGTCGGCTTGATTTTCAATGGAAACGGACCCGCCGGATGTGGTGAAATGCCCCCATGACACCCGACACCGACAACCTGGGCTGGATCGACATGGAAATGACCGGACTGGACCCCGCTTCCTGCGTTGTGCTGGAGATCGCCACGCTCGTCACGGACAAGGACCTGAACGTCCTGGCCGAGGGGCCCGTCCTGGCCGTGCACCAGCCCGAGGAGACCCTGTCGGCCATGGACGACTGGAACAAGACGCACCACGGCCGGTCAGGCCTGCTGGACCGGGTCCGCGAATCCAAGGTGACGATTTCGCAGGCCGAAGAGGAAACGATCCGGTTCCTCGCCCAATGGATCCCTCCGGGAAAGAGCCCCCTTTGCGGCAATTCGGTGCACCAGGACAGACGTTTCCTTCAAACCTATCTGCCCACCCTGGATTCCTTCTTCCATTACCGCATCGTGGACGTCTCCACGGTGAAGGAACTGGTACGGCGCTGGTATCCCGGCCTCCCCGAATTCGAGAAGAGGAAGGCGCATCTGGCGCTCGATGACATACGGGAATCGGTCGCCGAGCTGCGGTACTACAGGGAAAAGGTGTTCCGGGCCCCCTGAATACCGGAACCTCCCAAGCCGAAGCCCGTTTTTAGTCGCCCATCACCGGCCTTCTTTGATATACCGCATGCAATGCAACCGATTGCATTGGGCTCTTTTCACATGAAAACGCTTGAATGAAGTAAAACATTTTCCAAAAAACGCATGGAGCACTCGGATTGGCTGTCATCCCAGCGCGCGCAGGAGCATAATCCCTGCATCAGCGGCAATGCAGCCGTTTGTCACCGAACCCGATCGAGGCGGTCGAATCAACCCGATGCCAATCAAGAAGAAGAAACCCTTGAAGGGGTCTAAAACCGTTTCCCGTCCTGACCGCTCCTACCTTCACGACCAGTTGGAGGTCCTGAGCCGCGGCATCCGTTCCCTCTACCACTCCAGCGAGGACATTCAGTTCTCGAAACCCCTCCCTTCCCTCCTGAAATCCATCCTGAAGGGTTTGAAGGCCGCCACGGGCATCTCCCATGCGGCCATCTTCCTTTATGAGAACCCGGACGAGGCGCAATACGCCTTCCTCCAGGGATGCGTGAGCGTGGGGCTCTCGGATCGGAAGATCTCGGAGATCCGGACCCCGCTCGAGGTCGACGAGGAGGACACCCTGCTTCTCGTCCATCCCCTGGCCGGGCCGGAAGTCCGGGATACCCGCTGTGTCCGGCGTTTAAGCGACCATTTCCGGGAAGTCCTGAAGATCGACAACCCGGAGATGCAGGTCCTCGAACTCCGCAACCAGCTCGTCGGGCTTCTCGTGTACGAGAGACCCGAGGATCCCTTCTCCCGCCACGAGATCACCGTGCTCTTCGCGCGCCAGGCCGCTTTCACCATCGACAACGCCCGGCTCTTCAACAAGGTGGAGGAGATGGCCCTGAGGGACACCCTGACGGGCCTGTACAACCGCCGCTACATCCAGCAGATCCTGGATTACGAACTGAATCGTTCCCGGCGTTACCGCCACCCCCTCTCGCTCATCTTCATCGACATCGACCACTTCAAGCAGGTCAACGATACCTACGGCCATGCCATGGGCGACAAGTTCCTCAAGCAGGTGGCGGCCAAGCTTTCCGGCCTCTTCCGGACCACCGACGTGATCAGCCGCTACGCCGGCGACGAGTTCCTGGCGGTGCTTCCCAGCACCCACGCGGAGGGGGCCTCGATCCTGGCCCAACGCATCCGCAACGTCCTGGACAAGTACGTCATCATGTGCCGCGGCCGATCGCTGACCATCACGGTTTCCATCGGTTTGGCCACCTACGACGGCGAGGAGGGCGTTGGCAGTTCGACGCTCCTGGACCGCGCCGACCAGGCCATGTACGAGGCCAAGGCCGCAGGTCGCAATTGCATGAAGGTGTTCCAGGCACCCGAAGCCGCCGCCATCGGAGATAGAAGGTAGGAAATATAACTTGAAACCTCTGATTTGAATTTTTCAGAGGTTTCAAGTTAGAAGATATATCAGCAAGCAGACCGAAAGCGTTATCCCATCCCCAATCATCCGCGCCACCCGTCTTGATTCGCCACCCATGCCGTTTATTCGCCGAATTTGTTCCGGTCCTTCACAAAGGCCTCCAGCCGTTCCTGGTGCGTCGGGATCAGGGTCCCGAACTTCACGCGGATCTTGTACATGGCCTCACGGGCCTTGAGAATGCGCGAGCAGGACACGACCTGTCCCTTCACCGTGATGCTGCCCGTCACGTTGGGAAGGTGCAGTTCCATGCCGATGGTGGTCTTGGGCGAGATGGGCTCCTTGGCGTTGAACACGATCCCGGTCGAACTGATGTTGAGGGCCAGGGTGTGGTAGACGGAAAGAAGTCCCCGGCCGCCCAACAGCTCGTAGACGACCGGGATCAGGGCGTCCACCCGCGAGGCCTTGCGGCGCTGTTCCACGCTCAATTCATCCGCCCCGGGGCGGAGAACGGTGAACAGAGCCACCGGCTTGTGCTCCACCTGGAGCACCGAGGCCGAGAACAGCACGAAGACGTTGCGATGATTGAACCCGATCTCGACCTGGTCACCTGCCGCAAGGGGGACCAAACGGCCCTTCTGGATGGGGTGGCCGACCTGGAGGTACTTACCGAGCACCGCCTCGATGCGGCTCTTGTGCCATTCGGGCGCCCCGGGACGGCGCACCAGGACGGCCTTGTTCTCCTGGAGTTCGTGGAGCTGGAGGAGGGAATCCTTCGCCATGGTCGTCTCCTTGGTCAAGAAGTCGGGGCCGAATACCTGCATTCTAGCCCTTTGCCCTTGCCCATTTCCACACACACTTTTCAAGAAGAGGATCCATTTACCGCAAAGACGCGAAGGGCGCGAAGTTATTCAAACAAACATCGGAATAACAGCCTTGATCTTCCCCCGGATGGCGCAGAAATCAGTTGTGCTTAATACCATGCTTTTCTTCGAGCCTTCGTGGTGGATCTGTTGGCGCGGTCAGGAGACGGCGAAGAGCTTGCTTTGCTGGAGGGGCGGGGCTGAATCATCGAGGACCTTGATGGTCTGCAGTTTCGCGTCCGATTGCCCGTTGATCCGCGCTCCCGAATCGAGGACGTTCATCAGGTACGTATAGATCTCCTGCGTGATGACCTCTCCCGGGCAGAGTACCGGGATCCCCGGGGGATAGGGGCACACGATCTCGGCACAGACCTTCCCCACCGACCTCTTGAAAGGGATCTTCCGGGTAGGCCCCGCGATGGCCTCCCGGGGGTTCATCTCCTTCTTGGGCACGAAGGATGGCAAAGCAATCCGACGGCGCTTCTTCTGGTTCAGGAACATGTCCTTGTAGTCCACCACGATCTTCCGGAGGGCCTGGATGAGCCGTTTCATCTCCTTCTCCGTGTTGCCGTAGGAGACGAAGAGCAGGAGATGCTGGAAATCGCCGAGCTCGGCCTGGATGCCGTACTCGGAGTTCAGGATCATCGCCAGGTCGTGACCGGCATAGTTGATGCCCTTCGTGGAGATGGCCAGCTTGGTGGGATCGAGATCAAGCCCCGGAAGAGCCTTCACCTGTTCACGCGTGAGGCAGGAAAGCCCGGGGATCTTGTTGATCTCGCGACGCGCGGCCTCGCACAAGCGCAGGACCTTTTCGAGGAGCTTCTCCCCCTCCAGGGCCATCTGCCGGCGAACCTGGTCCAGGGATGCCAGGACGACATAGGAAGGGCTGGTGGTCTGGAGCATCTGGAGGGTGGTTTTGAGGCGCATGATGTCCACCCGGGAACCCTTCACATGGAGCATGGAACCCTGGCTGAGGGCCGCCAAGTGCTTGTGCGTGGACTCGACGCACACATCGGCCCCGCAATCCATCGCCGACTTGGGCAAGGAGGGGTGGAAATGAAGGTGCGGCCCGTGCGCCTGGTCCACCAGGAGGATCTTGTCGCTCCGGTGGACGATCTCGGCGATGGCCTCGAGGTCGGTGGTCATCCCGAAATAGTTGGGACTGGTGACGAGCACCGCGCGGGCTCCGGGATTCAAGCGGAGGGCCTCCTCCACCCGGTCGGGCGTGAGGTTCAGGAAGAGGTCCAGTCCCTCGTCCACGCGGGGCATCATGTACACCGGTTCCGCACCCGCCAAAATGACCGCCGAAACGACCGACTTGTGTGCGTTCCGCGGGATGATGATCTTGTCTCCCGGATCGCAGACCGAGAGAATCATGGCCTGATTGCCGCCGGTGGTGCCGTTCACCAGGAAGAAGGAATAGTCGGCCCCGTAGGCCTGGGCCGCCAGAATCTGGGCCTCCTTGATGACGGAAGAGGGCTCGTGCAGGGAATCCACCTCCTGCATGACGGAGAGGTCCATGCGGAAGACCTTCTCGCCCACGAACTTACGGAACGGTTTGGGGATGCCCTGGCCGTGCTTGTGCCCGGGCGTGTGATAGGAGATCTTCTTCTCATCGGCATACTGAACGAGCGCGTCGTAGAGGGGGACGCGGTTCTGCTGCTGGTAGAGCGGCATCCGGATCAGCCGAGGGGTTTCTGGTCGCCGCTCATCTTGTAGGTGAGCGGCTTGCTGTCCTCGATGATGATCTTCATGTCCTCGATGCCCCGCCTCATGTAACGGGGCAGGAAGAAAAGACCCTCGTGGGTCTCACCGTCGTAGTAACGCAGACCCGAGACGCCTCGTTCCTTCAGGATGCGATCCACGTCGTCGCGCTTGAGGAGCTTCGGGTCCAGCGTCTTGGACGCCATCGTGAAGCTCCAGGGGATGTCGAAGGAGGGAACGTTGGCCGGCCAGGAATAGACCAGCGGGAACACCTGCTTCAAGGTGCGGTGGATGGCGGCCAGGCAACCGATCTCCTTCTCGGCCGAACAACCGGATTGCAGGGAGATGATGCCGCCTTCGGAAAGTTTCGACTGCACGAGACGGTAGAACTCGACGGTGTAAAGGAGGTAGGCCGGTCCCGCCTCGACGGGTTCCGGGATGTCGATGATGATGACGTCGAAGGTTTCCTTGGAATTCTCAAGGAACTTCCGCCCATCCTCGAAACGCAGTTCGGTGCGTTTGTCCTTGAAGGCGCCCCGATGCCACTCGGGCATGTACTGGTCGCACAACTCGACGACCCGCTGATCGATGTCGATCATCCAGCATTTCTCAACGGTGTTGTGACGAAGCACCTCGTAAAGGGTGGCTCCCTCGCCCCCTCCGACGATCAACACCTTCTTCGGCTTGGGGCAAGAAACCATGGCAGGATGGACCAGGTTCTCGTGGTAGATGAACTCGTCACCCTGGGCGGACTGCATATGTCCGTCCAGGATCAGGCACTTCCCGTAATGGGTCGAATACATGACCTCCACCTTCTGGTAGGGCGTCCTCTCGGAGGCGTAAATCTTCGAGATGCCGCGCATGTGCGCTTCATCCTGTGAGTAATACTCGATATGCCAAAACGGATTCGGGTTCTCCATGTCTCCACCTTTTCGGGCTAATTCAGGCGACAAAAATCCCCTTATGTGCCTTGTGTGTCCGCAAAGTGACAGTACCACCTATTGAGGCACACAGGCACAAAAAAAGCGACAACCGTAACCGGATCGGTTACTTGGCGGTCGCTACTGTGCCGGGTTTATGAGATAGCTGCCCTTTGGGTAGGTGAAGGGTCCCGCGCTTCATCTCGATCGCGGTGGAATTCTCCGCTTTCAAACCGTCGCGGATCACTTTCTCGGCGATCCACGGATCGATCTCGGAGCCGCAAGTGAAGACATCCACAGCGGCATAACCGTATTCGGGCCAGGTATGGACGGCGAGATGGGATTCCGAAATGACAACGACCCCGCTCACGCCGTGAGGGTTGAACTTGTGAAAGACCTGTTCCACGACCGTGGCTTTGGCCTTTCTGGCAGCATCAACGAAAAGTTTCGTCACGAACTTCTCGTCATCTAGAGCCTTTCGATCGCAGTTGTAGAACTCGATCAAAAGATGCGTACCAAGTGCGTTCAATTTGAAATATCACCACCTTTCCTCGTTTGTTACGAACTTTGCTGAAAGTATAAATCCCCTGTATCATATGTCAAGAAAAAATTGGATTCCGGGCCTCGTGCGGAAATTTATCCACGAGGACCCCGCGAGTCGTACGATGATGATCGAAGCTGCCGTATTCAGGAACGGGCGGCGGATGTCGGCAACCTTCTACCCGATCAGCAACCGAGGTGTAAATTCTTGTTCAAAACGCGCGTATTTGAAAGGATTTTCGAGCTTCTTCCGCCCTTCGCGGCCTTGATGACGCCGTTGCTCTTCTTCGTGGACGGCCGGGACCAGTTCGAGCTTCCCAAGTTGACGTTCCTGGCGGTCACGGGCACCGCCGCCTTCGCGTTGATGCTCGCCCTCAAGGGGATCCCCCGGCTCTCCCCCCTCGCGACCGGGCTTCTCGTCCTGTTCACGGTCCAGACCGCCGCCTCCCTCCCCGGGACCTCCCTGAGCTGGCGAACCAGCCTCCTCGGGGATTACGAGAACTTCTCGGGTCTCATGACATCGGCTTGTTATCTCCTGTGGTTCTTCGCGCTCTCATCCTCGCTGACGGACCGTCTTATCAAGAAGACGCTCTTCTTCTTCCTGCTGGCCGCCTTCCTTTCCTCGCTCTACGCATTGGGACAGCACGCCGGTTTCGACTTCGTCCAATGGAACCCCGAATCGGTCATCGGTAACCGCGATTTCGCCTCCCTCGGTAATCCCAATTTCCTGGCCGCCTACCTGGCCATGTGCCTTCCGCTCGTCCTGCTGATCTCCGGCCGCCACGCCTATGACCCGCCGCCCGCTCCAGCGGCTAGGGGGTACGCGATCTTCCCTTCCCTCGCCTTGATGGGTTCGATCTTCCTCCTGGCCGGTACCAGCCGGGGAGCTGCCCTTTTCGGCGGCGACCCCGGCCAGCCCCCCACGGGTCCCGCCATCGCCTTCGGGTGGACGTTCCTGTGCATCGCCCTCGTGAGGTTCGGCCGTCTTGCATCCTGGCCCCACCTGGGGATCGCCGGGACGCTTCTTCTCCTGGGACTTGTCCGGACCGGGAGTCGCGGAGGATTCCTGGCGGCGTTCGTCGGCCTGGCCGCCATCCCGGCCTTCATCCTCCTGGACCGCGACCTCCGCGATCGCGCGGGCACGTGGGTCCGCCGGATCCACCCCGTCCTGCGGATCGGCGTGCCCGTCGCCGCCACGAGCTTGGCCCTGGCCCTGAACCTCGCCTTCCTCCGTCGGCTGGGAGACACGGTCCTGGACTTCACCGGCAGTCTCGGGACTTCCCGACTGCACATCTGGAAGCCGGCCCTGGCCATGGTGCGGGAGAATCCCATCCTCGGCGTGGGCCTCGACACCTTCAAGATCGCCTTTCCCGCCTATTCCGGCCATGAGTTCAACCGCATCGACGGGATCTTCGTCTCCTCCCGAACCGCCCACAATGAGTGGCTCCAGGCGGCGGCCGCCACGGGCCTGCTGGGTCTCGCGGCCCAGATCGCCGTGCTCCTGCTCTTCATCGGGGCCATCCGAAAAGCGTGGGATCCCGCCGGACCCCGTTCGCGCTGGACGCTCGCAGGACTCGCCTCCTGCGCCCTGGCCTATCAGGTCCAGAATCTCTTCTCCTTCGGGGTGGCCGCCATCAATCTCCTGTGGTTCTTCTGCCTGGCCTCGGCCTCCGCCCTTCAACCGCAGGAACAACGGAACCCGCGGTTTTCCCCGGTCCTGCGGCGGACGTTGGCCGTCCTGCTCCTCGCTTCCGTCTCCATCGCGTCCTTGATCCGTCTCACGGCCGACGTGGCCTTCGGTCACGGGTCCTCGGCCCTCGACTACGTCCAGTCCGCCGGAAAATCCCTCGGGGAAAGGGAAAAGGCTCTTTACACGGAATACGGCGTGGCGATGAACCGCCGGGCCGTCGACCTGATGCCTCTCGAGGTGAAATACCGCCTCTACCTGGGCCTCGCCTACGAACGCAAGGCCGGCCTCGTGAGCGAGGGATCCGCCACCTGGTTGAGGAAGGCCCTTGAGAACTACGACCGTTCCCTCGTCATGAGCCCGTACAACGCGTATTACCACAACAACCGGGAACGAATCCTGTTGGCCCTCTGGAGGGAAACGCGACAGGAGGATCTGCTGGCGGCGGCCGAACGGGCGGGCCGGCGGGCCGTGGAACTGGCCCCGGAAAGCCCCTTCTTCAAGGTGCAATGGGCGGTGGCGCTCCTGCGAAGCGACCGAAGGGATGAGGCGCGCCGGGTCCTGTCCGACTCCTTCGGCTTGACTTCCGATTTCACGGCGAAGGCCCTGGCCCAGTTGGCGACCGACGAGTACCTGCGGGGGGACGGCGATTTCGCATTGCTTCTCCTCGATCAGGCGGTCCAGGGAAACACCGCGAGTGCCGAGGCTTACCAAGTCCGGGGCCTGGTCCTCCAGCAGATGGGCCGCACGGAGGACGCCTTGCGGGACCTGATGAAGGCCCGGCAATTGAGGAACCCGTCGTCCGGAGCCCGATAGCCCACCTTCCGGAACCGCCCCGCGGAAACGCTACATTTCGATCTCCACGGAATCCTCCCCCAGGAGCAGGACAGCCTCCTCGAGGAATTCCCCCGTGGGCCGCACCTTGCGCTCCTCTCCTGCCTCGACCCTCACCTCGCCCAGGTGGGGGGATTGAAGGTGGAAGGTGACCCGGGCGCTCCCAGGATAGCGGGCGCACAATTCCTTCAAGCGCTCCAGCAACCGCTCGTCCACCCCCACCAGGTTCACCGTCAAGACCACGGAACGTGCCCATTTCTCCGCCATCTCCTCCAAGCCGATGACCTCCTGGGCTACGAGCTGCGGGGTGTTCCCCGATTGGTCCATCACCCCCAGGACGGCCACCAGGCGCTCCGCGGCCAGGAGATTCCGGGCCTTCCGGTACACCTCCGGCCAAGCCACCCCGTCGAGATGCGTGTGGAGATCCTCAACCTGGAAACGCGCGTAGTCTTCGTTGGAGCGTTTCGTCCTTCCCGGTTGAACCGAGCGGACCAATCCGGCCACGCGAACCTGGACCCCGTCCGGCCGCTCCGCCGCCTCCCCCAGGGGGACGGTGTAATGCTCGAGTTCGGCCTCGTGCTGTGAGAGCGGATGCCCCGACAAGTAGAAGCCGAGGGATTCCTTCTCCCACCGGAGGAGCAACGGGGACGGCGCCTCTTCCAGGGGCTGGAAAGCGGCCTCCTCCCCCGCCCCCTGTCCGGGATCGAACAGGGAGGTCTGTCCCCGCGCCTTGTCGTTCTGAAGGTTCAAGGCCTGTCGAGCCACCCGTTCGACGGCCTCCATCATCTGCGACCGCCTCGCGCCCCCCGCGTCGAAAGCGCCCGATTGGACGAGACTCGCGAGCATGCGCGGATTGAATACCCTCATGTCCACCCGGCGGCAGAAAGCGAAGAGATCCGGGAAAGCGCCCCCGGCCTCCCGGGCTTCCAGGATGGCCTTCACGGCGGGCGCACCCACGTTGCGCAGTGCCAGAAGCGAGAAACGCACCTGCCCGGCCGGGGTGACCGTGAACGTATCCGAGCTCTCGTTGACGTCAGGCGGCAGGAGAGGGATGCCCATCCTCCGGCATTCGTACGCGTATCGCGCGATCCGGTCCTGGTCGCCGATCTCGCTGGTCAGGAGGGCCGCCATGAATTCCGGGCCGTGATGCGCCTTGAGATAGGCGGTCTGGAAGGCGAGCATCGCATAGGCCGCGCTGTGGGACTTGTTGAATCCGTACCCGGCGAACTTGGCCATCTGGTCGAAGACGGCCTCCGCGGTGCCCTCGGGAATCCCCCTCGCCCGCGCTCCCGTCTTGAAGCGCCCCCGGGCCGCTTCCATCTCCTCGGGATCCTTCTTGCCCATGGCCCGGCGCAGAAGGTCCGCCTGGCCCAGGGTGAAGCCGCCCAGGTCCGCGGCGATGCGCATGACCTGCTCCTGGTACAGGATGACACCGTAGGTGTTCTTCAGGATGGGCTCCAGCAGGGGATGCGGGTAGGAAACCTTCACCTGCCCCTTCTTCCGGCGGATGAAGTCATCCACCATGTCCGAGCCCAAAGGACCCGGACGGTAGAGGGCCAGAAGGGCGATCAGGTCCTCGATGCCGGAAGGCTCGAGTTTCCGGAGGTAATCCCTCATGCCCCGCGATTCCAGCTGGAAGACCCCCAGGGTGTGGGCCTCCCTCAGGAGGGCGTAGGTGACGGGGTCATCGAGTTCGGCCCGTGAAAGGTCCGGCCTCCTTCCGCTCGTGCCTTCCACCAATTGGAGACAGTCCTCGATGACCGTGAGGGTCCGCAACCCCAGGACGTCGAGCTTGAGAAGGCCCACCTCCTTCAAGGAATCCATGTCGTATTGGGTCAGGACCTCGTCGCCCGCACCCCGGCAGAGGGGAACAAGGCCGACCAACGGCTCATCGCCGATGAGGACGCCGGCCGCATGGGTGGAGACGTGACGGATCTGACCTTCCAGGGCGCGGGCATATTCCAGGAGCTCCCGGGCCGGGCCGGACGAAGAAGCCAGGGACTTGAGTTCGGCATTCCGCCCGATCGCTTCCTCCAGGGTGATATGGGGTTCCGGCGGAACCAGCTTGGCGATCCGGTCCACGTCACCAGGAGCCAGGCCCAGCACCCGACCCATGTCGCGGACGACCGCCCGGGCCGCCATGGTCCCGAAGGTGACGATGGCGGCCACCCGATCCTCCCCATAGCGCTCCCGGATGTACCTCAGGACCTTACCGCGGTCCCGGTCAGAAACATCCACGTCGATGTCGGGCGCGCTGACCCTCTCGGGATTGATGAACCGCTCGAACAGGAGATCGTACCGGATGGGATCCACATCGGTGATGCCCAGGCAATAGGCGGCGAGCGAACCCGCTGCGCTTCCCCGGCCAGGCCCCACGGGGATGCCCGCCTCGCGGGCGTGCCGGATGAAATCCCAGACGATGAGGAAATACCCCGAGAAACGCGTCTTCTCGATGGTCCGGATCTCGTCCACCAACCGCCGCTCCACCTCGGCGGGGGCCTGCGCCCCGTAACGGCGGGCCAACCCCTCCAGGCAGAGCCGCTCCAGGAACTGGTTCTCGCTCTCACCCCCCGCGGGAACCGGGAACCCGGGCATGCGGGTCTTCTTGAAATCCATCTCGACATGACAGCGTTCGGCGATTTCCACCGCGCGAGTCAGGGCCTCGGGCAGGGACCGGAAGACGTCGGACATCTCCTCCGCGGACTTCAGGAAATACTCGGGCGGCCCCTGCACCGGATGGGCCGGATCCCCAAGGGTCATCCCCTTGCCCAGGCATAAAAGGGCCTCCTGGGCTTTCGCGCCTTCCCGACGCAGATATCGGACGCCATTGGTGGCCACCGGAAGGATGCCCGTCTGCCGGGATACCTCAAGCCGTGAGGCGACCACCTTGCGTTCCCCGGGAAGGCCGTGGTCCTGGATCTCCAGGAAGAAGGAACCCTTGCCGAAGATCTCGCGATACTCCTCGGCGGCTTTCACCGCCAGGGGGATCTCGTCCTTCAATATGAATCCCGAAACCTCCCCCTCCAGGCAGGAGGAGAGGGCGATGAGGCCCTTCGAATGGGCGGCCAAAAGCTTCTTGTCGACCCGCGGTACGTGGAAGAATCCCTCGAGTTGAGCCAGGGAACAAAGGCGTACCAGGTTGGCGTAACCCTCGTTGTTCTCGGCCAGGAGGATCAGCCGGTAGGCCGCGTCGGGGCGCCCGTGGGGATTCGACTTCTCGAAGCGCGACTCCGGGGCCACGCCGACCTCACATCCCAGGATGGGCTTCACCCCGTGGGCCAGGGCCTGCCGGTAGAAATGGACCGCCCCGAAGAGGTTGAACGTGTCGGTCAAGGCCACGGCCGGCATGTTCAATTCCCTAGCCCGGCGGACCAGCGCGTCCAAGCGGACGGTGCTCTCCAGGAGCGAGTACTGGGAATGGACGTTCAGATGGACGAAGGTCGGAGTGGAACCCATGGGGCGATTGTAGCGGGGAGACTCGGGGACCCACAAAGAGAAAGAACGGGGCAAGGCCTTCCTGGACCCTCCGGGTGCCCCGGCGCGGCCGGAGCGGGATCTTGGCCGGTATGGGAAAGGTCTGGCGATCCGCTAGTGAAGGACCAGGAAGGTCGCCGTCCGCACATAGCGGGAAGATTGGAGATACACGATGTAGATGCCCGAGGCCACCGTCTCGCCCTTCAGGTTCCGTCCGTCCCAGGGCACGTCGTCCTCCACCGGCCACCTCGAGTCCAGGTCCTTCAGCA